>NZ_JAJKFV010000029.1:1749371-2049371 GCF_020966775.1 Rhodopirellula halodulae | reverse complement strand
GACATCCGCGTCCGTGGCAACCTTGGAAAGTGCGAATTCGGTCTAGACGCAATCGCGCAAAAATCGCGA
This sequence comes from Rhodopirellula halodulae, assembly GCF_020966775.1. Lineage (NCBI taxonomy): Bacteria > Pseudomonadati > Planctomycetota > Planctomycetia > Pirellulales > Pirellulaceae > Rhodopirellula > Rhodopirellula halodulae. The sequence goes on along the minus strand of NZ_JAJKFV010000029.1, from coordinate 2,049,302 downwards.
AAGAAAGAATGTGTTCCAGTGCATGTCTCATCGAGAAATCTTCCATGGAAGAACCGCAAACTTCGTCTTTCGCGTCCGTCCGAGACGGCTTCGCCGCCATTCGTGAATTGATCTTGGTCTTGGCGATGTTGGCGTTGTTCCTCACGCCCAGCACCGTTCGCGAAGTGCTGCAGGACGCGGGGATTCGTTCTTTCGCGGGCGTCGAATTTGATGAAACGACGTTGGCAGAGGTCGAGAACGCAGAAGCTCGCGTCAATGAGCTGGAGCAGCAATTGGCCTTGGCTCAATCGCAACTCGAATCCATCGCCACCGTCTCGCCGAATCGTGCTGACCCTCGATTGGGATCTGTCTCGAAACTGCTCGCCAACGCGCGTCAAAGCACCTCGGAGATGAGCCACAACTTGGAGGAAGCTCGTTCCAAACAGATCGAATTGCGTCGACGTTATGGGCAACCACCACGTGAACAAACCCACGACGACGAACTTCCACGCATCACGCCGGACGCGGAGCAAGCGCTCGCATCGCCCCAAGACCTTTTCAATCGTTAGACTCGCCTCGAAGCTGATTGAAGAGCTTCGCCCGAGCCATTCGCCAATCACGTTCGACGGTTGCGACGCTGATCTCCAACACCTTCGCGACTTCTTCGTTGGTCAGCCCAGAAAAGAAACGCAGTTCGACCACTTCGCGTTGGCGTGGTGAGTCCTGTTCCAAAGCATCCAACGCCGACTCGAGATCCTCGTATTGACAACGATTGCTGGCCTCGAAGTTGTCCAGCACGACATCCAAGGATGCTCGCTGATATTCGCCACCGCGTTTGTTGGTTCGACGGCGACGAGCGTGATCGATCAAGATCTGTCGCATGGCCCGATTGGCCATGCCGAACATGTATCGCCGGTCAGAAACATTCTTCAGTGCTTCCGTGTCCAGCAATCGAATACAAGCTTCATTGACCAGTGCGGTCGCCTGCAGCGTGTGATCGGGACGTTCGCCTCGCATCAAGGCCCCCGCCATGTCACGCAGTTCCGACTGCAACGTCACAAACAATTTTTCACGGGCCGCCTCGTCACCGCCTTTGACCTGCTGCAACAACATCGAGACTTCGGTTTCAGGCTGGTTCACGCAATTGATCTCGATGAAAGTTGGTGTAGATGACTGCATCAAATCAGTCGGGACAACAGTTTGAACTCGCCAAGGCTTCTTGGCAGGCTGCCCTAGCATAACGCTTGGTGACTCAATTTGGCTGGCCGTTCGAAACTCGCATAAGCTCACTGACCGATCGCTTCCATCACACGGCGTCGGACCGCGGGAGCAAGGTTGCTGTTGCGAACCTCCTCTTCAATTTGCTCGCGTGTTCCTCGGTAGCGAAGTGGTCCGTTGTGCAGTTGTGGCAGATCCATCTCAATCAGAATCTGATCACCGTTCTGACTGACCGAAACACTCTCGTTGCCACCCGCATAGGCAGACGCGGTGACACTCGGAGCCGCGAAACGAGGCTGCAACCATGGATACGGAGCGAAGCCGGGTTGCGGGCCGTGACTTTGACGCATCTGCCTATCCAAGGAATGAACAGGCAACGTGACCGTTTGACCACGACGTAGCACTACGATGTTCGCTTGGGCCATGGGCGGAACACCTTGCCCAGCGACGACGGGTCGACCGTCCACCGCCAACAACACGTCTCCCTCCTGCAACAGGCTGTTGTCGGCATTTTCGTCTGCCGCTTCCTTCACGACCAAACCGCGGTCGCCAGCCAGCATCGGTAGGTGCATCGCCAGCAACGGAGGCACACGAGTGAACTGAACTTTCCATTGTGAGTGAGAAGGGGCTTCTGACTGAACCGTGGGATCTGCCGTCGCTGCTTGGCTCTCGGATCTGGGTTCGTCGGCTCGCCCGATAGAGACTCCGAGAGCGATTAAGCCGGCAACGGTGATGCTTTTGACTGAGATGAACATGGCGAGACCTATTCGAAATTATTGAGTGGTTGATTGCGTCGAAAACGATCGCTGGATCCTCCGGCGATCGCAATTAAAACAGACGAGTGACTTCGTCCGTCGATATGACCACCAGCATTCAGCCGGCGGAAGGTAGAACGCGATCAGCGATTCCAATAGCGTGTGCGGCTGTTTGACCACGCTCGTGTTCGACTACCAAATCCGGTGGACGTACTTCCGCCGTAGATCTGGCCATTCTGCGGTCCTCCATTGCGAATTCCAGTTTGACCTCCGGTGTAGATTCGTCCGTTCCCCTGCGAGACCACTCCGCCGTGGCTGACATGCGTGCCGTTGCGGCCGATGGTCAGATTCAGGTTATGGCCAACGCCACCGGGTGCACCGCCCGCACCGATTGAATTGGACAAAGCGATGCCGTTCGGCCCCGCCCCCACCGCGAAACCATGACCGAAGTTCATGCCGTTCTTGGAACTCGCCTTCGATTTCGCGAATTTCCACTGTCCGGATGCCGACGCTCCAGCTCCCGCTCCGCCGCCCAGAAAATCGACGAATGAACCGGCTCGCTGTGCGGAGGCGGACTGACTGGTGGCGACCACGAAAAGCAAAGCGGCGACACCGGAGAGAACTTTGAAAGAGATGACGTTGGACATGGGTTTTCTCGCTTGAAAAGATTAAGAGGTGATTTGTGCGGCTGACTCTTGCCGCCTCACCAACCCATGCGAGATCCCGTCATCCATCCCCTCACGGAAAGTGAAAATTTCAGAAAACGCAAAAACCCCGTGTTTCTCTCGCTCAATCGACATCGAAAACCATCACATCAAAATCATCCAACCAGATTTCACCTTCGCCCTGAGACCGAATTTGAATCTCCATCGCGAAACTGGTCAGGGTCGGATCGGGGGACCGATCAAAGTAAATTTCCGTTGAGAATTGCTTCCAGTCATAGGTCCCCGCATCAAGCGTCAACGAAACAGGCACTTCCGAGCCGCCCACCACCACGGTCAAAGCATCCTCCGCCAACCCATCCGCCTTGGCCCACAAGGAAACCACGCATCGTGAATTTTCTGGGATGGGAAAAATCTGCCGCGTGCGTCCACCAATCGTGGCATCGGTTGTTGCCTTCGCTTCATCTGGCAACCGATCGCCAACGATCCGCAGCGAGTGATCGCCACCGTGCGACAGAGAGGACGTGATGCTGGCGAGGCCCTGGTAACCAGGCGAATTGATCCAAGCGATGCCACGATCGTTGGCCCAATGATTCCATCCGCCCTGTTCGAATCCACCGTTGAGCAAAGCCGCGTGGTAGGGCTCATCCATTTGTTGGTTCGCGATCAACACCCGAGTCGCTCGGGGCAACTCGTTGATCTCCTTGATCCAATTGGCAAGCTGTCTCATTTCATCCTTTGAATGAGACGCCTTGGACCATTGCTTTAGTTGCTCGTAAAGCGGACGAATCGCAGCAACCACTTCGCAACCTGGTTGCAACTCGACTGCCTTGCGAATGGATTCGGCGGCTTCGTCGTATTGCTTCAAGAACGCCTGTGACCGACCGATTCCCAACCAACATGCCGCCTGGTGTTCGCTGATCGTCGCCAGCTTGGACGCTCGTTGATACAGTTGCAAAGCGTTTTGTTGTTGCCTCAACCGATCATGACAAACGGCTGATCCATAAACCGCCCACAAATGGTGCGCATCCAACATGATCGCCTTTTCGAAATCGTCCGCCGCGTTTCCGATCGCCTCTCGGGAAAGTTCAATCATTCCTCGGACCGCGTAGGTGTGTGCCATCAAACGCGGTGTGAGTTGTTGAATTGATTGGCTGTCGAACAGTGTTTGAAGGACTTCCTCCGCCAACTCGTTTTGCTGACGAGTCAAATGAATGGATGCTAACAACGTTCGATAAATCGGTTCGTTCGGATGCAGCTCAACCATCCGCTCGGCGTATCGAACCGCGTCCGATCGTCCACGCAAATCTTCCGCCGCAACGAGCGATGAATCCATCACAGGAACCAACGACAACGACTGCCGACACGTTTCCAAAAACACATCGATCGCACGTTCGTTTTGATCGATCGCCGCTAGCGTCATTCCATACACCCAACCGACCCAAGGCTGTTCATCGGCCAATCGGTAAGCCTTCTCCGCGTCCTGCATGCTCCATAGCAACAGGTCTTCCACCCGTTCGTCGCGGGTTGATTCGTCCAATGTCTCGTCGTCTCGCAGCAAATCCGTTTGCATGCGGTACAACGCCGCGCGGTCCGCGTAGCCAAAGCAGTTTTCCGGATTGATGGCGATGCATCGCCCAAACGTTTGAATGGCCAACGAGTAACTCGTCCAATCGAGTTTCGGTTGTTGGATCGCCGAAAAGTACTGCATATGCGCGAGCGTCAATTGCGTCCAATAGTGATTGGGGCGCAGCGAAGCGGAACGCTCGAAAAGCTCCAACCCCGCCGTCACCGCGTCACGGTGTTTGTAGTCTTGAAAGACAACTCGAAAGGACGGGTCCATCGCCGACAACAAACACATCATGCCGATCTTCTGCGCGTCAGCCGCATTGCGAGCGGTATTGAGTTCCTCCGCCTTGACCCACTTGCCTTCGCCCAAACGAAAATTCGCGATCCCACGATACCAGCGAACCGCTTCGGCCTGCCGGAACAAATCAATTCGTTGACTCACGACTTTGGAAGCTTCCGCTTCCGCGATTCCGGCTTTGGTCTGCATCGCCAACACCGCTTTCCACAACCGATCGTTGGACTCGGAGTTCGATTCCGATGCCTGCATCACGCCAAACAATCGCGTGCCAATGGTTTTCACCAACAAACCATTCAAGACGATCCATTGTTGGTAAGCGTCCCATCGCAATTGTTCCTGCTGCAGTGGTGACAAGTCTTCATCGGGCAAATGATTCCACCAATCTCGCTGATGCCAAATATTCAACGACTTGAGTGCCGCCGAGGCGGCCATGATGCCCTGAGTATCGCGGCTCATGATGCCGAATTGCTCGGACTTTTCCGCTTGGTCATAGAACGTCACCAGTTGCTGCAATCGCGAAGCCTTCGCGGCGATGCGTTCGCGTGCCGACTCCATTTCGCTTTGGTCCTCCAGCGTCACCAGGGCCCGCTGCAAAACACCCAACGCGGATTCAAATCGGTTCACCTCGATCTCTCGCGTCGCGACCTGCCACGCCGAATCCACGGCGTTGCGAATTTCATTGAGCCGATTGGATCGTGCGATTCGCAGCTCCAATTCCTTCAAGTTCCGTTCGCGTTCGACCGCGATTCTGCGAGAACTTTCGTAGCTCCAGATACCCGCACCGACCACGGAACCGATCATCAATAACAAGGCGGCAACCGCCCCACTGGTCACGATTGTTCGATGCTTTCGCCCCCAACGCCCCATCCGCACTGGAAGCGGATCATGAAAAACCGACACGGGTTCATCAGCGAGCCATCGTTCCACATCCGCGGCCAATTCAGATGCCTTTGAGTACCGATCGGCCGGCCGAGTCGCCATCGCGTGCAGACAGATCGCCTGCAAAGGCTCCGGCACATTCGAATCGATCTGACGCGGCGGAACAATTTGGTCTTGTTCAATCCGATGCAAAATCTGGCTGACGGAATCATCTTGATGAGGCGGCGAGCCTGTCAAAATTTGATAGAGCGTTGCCCCCAGCAGATACACGTCGGTCGCGATACCGACTTCGTCCGTTCTTCCTTGAGCCTGTTCAGGGCTCATGTATTGAGGCGTCCCCACTGTGCCGCCGACACGCGTGTGATTGGACCCGTTTCGCGAACCGCTACCGGTGGAACTGTCGGTTGCGATGCTCTGATCCGTCACCCCGGTTTGACCATCAACTTCCGGTACATCCAATTGCTTGGCCAACCCCCAATCCACCACCAGCGTCTCGCCATACGGCCCGATCATGATGTTGGCCGGTTTGATGTCGCGGTGAATGATCCGGCGACTGTGGGCGTACTCGATCGTGTTGCAAACGTCGACAAAGCGATTCAGCAAATCTCGCAACGCACGAGTCGGTTCGTTCACCGATGAAACATCTGACGGTGACAAAGCAGTCAACTTTTCACGATGTTCGTGAATCACTTCGCGGAGCGTTTTTCCCTCGATGAAACGCATCGCGTAGAACGGCCGTCCGTCCTTCCATGTTCCCATCGCGTAGACGGGGACGATGCCGGGATGCTCCAACCTTCCAGTCAATTCGGCTTCGCGAAGAAACCGAGCGTTGGCTTCTTCGTGGCCATTCCATTGAGGTCGTATCTGCTTGATCGCCACTTCCCGATCGAGTTGTCGATCGTGTGCCACCAAAACTTCACCCAAGCCGCCTTCTTCGTGGCGAGAGAGAATCTCGAAACGAGCGGTCTCACGAACGGCCTCGTACTCCGTTGGAACGCCATCGCTCGTATCCCCGAACTCCTCGCCCCGCATCTGCATCAATGGCGACGCCGGCATGAACCGAGACTGCAAAAACGGATCTCCTTGGGCGGCCTCGTCCGCCGCGATCAAATCGCGAACGATTGCCAGGAGCGTCGCATCGTCGCCGCATCGTTCCTGCAAGAAAGCCTCGCGTTTCTCGGAGGGCAATTCGATGGCGTCGAAGAAAATGTCCTCCGCGATCGCTTGCTTCTCATTCGACAAAACGGGTCCTCATTCGTTCGGTGGCAACTGGCCGCACCTTCGCAGATGGGCGGAAACCGTCGTTTCTGGCTTGAAGGAAGCTTACCCGAAACCCAACTTTTCGCGTCGTCCATCGCGGCCCCAGAAGATCTCGTCAGGAAAAAAGTGGAAAAACATTTTGATTGAGTGAGGGGCAATCCGCGGGTTTCTCGCAAGGGTCCGGTGAAGACAACAACGTCTTGAAAATTCTTTGAAACTCTCTGACTGAGGAACCCAACCATGTCCGCTCGTCTCATCGCCGTCGCAGTAGCAGCCATCTGCTTGTTCACCGCCGAAGCCAACGCCCAGGTCACCGCCAGCAGCTATTCCAACGGAGGCACGGCGATTTCAACCGCCAGCGGCCGCGGCAACACGCGACTGAACGCCCGATCCTACGCCACCAACGGCGGCTTCGCCCGAGCCGACATGCGAGGTAGCGGTCGCAACGGCGGCTTCGCCAGCGGAAACAGTTCCGCCTTCGCAAACGGCGGCGTTGCGATCAGCAACGGGCGTTCGATCGCCAACGGCTATGGTGCTCGATCGCACGCCAATTCCACCGCTCGAACCTTCGGTGGCTACTCCAACAGCAGCAGCACGGCCAAGGCACTTGGCAACTGGGCCAACGCCCGATCGGACTCGACCGCGAATTCGTGGTTCGGCCAGTCGAGCCATAGTCACGCGAAGGCCGTCGATCGCCGCTGGGTGCCTCAGCCGCAACCGTACTGCCCACCAACGCAGAACCCCATCGTTCCTTGGTGAGACAGGCTTTGGTGATCCAATCATCCGAAAGCGAACGGGTTGGCGAGCTCAGCTTTTGCGTAAGTCTCCGCTAACCGCCTGCGACTCACCTCGCATCTCAACCATCGGAATCCTCGGGTCGTCACGACCGGTGGGTTCCGATTCTTCGTTTGCCTGAGTAAGGTTGTCGACGTTCACTCGCCCCACGCCGACCTCTGGGAACCCCATGCCTGACTCGTTGCTGCCACTGGATCGCCTGATGTCCACCCTGCGAACGCGAGCGGCCGAGCGACCGGAAGGCTCCTACACCACCAAGCTGATGAATGGCGGTGCCGAAGCGATTGGCAAGAAGATTCGCGAAGAAGCCGAGGAACTGATCGAAGCGGCGGACGAACCCGATGAAGCCGGCCGTCAACACGCGATCTACGAAGCCGGCGACTTGATCTACCACGCGATGGTCTTGATGGCGTGGCGAGGCATCGAGCTGGACGAAGTCGCCGCGGAACTCGCCCGCCGTGAGGGCACGTCTGGATTGGTCGAAAAAGCTTCGCGACCCGCGAAAAAGGATTCTGACTCCACCGATTCTTAGACCAGATCTCGCGGGGATTGCGGCAGGGACCTGCCAAAAATCAGGACGAGCGATTACGATTTTCGCCTCTCCCCGCTTCGGATCTCGATCTTCCTGACATTCCATGACGACCTTGGCCCCCCCCGGCAATCAAACGGACTCGAACAGTTTCCTGCGTTTGGGTGTCCCCAGCAAAGGACGGCTGAGTGAACTGGCCACCGGACTGCTGAACCAAGCGGGCTTGAGCTTTCGCCGCCAAAACCGCGGCTTGTTCGCACGCGTCAGCGGTCTGCCGATCGACCTGATCTTCCTGCGTACGGACGACATCCCGACGCTGTGTGCCGAAGGGGCGATCGACATGGGGATCACCGGCAGCGACTTGGTCGAGGAAGCCGGCGCGGACGTCGAGCAACGAATGGCGTTTGGGGTGGGACGTTGCCGGTTGGCGTTTTGCGTTCCCGACGACGCCGACATCACGGATGCTTCGCAGCTCGATGGCAAACGGATCGCGACCAGCTTCCCGCATGTCACCGAGCAATACCTGGCGAAGAAAAATGCCAAAGCACATCTGGTTTCGTTGTCCGGCAGCGTCGAGGCAATGATCCGTCTGGGCGTCGCCGACGCCATCGTTGACTTGGTGGAAACCGGCAGCACGCTCGCCGCCAATCGACTCCGCATTTTGGAAGAGATCGGTCATTACGAAACAGTTTTGGTGCAGAACGATTCCCATCGTTGCCAAGACGTCGCGGATCGTTTGGTGTCTCGCTTGGAGGGTGTCGTGCTCGCCCGCGATTACTCGTTGGTCGAGTACAACGTGCCGCGTGCGAAGCTGAGCGAAGCGGAAAAGATCACGCCCGGTTACAACTCACCAACGATCAACTCTTTGGAAGACCAACAGTGGTGTGCGGTCCAAGTCATGGTCCGTCGCAAAGAAGTCGTGGAAGTGATGGAAAAGCTCAAAGACATCGGTGCATCGGGCATCTTTGAGATGACGCTGAACAATTGCCGTCTCTAGTCGGAAACTCAGCGTCCATCGTCTGGAACCACCATGCCAAGGTTTGCCGTTGCCGTTTTGGTTGCAACGGACGAATCCTCTAGCTCAACATCCCGCGAAGAATTTCACCGGTCAGGCTATCGTTGACCGAGGCAACTTCGTCGCGGGTTCCAGCGGCGACGATGCGTCCGCCGTCCTCGGCCGCACCGGGCCCAATTTCGATGATTTGGTCGGCGGCTGCCATCAACATCGGATGATGCTCAATCACGATCAGCGAATGTCCCTCGCTGATCAACGCATCAAAGCATTTCAGCAAGCGTTGAATATCGTCGAAGTGCAATCCGGTCGTGGGTTCGTCCATCAGAAACAGCGTTCGCTTTTTGCTCGATCCCGCTAAGAATGCCGCCAACTTCAGCCGCTGTGCCTCGCCGCTGGACAAAGTCGTCGCCGGTTGGCCCAAAGCCACATAGTCCAGCCCGACGTCGATCAAACGCTGCAGCTTGTTCTGAACCTTCGGCATTTCACGAAAAAAGTCGCTGGCTTCGCGAACGGTCATCTCCAAGACGTCCGCAATCGTTCGATCGCGATAACGCACCTGCAGCACCTCTTCGCGATATCGTTTGCCGCGACACTCGCCACATCGCATGGAGACATCGGCCATGAACTGCATGTCGATCGTCTGAACTCCCGCGCCCTCACATGTGGAACACTGGCCGGCGGAGGAATTGAAACTGAAATGCCCCGGTTTGAAATTCCTTATCTTCGCGTCCACCGTTGCCGCGAAGGCTTGTCGAATCGGATCAAACGCCTTGGCGAAGGTGACGGGGCAACTTCGTGGACTGCGACTGATGGGTGATTGATCCACCAGCAAGCAGTCATCCACCGCGTGCTCGCCTTTCAAAGATCGAAACGGCAGCGTCCCCGCGACGACGTCGGCCGAGGGGACTTCCCCACGACGTTCGGCCAATCGAATCGAAACGGCACCGAACAAGGTGTCGTGAATCAGCGAACTCTTGCCACTGCCGGATCGACCGGTGACCACGGTCAAGCACCCCAGTGGAAACGCAACATCGATGTCTTGCAGGTTGTGTCCACTGGCACCGTGCAACGCAATCTCGCCCGACGGAGCACGTCCGTCTTCCAGGTCAAATGCGAGAGTCTTCTTTCGATTCTTGCCGAGGTATCGCCCCGTCAAGCTGTTCCGATTGGCGATCAATTGCTTGGGCGTTCCCTCAAACGTGATATGACCACCGCCCACACCGGCGCCCGGGCCAACCTCCACCACCCGGTCCGCCATTTGGATCAACGCATCGTTGTGCTCGACCACGACCACCGTGTTGCCGCGATCACGAAGCTCGGCGATTGCCCGCACCAATTGCTCCACATCAGCCGGGTGAAGTCCCGCGGTGGGTTCGTCCAACACATACAACATGCCAACCAATGTGCTGCCCAGAGCCAACGTCAACGCGATGCGTTGTGTTTCGCCTCCCGACAATGTACGAAGCGTCCGACTGAGTTGCAGATAGCCCAGCCCGACTTGATCGAGGTAACGCAATCGATCGCGAATTTGACGAACGGGTTCATGTGCGATGGTGCTGCGACGTTGTTGGTCCGCTGCGGCGAGTTCCGCTCGCGTTTGGTAGCCGATCAGGGCTTCCCCCACCGCCTGGGCTTCGTCCACCGTATTGTCTTCGTCCGCAAATGCTTCCTCCGAATTGGACGAAACATCGCTCGGGAACCAGTGGGCCAAGAACCCGTCCAGCTCGTCGCATCGCATCGCCAACAATTCAGAGATGCTTTTCCCACCGATTTTGTACGCCAGCGACTCGGGTTTCAGTCTCGCTCCTTCACAAGCCGGGCAAGTCCGATAGCTGCGATATCGCGAGGCAAAGACGCGAATGTGCATCTTGTACTTCTTGCGATCCAACCAAGCGAAGAAGCCGTCCAGTCCGCCAAACTTGCGTTCAGGCACGCCGTGGTGAATCAGTTTGAGGTGTTTCTTTTTTAGTTTTGAAAACGGCACATCGACCGGTAAATCGTAATCATCCGCCAGCGCAAGTAGTTCATGCAATTCATGCTGATAGGACGGTGCGTTCCATGGTGCGATGGCTCCTTCACGAAGCGTTTTGGACTTGTCTGGAACCACTCGATCCATGTCCACACCGATCACATCCCCAAACCCTTCACACTCGGGACAAGCGCCCATCGGATGATTGAAATTGAACGCTCGCGGAACCGGATCGGGGTAATCAATGTCGCACCGATCACAACGATGCCGATCACTGGCAACGCGTTGCCGCATTTCGCGGCCATCCACTGTTTGCGTTGACAGCGACGAATGTGGACCGTCATCTTCCGCTTGGAACAGCACCACCGCGCGACCGTTGCCTTCGGTCATGGACGTTTCCAAGGACTCAGTCCAACGCGAAATTTCTGAACTGGCGGACAAACGGTCCACGACGACCAATGCAGTGGCTCCTTTGGTGCCGATCCGTTTGGCCATTTTCGACCGGTCGTCGTCCGACAACTGAAAGGTTTCTCCTTTGAGAACCAAGCGGACGAAACCTTCCTGTTGCAATCCCAGCAGAATTTCCGAGGCGGCTTTGCGATTGGGCAACCAAATTTCGAAACCAACGATGGCTCGTTGGATTCCTGCGGCGGGGTCACTCATGGCCGCCGCAACACTTTGGGGGCTGTCGATCACAACGGGCTGACCGCATTGGTGACAAATCAATTCGGAGGCTCGGGCAAAGAGCAGTCGCAGGTGTTCTGCGATTTCCGTGGACGTGGCCACCGTGCTTCGGTTCGTCTTGACCGCAGAAGCTCGCGTCACCGCGATCGCCGGCGGAATTCCCGAAATACGATCGCAGTCCGGTTTGTCTAGTTGGTTGAGATACTGCCGCGTGTAGGCCGAGAAGCTCTCGATGTAGCTGCGTTGCCCCTCGGCATACAACGTGTCCAATGCCAGCGACGTTTTTCCGCTGCCCGACAACCCACAGATGACGACCAGCTTCCCCCGAGGAATGTCGACATCCACGTCCTGCAGATTGTGCACACGACACCCACGAACGGAGATCGGTTGTCGAGTCACTGACGGCTCCGCCGCCAAACTTTGCTTCGGTCCCATGCTGCATCTATCCGCAATTGAACTAGAATGTCTCTTCCCCCCAGACAGCCCACCTCCCTGAAAGCACGAGACCTGCTCGAGTATGTCATTCCGACCCTTTCACGCGACCCCAGAACGCTCCATCTTGCGTGCAAATCACGTCATTTTGGGCTTGGTAGCACTGTTTCTGACGACCGCCAATTTCGCCTCCATTTCCGCTCAGGAAAAGGACCAACCAGCCGCCGACAAAGCGGCCGAAACGAAACCGGCTGACGACCAAGGCAAAACCGAGTCGAAACCGGCTGAAAAGAAGCCGGAACAACCCGCAAAATCAGAAGGCGACGCGAAGGAGAAAGCAAAAGACGAGCCGAAACAAGATGCCCCGGAGAAGGATGCTCCCGAGAAAGACGCATCTGAGAAGGAAGCCGCACCCGCGAAGCCGCAACCTGACCCAGTGTGGCTCGAAAAAGGTGTTTGGACCTTGCCACCGACCGACGGCCCCGCCGCGACCGATTTCAGTCTGGTCGGGGAATACGTCGGCGACATCACGATGCCCACCGCCAGCAAGAACGATGACGAGGCGGACAGTTCTGACTCAACCGGCAAGCGTCGCTTTGGCGTTCAAATTCGAACCCTGGGTTCGGGGCAATTCGAAGCACTCGCCTACGAAGGCGGCTTGCCCGGTGACAAAGAGTTTGACGAGTCAACTCAGCTTCGATTGATCGGTCGTCGCAACGGTGACACGCTGGTGCTCTCGGGTGGACCGTGGGCGTTGTTCGCGGGCCCCGAACAGTGCCGGCTGATCAACATGGAAGGTGCCTCCTTGGGCGATCTGCCTCGGGTAAACCGCACCAGTCCCACGATGGGAGCGAAGGCACCCGAAAACGCGTTGGTGTTGTTCGATGGCACCAACACGGACGAATTCACCCAAGCCAACATGGACGACCAAAAACTGCTGAAGCAAGGTGCCAACATCAATTGGTTGCTGACCGACTTTGATCTGCACCTGGAATATCGCATCCCACACATGCCGGGAATGCAAGGACAAAAACGAGGCAACAGCGGCATCTATCTGCAAAGCCGCTACGAATGTCAAATCCTTGATTCGTTCGGCACCGAGCGAGTGTTCAACGGGTTGGGTGCTCTTTACCGATTCAAGCCGCCGCGTCTGAACATGGCGTTCCCACCTTTGGTTTGGCAAACTTACGACGTGCAATTCACGGCGGCCCGATTCGGTGCCAACGGTAAGAAACTTCGCCCCGCTCACGTGACCTCGTGGGTCAACGGAGTCAAGGTTCAAGACAACGTCGCCCTGCCAGGCCCCACGGGTGCAGGTAAAGACGAGGAAGCTTTGCCGCTTCAAACCTTCTTGCAGAATCACACCGATCCCGTTCGCTTCCGCAACGTTTGGGTTGTCGACCGTGGCTTGGTGGCGAGCGATTCCTTCCCGGTGAAATCGGAAGAGTAATCTTCAACCCGATGAACGACTCAGCCCTCTTTCAATCGCGTCCCGGTTGGAAGAGGGTTTTTCATGCGCCGATGCAAACATGAACATCAATGTGCGGCGATTCGGTTACCTCGTCGAATGCGACGCCACACAAACCCAACCAATCCCACAACAGCCAAACCGATCACCCCAAGTACCAAAATCCGACTCACACCGATTCGCGTCACTGATCGAATGACGACCGGTTCGTCAATTGGCAACTGATAAGTCCGTCCCTCGAGGTACTTGCGAGCGAACTGCTCGTCGACGTCAATGTTCGCTCGGATCCAACGCTCCTCGTCCATCGCAACCTGCTGATGCAGATCACTGGCCAACCGTGTTTCTGCTCGCAAGCTTTCTTCAATGTTTGGCAACTCCACACTCATTTGACCAAACAGCGTCGCCTCCGCCTTCTCTCGGTATTTCGAGGCGATGGTCTCGTCTTGCACCCGCGACGCGGCCTGCAGGTAAGCTCTCGCCGAAAGCATTTTGGAATCATGCATGCCATCGGGGTCACCACCTGCCAATAGATCACCCAAGGCTTCCAGCAAAACCGGCGAATCGTGATGCCCGAATCGCATCATTCCCATCACACCAACCGCCGCTCGATGCAACTCTTCCTCGGCTTCGTCGCCCGAAAGCGATCGCTGTTGCATGATAAAACTCGCGAACCCGGTCGGTCTCGCATCCAACGCTGCGATGGGCAAGTCTTCTGGCTCGTACTCTTGCTGGATCAGGTACTCGACCAACAATTGCTGGTAGATCTCTCGTCCAAAGTGAGCTTCGGGATTGATCTCGATGGCTCGCTGGATATGTACAAGCCCTTCTGCATATCGTCCCGCGTGAATCAGAAACGTTCCCAGGTTGGCTTCCGATTGATAGCGACCTTCTTTTGGGAAACGCTCTAGCTTCTTTTCCATGACAGCGACGGCTTCGTCATGTTGCCCAAGCTTGTCATAGGCGACCGCCAAATCGTCGTAGTCGCTTGGTGAACGCGACTCTTCCGGAACAGCCAACCGATCGTCGATTCGCCATTCGTAATACGCGTCGGAGTGTTTGGGAAAGAACCCCGCAATCATCTCGTGCGCGTGCGGATAGAAACGACGTTCCATCGCCAACGTGTCACGGTCCCACAAGCAAGCCCACACGGACGTCGGCAAAATCGCCGACACGACGGTCATGAACAAAGTCAATCCGATCGTGATGAACTTAAGCCGCGGTCGCATGCGGTTTCTCCCCCTGAGTGTCGGTACCTTCAACGATCAAACGTAGATCGGTGCGATTCAATCTACTCGATTCAGGATCGAAACACGAAAGATCGCTTCACGAGAGCACACGAGACATCACCGCGTAGACCGTTGCCGCCGCGATCACCCCAAGAGCGGTGCCCCAAGTCGTCCACTTTCGATACCGAGCGATGCCCGCATCGGAAACCGAAACACGCAAATGCCAACCCATCGCGAACAAACTCGCGGAAAATCCAAGCATCAGCACAGCCGCCCAGTAAGACGACGTTGGGGTCAACCGAACGATCCATTCAGCAATCACTGGCAGCTCGCCACTGCGTCTTAATTCTCGAATGGAATCGGATTGGGACGGAATCCAAAAAGACAACAACCACCCAAAGGGCAGCCACGCCGCTATCAAGACATACATTCGAATCATCGACGATCGAACGTTCGTCTCAGTGCTGGCATTCTCTGGCGGCCGACTGGAATTACCTTGGTCGGAGGCCTTATCGTTCATGGCTCGCTCCGAATGATCGGCTGAAGCACCGTTTGGCTCTTGGCGATGTCTGCCCACGCCTTCTTGTATTCACCCTCCACCCGAAGCTCATCCACGTTGGTCATCGCGAGCCCCACCAACATTGGCATCTCGGCGACGCGGCTGACATTCAACAGATCGGGTCCTTGGCGATTGGTCGTCGGTAGGTCGGTCAACGTCAAGCGATCGATGCCCTCGGTCCAAACCGCGGAGTGCAAGGCCCAAACCGCTGCTTCGCCCTCACCGTGAACATGCAGTGGCCCCGAAGTCCTCATCAACATCATGTTCTCAGACTTGGTCAACGTTTGGATGGCTCGCATCAAATCATAAATTTGCATTCCAGCGAGCGTTTGCCCCAGCAACATGAATCGACGCCTGATATGCGTCTGGTCTCGCTCGTCCTGGGACCAGCGTGTCGGGCCGACACCTCGCGGTGCAAACAAAACCTGAACGCGATCGTTGGGCAACCGCTTCGACCATTCATCCAGATTCGTTTCTGGTGTTCCCACAATCTCTTCCCAACCGCTCTGATCCAAGACACGAAGATCAACGCCTTCGCGAAGAGGTGCGGCTCCATCTTCCGATCCTTTTGGCCGCAGGATGATCAATGGGAGCCGGAAGGGATCTTGGCTGGTGAATTCGGCGAAGGTCACATTCGCATCAGCCAGCTCGATCGTTTTCTTGACTTCGAGATTGGCATCGTCTGTAGTTGTCGGCCATCCCGCAAACGTATGCTCCTTCAGTTGACGTTTCCACTCGGGCGTGACAGACGCTAATTCTTTCAGGGACGCCGGCAGGTCCTGCGGAGACACCTTTGGGACGAAGAACTCGTGAATCGAAGTCACCCGTTCGTCTTTTGGCAGGGACTCGAAGACTTTCAGTTCTTCGGGTTCGAAATACTTGATCGCGACGGATTCAACCAAGTTGTCGTCACCGCGAAGATGTCGATTGAACCAACGAAATGCATGCACGCGCAGTTCTTGGGTGTCTTGATGAGGCCCGGAGGTGATCTGCAATCCAAGCTTTTCCGAGGCATCATACAAATCGTAAATGCGCCGAACCTTGGCGTGCACATCCACTACGCCTTCCAAGGGAAAAATGGGATCACGATCGGTATTGGAGATCAGCAACGGACGAGGAGCCACCAACGCGGCGACCATTGGAAAGTCCCAACGTTGTGAATTGACCATGTACATGCAATCGCAATGACCGCTGACGCACCCATTCACGACATGGTCATGCAAATTGGTGATTCCAGCCACGGGCACGGCCACCCGAACGCGTTCATCAATCGCCGCTAACCACCAAGAATACGCTCCGCCGCCACTTCGACCGGTCACACCCAATCGCTCTGGATCGACATCGTCGCGGGACTGCAACCAATCCAGTGCTCGAATGCAATTCCAAGCTTCCACCCCGGCCGGCGTGTATCCGCGATTGTTCCACCACCACATTTTCTCTCGGTACGTGCCGTGGTGAATGCCCTCGATCTCGCCCAACTGGATGGTGTCGATGACCAAACACACATAACCGTTTCGAGCGAACCAGGCTCCGTGGTGTTGATAGTGAACCTTGTTGCCGTAGCTGACGCCGTCTTTCACCACGCGTCCGTGGCCGCAAACGTACAGAACCGCGGGAAGCGGCTCAGACACATCGATCGGGCGATACAAATTGCCGGTCACGTACAGTCCGGGCGACGACTGGAAATGAACCTTCTCAACAAGGAAACCGGCTTCCTCTCGTCGCACGACTCCCGTGATCGCTGCCTGAAGTTCGGTCCGAGCGGGCATCGGATCCAGCCCCAACATGCTCAGCAATTGGCGACGATATTGCTCACGATTTTCGGTCCAATCTTCCAACGTTTGAATGTTGGAAAAACAGTCTTCGCTCAGTTGGTTGGTCTGCTGACGAAAGTATTCCGCGATGACTTGGTCACCAGGTGCTGGATCGGCTGGAGCAGAGTCTGCTGCGGTAGCCGTGGCTGCACCGACTAAAGTTGGGAGAAGCAACAACGCGCATAGAAAGCGAAAACATCGCATGGTGGAGATCCGCAGAGAGGAGTGGGCAGGATGGTCGGCGGGAGCGGCAACCGAATCTCAAACTCGGTCACGGCCGCTACCATTCTAAGCCTCTCACGCTCGGAACGTGCGATGCCTCATCACCCGCGGTTGAGTCGTCGATTTTCCAAATCAACTTGCTCGTTCAACGTCCACAAATCGTAGAGCCATCCAACACCGAACAACCCGCCCGTGAGCAGATAGATCACCCCGGTCACCCATTTGCCGAGATAGAACCGGTGGATGCCGAACAGACCTAAGAACGTCAACAAAATCCACGCGATCGTGTAGTCCAGCGGCCCGGTTGCAAACCGCATCTGTGCCCGCCGATCCATGCTGGGGATCAAGAAGAGATCGACAATCCAACCGATTCCAGCCAAGCCTAACGTGAAGAAATAAAGCGTTCCGCTGATCTGCTTTCCGTAGTAAAAGCGATGGGCTCCGAAAAAGCCAAACAACCAAGTGATGTAGCCAACCACAACGGAATGCGTCTCCGGTGCTGGGAAACTTCCGTGTGCAGGTGCTGGCGTGACGGGCGAATGCGATGTCGACATGCTGCGATCCCTTTTTCTTGTTTCAATCAACCGCCGAAGACAACCTCACAGACGGCGGCCAAAATAAAGGCACCTTTTTCGACTGCACGTGGCGCGCCTTTTCGCAGCGGAACGTCTCTGCGTCCCAATTCCCTACTGATCGTACGGACGACCTTGCCCGGATCGTTCGGCTTTCGCTTCCGCGCGACTTCGTTGCTGCATGTACATTTTGATAGGCACTTCACCAAACGGCAGGTGGTCCCGCATCCAGCCCACCAGGTAACGTTGATAGTCTTTGGTGATCGCTTTGGGGTCGCTGCACATGACCACCACGGTTGGCGGTTCTGTCGAAACTTGCGTGGCGTAGTAAATTTTCGGCCGGCGACCTTGGTACATCGCGGGTGGATGCTGGTCCATCGCCGCTCGGATGATTCGGTTCAACTCGCCGGTCGACACGCGTGATTGTGATTGCTTGTAGAGCATCGCGGCGTGGTTCAGCAACGCTTTCACATTGCGCCCGGTTTGGCCGGTGATGAACGCGATGGGTGCATACGACAATGTCGTGAATTGGTGTCGCAAATACTTCACCCAACGTTCGGTAGGAACCTCTTTGTCGACTTTGTCCCATTTGTTGACCACGAAGATCACCGGTTTGTGGTGCTCCATGATGTAGCCCACCAACTGCTTATCGACACGACTGGTTTTTTCCAGTGCATCAAAGAACATCAACACCACATCCGCGCGACGGATGCTGCGTTGGGCGCGGTGCGAACCGTAGTAGTCAAGATCCGTGCGAATGGACTTGCGTTTCCGCAAACCAGGCGTGTCGATGGCCATAAACGTTTGACCGTCAATTTCAAATCGGACATCGACGCTATCACGAGTGGTTCCTGCGACTTCGCTGACAATCATCCGGTCGGATTCCGCCAGCGTGTTGACGAACGTGCTCTTGCCAACGTTGCGACGTCCGACGATGGCAACTTTCATCCCCGCATCGGGTGCCACCAAATCGTCTTCTGAATCCGGCAACCGGTCGACGATCGTTTGAATCAATTCGTCTCGATTGCGGTTCTGCAGGGTGCTGACAGTGACCAATCGGCCGCGACCGAGCTTTTGAAATTCGTTGGCGTGAACATCCTGATGTTGCTGGTCGGCTTTGTTAGCGACCAAGATCACGGGGCGTTCCAAACCTCGCAACCGTTCGACGACTTCCTCATCCAATGGCATCAATCCCGTTTGGACATCGACCACCAACAAAATCACATCCGCGGAGTTGATCGCCAGATCGATCTGGTGCCGAACGTCAGAGGTCAAATCGTCGGGGTCTTCGACACCCATCCCCCCGGTGTCGACCAACTCAAAAAAGCGGTCGTCGGCTTCGATCAGGGTTGTCATCCGGTCCCGAGTCACGCCTTCGAAGTTATCCACGATGGCGAGACGGCGGCGTGCGAGCCAATTGAACAGACTGCTCTTGCCGACGTTGGGACGACCGACGATCGCGACTTGTGGAACTGGCATGACAAAAATCGGAGGAAGAAAAAGGCGGACGGGTGAATGGATCGACCAATCAGTGGTAACCTGCCAATGTTAAGCTGCGGAGGGCATTTTCAGAATCCCTACCTTGGTCGAAACTCGTCGTTCTTCGTCGAATCCGACCCTTGGTCAGAACCGAACTGCCGACACCGCTTTTTGACGTGAAAACGCTCCGTCCTCGCTCCTGACTTCCATGTCGAACGACACGCACAACCCACTGGATCCCGCCCAAACACGTGAAGCCGCCGAGGAATTGCTGGCTCACCTGCATCGCGTCGGGGTGCCGTTCATCCCACAACCCAATGCGGAACGGGTGGCGGAGTGGGAATCGCGTTTTGCAGTGTCTCCACCGGCCGAAGCAGCCTTGACCGCTGCATCACCATCGCCCGCAACGAAGCCGGCTCCCACCGCCGCTGAAATTGGCGACGAAGTCAAAACGCCACCGCGGGCACCAACGAGCCGCTTGCAACCCGTTGAGTCATTCTCGGTGAACGACGATCCGTACCCCGGTGTCAGCCTGCCAATCGCTGATCGGCAACAACAATTGGAACAGTTGGCGACAACCGTTTCCGGGTGCACGAAGTGCAGCCAACTGGCAAAATGCCGAACCCAAACAGTCTTTGGTGAAGGAAATCCTGGGACACGATTCGCGTTTTTCGGGGAAGGCCCCGGTGCGGACGAGGACCGGACAGGCCGACCATTTGTTGGGCGTGCGGGCCAATTGCTGGACAAAATGATCCAAGCCTGCAAGTTGCAGCGGGAAGACATTTACCTGCTGAACACGGTCAAATGTCGACCGCCAGGAAATCGAAACCCGGAACCGAATGAACTGAGCAATTGCCGCGAATATTGGGAGCAGCAACTTCAGATTCTGCGTCCCGAATACATCGTATGTCTCGGTGCCGTCAGTGCACACACGCTGCTGAGTTCGAAATTATCAATTGGACGCTTGCGGCAACGGTTTCACCAATACCACGAGAGCAAGGTGCTGGTGATCTATCACCCGGCGTACCTGCTGCGGAACCCAGACGCGAAAAAAGCGGCTTGGGCCGATCTGCAAATGTTGATGCGAGACGCCGGCTTGGTGACTTGAGGTCACGTTGTGTTCAACGCGACGGGGCCGACGCTATCTCGAAGCTCTTGCTCTGAGTCGCTCAGCTGGCGGCGACGGGTTCCGCTTCGTCCGGCACCGCTTCCATCCAGCTGTCATCGTGTTCGTCTTCCTGTTCCTCGGAAGCCTCACCCGAAGCAGCTTGCTTGGCGCGAAGTTCGAGCAATTCTTCTCGAATGACATTGAACTGCATCGCCAACGAAGACCAATGGTCGTCGTTGCGAAATTTGATGTTTCGGCCTTCCTTGCCATCGATCAAATTCTGCATTTCGCGTCGCATGCTGAAGATGGGTCCCGCGAATCGGTTGCTGACTCGCAGCACGTCGTAGATCATCAACGGGCCAAGGACTAGCAATCCAGGCACCCAATAGATCGCTTCGTCGGTCAACGACAAGAATAGGTCGCTGGTGGCCACACCTGGGTGAATCATCGATTGCGTGAAGAACTGAATCACGACGAAGTAAGTCACACATGCCGTCCCGTACAGAACTGCGCGCATGATCAATGCAACTTGCACGTCGCGGTCGATCAACAATTGTTGTCGCAATGGCCGTTTGGATTGCTGAGCTTTCATCGGGGCAAATCCAGTTCAGTTAGCAATGGCATCGGAGGAATGGTTCAGACTATTGCTCGTCTCCGTCACCAAAATGTTGATTCCCACCGAGGCCACGACGATGATCATGGCCAACATGACAGCGTATTCGACAGCGGTGGGGCCATCTTCTTCGAGCATGAAATGCCGAATCGATCGCCAAACGTTGGATCGGGACATGGAAGAGCTTCAGTTGATAACGATTCGTTGGGGCGAGATCACAATCCCGCTCTGTCGAAAACTTAGCCCGGCTTTGTTTGGCGGGCGGAGCTTATCAATCGGGAAAGATGGCGAAGTGGATTTCGATTCCGATCGTTCCGTTTCTGACGACTGCGCAAGTTTGTCTAGAGTGATGGGCGCAGTTTGCTCCCCTCAACCGAGGCATAAATCGATTCTGAGGGACCAGCAAATCGGACTTGCTGCCGGATTCCCGCCGTTACCGAATTATGTGGCCCCGACGGCCATTTGGGGCTTCAAAACGAAGTATCCTGGAAAACCCACGCCGTTCACCATGCGATTCGAAGGCGGTTCGGCCCTTGCCCGACGCCCCGATTACTCCGAGACCAGGTAGTTCTTGTAATGCGATTTCGATCGTCTGAAGTTTCTCGCTCTGCAACCTCCCAACGTGCCAACACCATTTCTGCCAACTCAATTCCTATCAAGAAGACCTGCAACCGATTGATTGGTTCGCAATTCGGATTTCGGGTGGGTCATCACGTTGCGTTGTTGTTGCTGGCATTGGGATTCAGCTTCACACTTGCGAGACAGGTGGATGCTCAGCCGCTTCCCAACCCAAAACACAGTGATGCCACCGATCGTTTCCATCCTTTGGAACCGTGGTTGCCAACCCCCAACGTCTATCGAACGGCATCCGGTGCACCGGGACCTCAGTATTGGCAGCAACGTGCGGACTACAAGATTGACATCGCACTGAACGACGAGAACCAATCACTACGAGGCACTTGCCAAATCACCTACCACAATCAATCGCCAGACACGCTGGATTATCTGTGGGTGCAATTGGATCAAAACCGCTTCAAGAACGATTCCGCGGCCATCACCAGTAAATCTGCACCTGGAATTGGAAGCAGTGCGTCGTTCTCCTTCGTCGAATCCATGTTGGCGCAAGAAGCCTTCGATGGCGGCTACAAAATTCAGTCGGTGACCGATCCCAAAGGCGACGAGATCGATCATCTGATCGTCGACACCATGATGCGAGTCGACTTGCCCAAGCCACTCGCCCCCGGTCAATCCACGCAACTGAAACTGGAATACAGCTACAACATTGTCGACGCGACGATGATCCGTGCGCGAGGCGGATACGAGTACTTCGAAGACGACGAGAACTACATTTACGAGATTGCCCAATGGTTCCCGCGAATGGCCGCCTACACGGACTACACCGGATGGCAGCACCATCAATTTTTGGGCAGTGGCGAATTCACACTTGAGTTGGGCGACTATGACGTCCGCATCGATGTTCCGGCCGACATGGTGGTCGCTTCGACGGGAACCTTGGCGAACCCAAACGATGTGTTGAAACCAGAATGGAAAGAACGACTCGCCGAGATGAAAAAGGGCGACGACCTTCAATTCATCGTCACCCCGGAAGAAGCAAAGGCGAACGAGAAATCACGTACTGAAGATCGTGCGGTTTGGAATTTCACGGCCAAAAACGTTCGCGATTTTGCTTTCGCAGCCAGCCGCAAATTCATTTGGGATGCGATGCCGGTCACGGTTGATGACCAAACGGTGTTGGCGATGTCGTACTACCCAAACGAAGCCGAGCCGTTGTGGAGCCAGTACAGCACGGAGTCCATCGCTCACACGTTGGACGTCTACGGTCGCTATTCCTTTGAATACCCCTACGAAGTCGCGATCAGCGTCAACGGACCGGTGTACGGGATGGAGTACCCCATGATTTGCTTCAACGGGCCTCGTCCGGAAGACGATGGCACGTACAGCAAAGCCACCAAATACGGTTTGATCAGCGTGATCATCCACGAAGTTGGCCACAACTTCTTTCCAATGATCGTCAATAGTGACGAACGTCAGTGGACATGGATGGACGAGGGCCTCAACACGTTCCTGCAATACCTGACGGAACAAGAATGGGAAGACGATTACCCTTCACGACGCGGACCGCCGGAAAAAATTGTCCCGTACATGCGAGGCAACAACCAACGTCCAATCATGACCAGCAGCGACGAAATCCTTCAATTCGGATCCAATGCCTATGGAAAACCGGCCACCGCATTGAACATTCTTCGCGAGACCGTGCTGGGACGCGAACGGTTTGACTACGCATTCTCGCAGTACGCCAAACGATGGAAGTTCAAACGTCCAACACCCAGCGACTTCTTCCGAACGATGGAAGACGCCTCGGGAACGGACCTGGATTGGTTTTGGCGTGGTTGGTTCTACAGCACCGACCATGTCGACATCGCCATCGATGGGGTCGAACTCTATCTGATTGACAGTGGTGATCCCGATGAGGCTGCCGAGCGAAAACGAAAAGAGAAAGACGCTCGTGACGACAACATCACGGACGAACGCAATCGAGCCTTGCCACTTCGCCGCCGCATCGATTGGCGCCCCGGTCTGAAAGACTTCTACAATTCGCCCGACTACGACGAAGAAAAAGTCGAAGAACAAGACCGCAAGAACTACCAACAGTTCTTGGACAAACTTTCGGACGAACAACGATCGCTGCTTCGCCGCACCACGCGCTTCTACGTCGTCAAATTCTCGAATCGCGGTGGCTTGGTGATGCCCATCCCGCTTCGTATTCACTACGCCGACAACACATCGGAAGACGTCCAAATTCCAGTCGAGATTTGGCGTTTCAACGGCAAAGAAGTCAAAAGGCTCTTCTTGTCCGAGAAAGAAATCGTTCGATTGGAACTCGATCCCAAACGAGAAATCGCGGACACCGATGGTGGCAACAATCACTGGCCGCCCAAGTTGCAGCCCAGTCGCTTCAAGCTTTATCAGAAGGGCAAATCGAGTAACCCCATGAGGAAGGCAGAAGAAGCTAAAAAGCGAAAAGAAGAAAAGAAAAAGAAGGAAGAGGAAGCCGCCAAGAAAGAGGGCGAAAAGGCTTCAGAGGACGCGGCTGCGGAAGACAAGGAGCCAGCGTCGGACGATCCACTGAAGAAAGCCGACAAAGAGATCGAAAAGGAATCGGCCGAGTCAAACGCAGAAGAATCGGACGAACCGAAGGACACCAAGGCGAACAAGAAGAAAGCCAAGGCGGACGCGAAAAAGAAAGCGGCTGCTGAGGATAAGGAGCCCGCATCCGAATGATCTCCGCCCTTTGTGCCTGCGGCATTTTGCTCAGTGGGGTGTTGATGCATCCCACGCGGGAAACGCTTTGTGAACTTCAGTGGAACGACGAATCGCAGTCCATCGAGATTGCGTTTCGTCTCTCGCTCGGCGACGAGGAACGTCTGTTGAAAGAAGCCAAGACCCGTCTTCAAAGGTGGGAATCCGAACCAACGGAAGGCCTCGACACCAACGTCAAACTCAAGCCGCAGCAAGTTGCTTTCGGCCGTCACATGACTTTCAGCAACGACGAGAGTTGTCCACCCGCCGAGACGCGTTCCAATGCCGCTCAATTCCGCTGGATCGGAAGACAGGAAGAGGGCATTCACGTTTGGTGGTTCTTAGAATACTCGTCCGCCAAAACGGACAAGACAAACGGCGATGGGGCGACAAGCAAACCCGTCACGAGCAAACCGCCAACCTATGTTCGCTGCGATCTATTTGCAGAAGCGGCTCGAACAACACCGCATCCCAACGGCCATCCGCCACACGACGCGTTTCAGAACACGTTCATTGTGCTTGGACACCCCGTACCGGTTTCCGCGGTGATCACACCGCGCGAACCAGTCGCAAAACTTCAGTGGCCTGAGTGAATCAAGCCGCCATCCGAGCGTTGCTGCTGACTTCCATCGGCTGTCCAACGCTGGCTTCTTCTTGGGCCAAGACTTCTTCCGCGAGCGATTGATAGTCAACGGCTCCGTTGCTATCGCCGGAGTAGTCAAAAATTGACTGGCCAAAACTGGGTGCTTCTGCCAAACGAATGTTGCGGCGGATTCGCGTGTCAAAGAACTTGGCTCCCGCGAAAAATTCGCGACCGTCCTTCGAGGCGGCAAAGAACTCGTCGATATCGGTGCTGA
The DNA here is from genome assembly GCF_020966775.1 of Rhodopirellula halodulae. NCBI lineage: Bacteria > Pseudomonadati > Planctomycetota > Planctomycetia > Pirellulales > Pirellulaceae > Rhodopirellula > Rhodopirellula halodulae. The sequence goes on along the minus strand of NZ_JAJKFV010000029.1, from coordinate 2,024,019 downwards.
CTTCCGCCGCCAGACGCGTGTTGGCGTCGTACATGCAAAGCACCACACCACTCAATCGCAGTTTGTTATTCATCCGGCGCGAGACGACTTCGATGGTCCGCAACAGCTTTGACAAACCGTGTAGTGCGAGGAAGTGAGGCTGCAACGGCAGGAACACTTCTTCAACGGCGACCAATGCGTTCAGCGTCAGCACGCCCAAACTTGGCGGACAATCCAAAACCAAGTAGTCAAACGCTTCTTCGTCGTCAGCCAACTTATCGCTGAGGATCATTTCTCGGCCAACTTCACCGGCCAATTCCATTTCAGCAGCGGCCAAGTCCAAATTGGACGGAACCACGAAGAGGTTCTCAGAGACTTGCTGACGTGCTTCCGCCAGCGTCGTGTCGCTGCAGAGCACTTCGTACATCGATGGAACGCTACCGTCGATTGCGGTGACGCCTAAGTGCAGCGATGCGTGAGCTTGAGGATCCAAGTCCATCACACAGACGCGTTTTCCGGACCGTGCGAGTGCGGCGGCCAAGTTGACACTGCTGGTCGTTTTGCCCACGCCACCTTTTTGGTTGATTACGGCGATCGAACGCATGATAGCAATGCTCCTGAGTTTCGAATGTTTGAGTGTCGTGCGTGTGGCTGGACGCGGTCCAGTTCAAGCAGTCCGAAGATCGTTGCGTAGTTCTTGGTACGCCAGAAGGACTTCATACAAATCTGAGTCGATCCGCACCACATCATCTGCGAAATCCATCAACCAAGTTCGATTGCACGACGCGGCGTCAATCAACAATCGAGCGACCTGTGCCAACGGCAACGCAACGGTTTTTGGCGAAGCCAATCCTGACATGCGGTCCAATTCCATTTCGCGGCGTGCTTGCTTCAGGTCGGTGGAATCCGCTTTCGATTCATGACGGGCGGTGAGGGATGTCACTGAGAATCATTCCGTTGACGAGAGTTCGGTTGTCATGGCCGCGAAAATGGGCAACCCGAGGCAGGATGTCACAATTCGGATGTAACAAGCTGGATGGGTCCAACGCCAGGGCGTCGCGTGAAAGATTTATCGACTGTGCGGACTAGGCAACTTGAGAAGAATTTGCGGGCAAAAGTTTCTCGGGCGATCTCCGCCTTCCGCCGCTCTGGGATAAGCTGAGAACCTTCGCGGCGGAAAGGTCGATTTGCTCTTTCTCGCCGGGCAATCAACGAATCCGATCCATCCCCATCGCCGGACAAGTCCCATGCCGCTTATCTCGCCCCAAGACGCTGCCAGTCTGAATGCCAACGAAACGCAAACGAAGAACTCAGATTCGAAGCTAAAGCAATCCATCATGGGATGGTGCTTCAAACCGATGCCGGTTGAAACGCTCGCCAAAGAAGCCAAACAGATTGGCTACGTCGCGCTCGAGGGCATCGGTGCAGAGCACTACCCAATGATCCAGAAAATGGGTCTGGAAATTTCCTTGGTCGGCAGCCATGGATTTCAAAAGGGCCCGGTCGACCCCGCCAACCACGACGCGGTGGAGAAGTCTCTGCGTGACGGAATCGACTTGGCGGTGAAAGTCGGCTCGCCTTCGGTCATCACATTCACCGGAATGCACACACCCGGGATCTCAGATCAAGCCGCCTTTGCGAACTGCGTGGCCTGCTGGAAACGAGTGATGCCGTATGCAGAGCAATACGGTATCCAGTTGGTCCTGGAACATCTCAACAGCGTGGATGATTCACACCCAATGAAGGGACACCCCGGATACTGGGGCGACGACATCCATCGATGCGTGGATTTGATTCGTGCGGTGGATTCGCCCTCCATGAAACTGCTTTTTGATGTTTACCACGTGCAAATTATGCACGGAGACGTCATCCGGCATCTACGCCGTTATCACGAGACTGTGGGGCATTATCACACCGCGGGGAATCCAGGGCGCGGAGAGCTGGATTTTAACCAAGAAATCAACTATCCACCTATCATCCGAGCGATCCGAGAGACCGGTTATACTGGCTACGTTGCTCAGGAATTTATCCCCACCCGCCCTGATCCAATTGACTCCCTACGTCAGGCCTTCACGCTTTGTGACGTTTGAACCTTGGATTCCCACCTTCGATTTTCGATGAACTGAACGGCTCGGTCATTTCACCGATCCCAAAGCGACGCCGCGGTGTCAGGTTTGTTGATTCGTTGGCTTCCGTCCTCGGTGCAGCGTCTGCTTTATGTCCGATTCCAATCCTCCTAGCGAACAACCGATCGATTTTCCGGTGGGCGACGCCACGCCGGATGAATCGGTCCCGCCGTCGGATCGCGAACCGGCTGCTGGCGATGCGTTGACTCGGCCGGGATTGCCAACGGCGGAGTCCGACGGATTGGAGGGCGAAGACAGCGGTGGCGAATCGATCTTCGATCAGATCATCCAGTGCCATCCCAATCCGCAACTCGCCAACGACCTGTTGGATGAACTGCAATTCGCGATGCTGGGTTTGCGAACCTTCGAGAGCCGATTGCATATCATCCGCAACGCGACCAAACGCAGTGCGGGGGCCTTGGCGTCCGTTCAAGTCAGCAAACCATCGACGGTCAACGAATGCCACTTGGCGAGAGTCATCACGTCGGCCTACCGCGTGATGGATCCGCGTTACCGCATCGACCGACATCAACAGGTTCAACTGGGACGCATCCTGCCGTTCGAACTGGAGTTTGTCGCCCACACCGAGTTCTCTCAATTGACGGAGTTCGCGGCGACGCCCTCAACCCAAACGAGCCGCAGCAAACCTAACAACGAATTGGTGCCAGGGCCGCCGCCAACCGCTCCGGACGACAGCAACACCAAATCCGACCAAGCCAAATCGGTCGAGCGTTTGGTCGATGCGGCCGTCGACGCGAGTGTCGCTCCGCCGCCTTCCGACAAGACAGACACCAACTGGATCCAACCGGCTCATGAACGTTCGTTGATGGAGGACCTTCCTCCACGCAACGAGAACGAGCTGGTCCTGGAAGAGATGCGATTGAACCGCGGCCGAGTCCGCCGATGGATGATGGAGGTTCGAACGCTCATCGGTCTTTCGGTTCTCTGTTTGGCGGCCACCTTTTACCTTGCCTATTGGTTGGGCGGTCGTCAGGCCGCACCACCAGTGGCGACCGCAGAAGAGGCGAGCCAAGAACAAGAGCCAAACGTTCCTACGAAGCCGCCAACGGGAGACGCAGTCGAGCTCAAAACACCCAGCGGCATCGAAACGTCGAGTTCGTCGAAAGCCAGCCCAACCGAAGCGAGTGATGAGCCTCCGGTTTCTCTATCGCCGCCGGTCGACCAACTCGCTTTGGAAAACTTGACTGACGATGCTTCCAATGCAGCGCAAAGTGACATCAGCCAGCCCGATTTGAACCCAATGGAAAACACGTTGGATGAGGCTCATGCAATGCAGCCAAATTCGCGTGAATTGAACGCCGATTTGGTCGAGCCCGACACCGACATGTCACCTCCTGAGGTAGCCGGCCCCGCCGTCGTGGAAATGGTCGAAAACGCTGCTGACGACAACGCTGCAGAAGACGTCGAAGACAAACTCGCCGAGACAATGCCGGTCTCATCCGCGAACGCAAACGACTCCGTTGACAGTCCTCCTCAAAATCCCGCTCCTGCGATTGGCAAAAAACCATTCACCATCGTCGAGATCGAAGAAGCCACGCAACAACTTTGGAACGAAACCGATCGAGTCACTCGCCGTTTCCAACGCGGCGAATCCGAGGGTTTAATCGATCAGTGGGAATTGATCTCGGAATTGGCGGGCCCCGGTTCGCTCGAGCACTTGGCGGCGATGAACCTGTGTCTGCGTGCAAGTTGGTTGACGGAACCGCTGGACCAGATTCATGCGAGAGCCGAATCACTCGCGGATCAAACCGCTGTCGCCATCGGCAATCCGCCGTCGAACGAATCTGCGTCAACATCGACTGAGTCCCCCGCTTGGTCGGACCCAACGCTCCGTAAGATGGTCGAAAGCTGGAGCGATTGCCGGGCAACCGTTTCTTCCTCCGAGAACCTCAACCACTTGTTGATGCGAGCCAATGAGTTGCTCGACGAGTTGATTCTCGACAATCGAAACCAATGGTGTTCCACACTGGGGTTGTTGGCAGAGAAACTGTCCCCGTTCACCACGGACGAAGCTTCACAAACGGAGTTGGAGGACCTGCTCTCTTCGATCAAAACCTTGCCGGACGAAGACGAACTGCAACGAATGAAACAATCCGCGGCGTCCGCAGGTGTCTACGGTCGCACGCTTTGTTTGCAACTTCGCCGTTGGGAAGAGGGACTGCCGCTGATGTGCGAAGCTTCGGATTCCCGTTTGGCATCACTCGCTCGAGCGGAGATGCAGTGGCGTGACGACGTCGGTGCGGAGCGTGACCAGCCCACCCGCGATCGAGGCGAGCTTGGTATCCGCTGGTCCAAAATTGCCCCTCGCTACAACGGTCGCGACGCGGCGGCGATCCGACTGCACGCATTTGAATTACTGCGTGGTGTAGAAGATTTCGCCGCTGAACGCAAAGCAATTTTGGACCTGCTTCCACAGTACATGCAACTGGACCTCGCCGAAGCCGAGGCGACGCAAAGCCTGTCGGCACCGCTGAGATTGTCGCGATTGCGATAGCCAAGACGACCGCATCGACGACGAAAGACGAAGAAGAACATGTCCGACGGCATCGAATCCATTTTGCCTCCCGCCGTCGCGATCATCTTGGCTCTGGCGACGCGACGCGTGTTGATTCCACTGTTGCTGGGGATCGTTGTTGGCACCGCCTTGTTGGCCAATCGGAATGCGGACGGTGTGTCCGATGTTTTGCTTGGAACACTCACCGGAGCCTATCAAACAATCGATCAATCCGTTCGCGACTGGGATCACCTGCATGTGCTGGCGTTCACGATGCTTCTGGGTGCCATGGTGGGCGTGTTGGAATCCGCGGGAAGCATGGCACGCATGATCTCCGGTTGGACACGAAGAGTGGCCAGCCGCATCGGTGGGCAAACGCTGATCGGCTTCACAGGATTGCTGATTTTCTTCGACGACTACGCGAATACCTTGTTGGTGGGCGGCACCATGCGAACCACAGCGGACCGCTATGGTATTTCGCGTGCAAAGCTTGCGTACTTGGTCGATTCCACGGCGGCTCCTGTCGCGGGGCTCACCCTGGTCAGCACTTGGGTCGCAACGGAACTGAGCTATCTGCAACAGGGACTTGCTGATGCAGGTCTGGACGCCTCGTCCCAAACGTTTTCGGTGTTTCTGCAGAGCCTGCCGTATCGGTTCTACCCGTTGCTCGCTCTATGGTTCGTGTTTCTGGTGGCGACCTCCGGCCGGGACTTCGGTCCCATGTGGAACGAAGAACATGCGGCGTTGAAGTCCACCAAGAAACACAGCCTCGACCTTTCCACTGGACGCTGGTCCGATACCTTCGCCGCCGTGGTTCCAGTACTGGTTTGTCTGGCAGCGATTCTTGGAGTCCTGGTTTGGACGGGCACCCCGCAAACGATCGATCCCGACATGTCGTTTGGACAACTGATTGGCGACATCGTCGGTTCAGGCAATTCGTACTTGGCATTGGTTGCCGGTGGTGCCGCGGGTCTCTTCGTTGCGGGTGTTTTAGCTGTCTTGCTCAGTGGAGTTTCTTGGGAATTGGTGGTGATGGGATCCGCCAAGGGCATGTGGCAAATGATGCCGGCGATGGCCGTGCTGTGGCTGGCCTGGGGACTCTCGTCTCTGACGGGTTCGGATCAACTCAACACGGGAGGTTACCTGGCTTCTGTTCTGAACGATGGTCTGCCGATCGAACTGTTGCCCACCAGCGTTTTCCTTCTGGCAGCATTCATCGCTTTTGCGACGGGGACCAGTTGGGGCACCATGGCGATCCTGACGCCGATCGCGGTGGCTCTCTCGATCAAGCTTCAACAAGCTCCCTCGGCCACATTGGCCTCACTGTCAGCCGACTCCATCGCGGCGGGGATCATTCCGGCGATCGGGCTGGAATCGCTTCACGTCAACAATGCCCAGTCGTTGGCGACATCACCGATTTGTCTGGCGACTTTCAGTAGTGTTTTGGCGGGTGCGATCTTCGGCGACCACTGCTCTCCGCTTTCGGACACCACCGTGCTGTCCAGCCGTGCGTGCGGCTGTGATCACGTGCTGCATGTTCGGACGCAAATGCCCTACGCGATGATTGTTGGGATTGCCTGCATTGTGTTTGGGACACTGCCGGCATCATGGGGCATCTCGCCCTGGGTCAGCCTGTTTGCTGCCGGGTTCCTTCTTTGGGTGGCGTTGCGGTTCCTTGGAAGACGTCCCGACGGCAACTCGGACTGACAGTGAGTTCGATCGTGATGGATCGCATTGGACGTTGCGGGTTCTGACGATCTTGCGTGGTGATTCGTCGTTGCAATCGTCACATTCGATTGCCTGATCGAGCCGATGGATCCATTTGCCGATGATGAACGAAGAGTCTCCGCCACTGCTCGGCTTCTTCGTCCGCCAATCCCACGACCTAGAAACCTCGCTGGAGTCTTTTGTATTGGGTGGCCGTGTTCTGCCACCGTTTGTTCGCTGCTGGTTGCGTCCTGCGTAGTTGGTGATATCCGAATTGAACCATTCATCCACCATGAACATGCCAGACGATCGAGGACTGACCAAGGCAGCGATTTTGCTGATGAGTCTTCCCACGAAAGTAGCTGCCAAGGTTCTTGGTCAATTGCCACCAAGGCTGATCGAAACCATCAGTATCAAAATCGCTCAAATCGACTCGGTCGGTGGCGATGAACAAGAAGTCGTCATTGCTGAGTTCCTCACCAGCAAAGCCAGCTCGATCTACGCCAGTCCCGGTGGTTTGGAGCGGGCCAAGGAGCTGATCAAGGAGGCCCTGGGCCGCGACGCGACTGAGTTAATCGGCAATTTGCAGCAAACCATCGAAGCCATGCCGTTTGGCTTCGTCAAGAAAGTCGACACACAGACACTGCTGCAATTCATTGGTGACGAACACCCGCAAACCATCGCTCTGCTCCTGTCGCACGTCCCCTCGTCCTACGCAGCCGAGGTTTTGGCTGGCCTGGAGAGCGGCAAACAACTCGAAGTGATTCGACGCATCGCCTCCATTGGCCGCACCAGTCCCACTGCGGTGGCAGAACTCGAACGCGGGTTGGAGCTACGGCTCAGCAACATGGTCAACCAGCAACACAGCAACGCCGGCGGCGTGGAAAGCGTGGCCGAGATCCTCAACGTGGTCGAACGTGCCATCGAACGCACGATCATGGAATCACTGGGTCGCGAAGATCCGGAGCTCTCCGAGGACATTCGCCGCCTGATGTTCGTTTTCGAAGACATTTCGAAACTGGGCGACCGCGATATCCAGGCTTTGCTGAAAAACGTGGAGACTTCTCAGTGGGCGATGGCGCTCAAAGGCGCCAGCGAGGCATTGCAGCAGAAAGTGCTGCGAAACATGAGTTCTCGCGCCGCGGAAAACCTGCAAGAAGAAATGGGATACCTCGGCAGCGTGCGAATCAGCGAAGTCGAGGGTGTTCAGCAAAAGATCGTGGACATTGTCCGCCATCTCGAAGACACGGGCGAAATTTCGCGGCCATCCGGCGAAGCGGAAGAAGAGTACGTCACCTAGTCGTTCCGCAAAAACGGGGCGATTGTTCGCGGCCAAGCGAGTCATCCTTCATTGGATCCTCACACAACTTGACCGCATTTTCGCGTCCGACGACAGCTTTCGGATTCTTTGTTTCAGAAAATCCGTTTCACCAGCCCAAAACGGTTGGAGCATCTGACCGGTACCGTCCGATACTCCTTGTACCATGGATTGGGAGGGTGGAACGATCGGTGCCATCGTTCCAGCAATGATAGGGCCATGGTGAGGCAGGGAGGGCTTCACCATGGCCCTTCCCTTTCCTCCACCATGTTTCACGCCAACCGTTTCACAGTCGGCGGATCAATGATCCCATTCAAAGACGACGGATCTTGATGTCTCGGTAAGACACCTCGTCGTTGTGATCTTGCAGGCAAATGTGGCCATTGGTGGCTTCGCCGAATCCTTCCCACTTGCCGAATTTGGACTTCGCAACGCGTTCGTTCCAGTCATCGCTGCCTTTGACGAACTCGCTGTACAAGACGCCGTTGACTTCAATCTGGCATTTGTCGGGCGTGACCATCAAACGCAGATGGTTCCATTCGCCAGCGGGCTTGGTCGAATCCGTCTCCGATGGATACAGCTGATACAACCATCCACATTTCTGCGGATCGTGGCCGCCTTTGTGGTCTTGGATCTGGATCTCAGGACCGGTGTAGTAAGGCGGCTTCTTCGTTTCCAAAACGTGAAACATGACGCCACTGTTGGCCGCGGGCGTGACCTTGAAATCCAGCTCGAGTTCAAACGCGTCGAACTTCTCTTTAGTGATGATGTTTTCACCACGAGCTTTCTCGCCCTGATCCTTGCGAGAAATGCAGGTCAGCACGTCGCCTTCGACCTTCCAACCGGTGGTCACCGATTCTCGGTTGTATTCTCGCCATGCGTCGAGATTGCTGCCGTCAAACAAAGTGATCCATTCTGACTTTGCCGCATCCTCCGCGGGAGCCTCTGAAACGACGGGACCGAAATTGGCTGCGGACAAAAAGGCTAACGCGTACAACAACTTTTTCATAAAACACTTCTGGAGGGAAAGGAGGTGGGAGCCCGAAACGGCGCAAGAACAGGTGCTGCCGACGGAGTGATTCGCCAGGGATTTTAGTCGGTCAAGCGTACCTTGGGGCAAGCAAATCCATCGGAACGAACATCCAGACGTTCGCATCGTTGTCGCTCCCTCGAGGCGGAAGCGATTCACGTCGCATTCTTGCTGCGAAACCATTTCAACCCGTCAGACTCCGCTTCAAGCTCATCTAGCTCTTCCGCCCCGCTCGCTGACTCCGGCTCGCCTTCATCGGATTCTGTATCACCGCTTGTTTCGGCAATTGGAATCAACTTGGCCGTGAGTGCCTGATGGCCGCCACCTTCGAAATACTCGATTCGGATAGGATGCAATCCCGCTTCCGCTCTCAGCAACCGGCTGACGGTCATCGGCGGATGGTTGCCATCGTGATCCAGAAACAAATTGTCGTGAAGGAAGACCCGGCTGCCATCGTCCGAGGTGATCTGAAACCGATACAAACCGTCTTCCGGAACTTGGATGAATGCATCAAGGACCAACGCAAAATCATCCTCTCGGTCGGCCTGGATCTCGCGAAGATTCAAAGTTGCCACTTCGCCGGAACGAGCTACTTCCATCGTTTCAAACGACGGCAGTTTTTTGAACTCACCATGGTAAAGCCGAAACGCAATGCCCTCCACAATCTCATCCGATTGCACCGCTTTCATCGGACGAACGGATTCTGTCGCGATGGCGAGCGGCAAAGATGCTCCGCGTCGGATGGCGACCACCTCCAACGACTCTGATTCGCGAAACGCATGATCCAAAGCGAGCGACCAATCCGCGGCGTGATTGACCGGCAATCCATTGACGGACGCGATGGTGTCACCAGGTTGCAGCCCCGCTCGTTCCGCCGGTGAGTCCCGTTCCACCGTGCTGACAAGCGCGACGTCCGCAAGCGGATTGAGCTTCGCCCCCACCCACTGATTGTGCCGAAGTTCCGGCTCCACAACCCTTCGAAACAAACGGCGGACTCGGTCAATCGGAATCGCGAAACTGGCGTTTTGTTCCTCTGGATTGACTCGCGAAACGATCCCGATGATCTTGCCTTCCATGTTGACCAATGGTCCGCCTGAGTTGCCACGATTGCTGGCGGCATCAAAGCGAATGAAGTCATCGCGAGCTTCCAAGTTGTACTGAGTACCGATCAACGCATTGGGCATGTCCAAATAAGTCTTTTTGGAACTGATGATCCCCGAGGTGATGGTCATGCCACGGCCACCAGGATTACCGGCGACAACAACGGCCTCCCCGTTATGGACGTCGTTGCTTTGACCGAGCGGGACAGTCGGCAATCGCCCTTTCACATGCAGCAACCGCACGATGGCGATGTCTTTCTCCGGCATTCGGCCCACGACTTCAAAGCGAGTGGCTTTCTTACCGAGCACGGCATAGCCTTCGTCTTTGGAAAGCACGTGGTCGTTGGTCAGAACATATCCCGCTGGATGGATGATCGTTCCGCTTCCGGTTTGGAACCCGCCGGTGAATTCATCTCGAAGAAACAGCCCCACGACCGCGGGCTCCACCTTCGCGATCACCTCCACCAACGGCGACCAGCGAGGCGACTGCGGGTCCAATGATGGATGTCGCTGGGCCTGGGTCGTCTCTGACATCCAAAGCACCAACCCCAGCAAACCGACGGTTGTCCAAACTTGCCTCATCACTCGTCATTCTCTTCTTAGCAGCAATTGAAGACGCATCCGCTGCGTCCGACCACGCCATAGTCTAGCGAAGAGATTGAGCCCCCGAGTCGACGAGCGATTCCTCGCTTGCGCAAAAAAAATGCGATTGACTGAAACAGCCAACCGCATCGCTTTGTTCACCACTCGGCAGAACACCGAAATTTCAACTTCAAACAGCCGCCATGGCGGTGCCCATGGTTTGGCCCGGCGCGGGGAGGTTGCTGGAACCTTCCAAGAAGATGTCGATCGCACGAGCCGCGCCACGACCTTCGTTGATCGCCCAAACGACCAAACTTTGTCCGCGACGGCAGTCACCTGCGGCGAAGACTCCGTCGACGTTCGTCGCGTACTTGCCATGCTCTGCTTGGAAATTACTGCGAGCGTCGGTTTCTAACTCAATCGCTTCCGCGATGGTTTGCTCTGGCCCCAGGAAACCCATGGCCAAAAGGATCAATTGAGCCGGCCAAACTTTCTCGCTGCCCTCGACTTCGGCCATTTGCCATCCGCCTTCATCGTTCTTGGTCCATTCGACTTGGACTGTTTTGATGCCGGAAAGCTTGCCCTCGTCGTCCTTCAGGAACTCTTTGCTGAGGATCTGATATTCGCGAGGGTCTTTGCCGTATTTGGCTTCGGCTTCTTCGTGTCCATAGTCGACACGGAAGATGCGAGGCCATTCTGGCCAAGGGTTGTCGTCGGCTCGTTCAGCCGGTGGCTTGGGCAACAACTCGAAGTTGACCATGCTTCGGCATCCGTGACGAAGGCTCGTGCCGATGCAGTCCGTTCCGGTATCTCCACCGCCGATGACAATCACATCTTTGCCTTCGGCACTGATGAAGTCGCTACCGAGGCTGTCGCCGTGCACGCGTTGCTGGGTATTGGTGGTCAAGAAGTCCATCGCGAAGTGAACGCCTTTGGCCTCGCGGCCTGGGATTGGCAAATCGCGAGGTTTGGTCGCACCGCATGCCAACAACACCGCGTCATACTGTTCTTGCAGGTCCTTTGGCGAGATGTCTTTGCCGACGTTCACGCCGGTTTTGAACGTCACGCCTTCTTCAGTCATCTTGTCGATTCGACGTTGGACAGCCTTCTTCGACAATTTCATGTTCGGAATGCCGTATTGAAGCAGACCGCCGATTCGATCGGCTCGCTCGTACACGGTGACCAAATGCCCCGCCTTGTTCAATTGGTCCGCTGCGGTCAGCCCTGCAGGTCCGCTACCGACAATAGCAACCTTTTTGCCGGTGCGTTGTTGAGGCGGCTCGGCGGTGATCCAACCTTCTTCCCAAGCACGATCGACAATTGCGTTCTCGATATTTTTGATCGTCACGGGCGGGTTGGTGATTCCCAACACGCACGAGCCTTCACACGGCGCGGGACACACGCGACCGGTGAACTCGGGGAAGTTGTTGGTCTTGTGCAACCGCTCGATGGCTTCTTTCCAGCGGTTGTTGTAGACCAAGTCATTCCACTCGGGGATCAGGTTGTCGATGGGACACCCGGTCGCCGATTGACAGAAGGGAACGCCACAATCCATGCAACGAGCACCTTGTCGCTGCAAGTGCTCCGTCTTGGGCTCGGTATAAATCTCGTCATAGTCGTTGATACGAATAACCGGCAGTCGCCAAGCAACTTTTTCGCGATCGAATTCTTTGAATCCAGTGGGCTTGCCCATGGGATGGTCCTTATTGAATTGGGGAGATGTTCGGTGTGGTGTTGGTCGGCGAACGAGGTTCGCCAGCCAATGACGGCGAGGAAATCACTCCTCGCCGCTTCGCTTGCCGTTATCCGCCTGAAACGGCGAATCTCATGACTCAGCTCAAACGCTGACGGCTTTCTTTTCCGCCGCCATTTCTTGCAACACGCGTTTGTAGTCGGTCGGCATGACCTTCACGCACTGAGAAACGAATGTGTCAAAGTCGGCCAACGCTTCGGCCGCCAAAGCACTCTTGGTGTACTCGTGATGACGTTGGATCATTTCTTTGACCTCCGCCAATTCTTCCGCGTCCTCGATCTTCTCAAGTTCCACGGTCGCCAAGTTGCAGTTGATGTTGAAATCGCCTTTGCGATCCCAAATGTAGGCGATCCCACCCGACATACCGGCTGCGAAGTTGCGTCCGGTTTCGCCGAGGCAAACCACACGACCACCGGTCATGTATTCACATCCGTGGTCGCCAACACCTTCAACGACGGTACGTGCACCCGAGTTGCGAACGCAGAAACGCTCGGCAGCTCGACCGCTGAAATACGCTTCGCCGCCGGTGGCACCATACAAGCACACGTTGCCAACGATGATTTCGTTCGCCGCTTTAAACGTGCTTTCGCGAGGCGGATAAACGACGATGCGACCGCCCGACAAGCCTTTGCCAACATAGTCGTTGGCGTCACCTTCCAACTCGATCGTCACACCATGAGCTAGGAACGCACCGAGACTTTGTCCCGCGGACCCTGTCAGATCAATGTGCACGGTGTCGTCGGGCAAACCGGCTTGACCGTGACGCTTGGCGATCTCATGAGACAAGATCGTTCCAACCGTTCGGTTGATGTTGATGATCGGCGATGAAATGCGAACGGACTCGCCATTTTCGATCGCGGGCATCGCTTCCGAAACCAGCTTGGTCATGTCCAACGACTTTTCCAAACCGTGGTCCTGACCGCGTGTGCAGATGACCTCGACCTTGTCGTGAGGACGTTCGGCAGGCTTCAACACCGATGTCAAATCCAACCCGTCGCTCTTCCAATGCTTGATCGCAGCATCCGTGTGCAGGACGTCGCTTCGCCCGACCATCTCGTCGATCGTGCGGAAGCCCAGACGCGCCATGATGCGGCGAGCCTCTTCGGCCACCATGAACAGGTAATTCACAACGTGTTCGGGCTTGCCGGCGAACTTTTTGCGAAGCTCGGGATCCTGCGTCGCGATTCCGACGGGGCAAGTGTTCAAGTGACACTTCCGCATCATGATGCAGCCCAGCGTGATCAAAGGAGCGGTTGAGAAACCGAACTCCTCAGCTCCCAACAACGCGGCGATCACCACGTCACGTCCGGTCTTCAAACCACCGTCGGTTTGCAACACGACGCGGCTACGCAGGTCGTTGAGCACCAACACCTGATGCGTTTCAGCGATCCCCAATTCCCATGGCAAACCAGCGTGTTTGATGCTGGTCAGCGGAGACGCTCCCGTCCCACCCGTGTCGCCGGAAATCAGAATGTGATCGGCGTGAGCTTTCGCCACACCCGATGCAATCACCCCGACACCGACTTCGCTGACCAACTTCACGCTAACACGAGCCGATGGGTTGCTGTTCTTCAAATCGTGGATCAGCTGAGCCAAATCCTCGATCGAATAAATGTCGTGGTGAGGCGGCGGGCTGATCAAGCCCACACCTGGTGTGCTGTAGCGAATGCTTGCGATGTAGCGGTCGACCTTCTTACCGGGCAACTCACCGCCTTCTCCAGGTTTGGCTCCTTGCGAAACCTTGATCTGAAGTTCGTCGGCGTTGCTGAGGTATTCAATCGTGACACCAAATCGTCCGGACGCGATTTGCTTGATCGCAGAACGCTTCGAGTCACCGTTGGGAAGCGGTTGGAATCGCTTGGGATCCTCGCCGCCTTCACCGGTGTTGCTCTTGCCGCCCAGACGGTTCATTGCAACGGCGAGCGTCTCGTGAGACTCCGCACTGATGCTGCCCAAACTCATTGCTCCGGTGCAGAACCGGCTGACAATTTCTTTGGCGGATTGCACTTCATCCAGAGGAATCGCAGGTCCGGCAACGTCTTCCTTGAAGTCCAGCAAACCACGCAGCGTGCAACGAGTCCGGTTGTCCTCGTTAATCTCGTGCGAGAACTTCCAGTACGCGTCTTCGTTGTTGGTCCGAGCAGCGATTTGCAGCGTGCTGATTGCCTGTGGGCTCCAAGCATGTTTTTCGCCTTCGGCTCGCCAGTGGAACTCGCCCATGTTGGGCAATTGCGTCAGTCGGTCGGATTCCTTTTCGGGGAAACCGAGGTTGTGACGACGCAGGGTTTCTTCCGCGATGACGTCAAACGTCACGCCTTGAATGCGGCTCGCCGTGCCAACGAAGCACCGGTCGATGACTTCGTCTTTCAATCCCAAAGCCTCGAAGATCTGTGCACCCTTGTAGCTTTGCAGCGTGCTGATCCCCATCTTGGCCATGACTTTCAGCATGCCCTTAGCGACACCCTTGCGATAAGCGGCAACGATCTTGTCGTCGTCCAACGTCGGGTCCATCAACCCATCGCGGTGGGCTTGCCACAAGGCCTCAAACGCCAGGTAAGGGTTGATCGCGTCCGCACCGTAACCAATCAACAAACAGTGATGGTGCACTTCGCGAGCTTCACCGGTTTCAACAGCGATCCCCACGCGAGTCCGCTTGGCTTTGGTGACCAAGTGGTGGTGCACGGCCCCAGTCGCCAACAGCATGCTGATCGGCACGCGGTCGTAGGCAACGTTGCGGTCGCTCAGGACGATGATTTGCAAACCTTCGTCAACAGCGGCTTCAGCTTCTTCGCAGATCCGAGCCAACGTCTTTTGCAAGCCGGCCTTTCCTTCACTGCGATCAAACGTGATATCAATCACGCGGCTATGCCAACGTTCGTGATCGATGTGCTTCAGCGCGGCCACCTCTTCATTGGTCAAGATCGGGTGATCCACCAGCAAACGGTGGCAGTGCTCCGGCGTCGCCGACAGCAAGTTTTGCTCAGGACCGATGTAGCACTCCAGCGACATAATGACTTCTTCGCGAATCGAGTCGATCGCGGGGTTGGTCACCTGAGCAAACAGTTGCTTAAAGTAGTCGTAGATCATCCGCGGCTTGTCGGACAAACAAGCGAGCGCGGAGTCATTGCCCATCGAGCCGACCGGGTCACGCAATTGCTCGACCAACGGACGCAACATGAAGTTCATCGTCTCGGCCGTGTAACCGAACGCTTGCATTCGTGGCAGCAAGGTTTCGCCATCGAACCCGTGGCCTTCGGCTTCCGGATGCAAGTCAGCCAGACGAATGCGTTGTTGCTTCAACCATTTTCCATAAGGCATCTTGCGAGCGAATTCGCTCTTGAGCTCTTCGTCCGGAATTAAACGGCCGGCTTCAAAGTCGATCAAGAACATCTTGCCAGGTTGCAAGCGTCCCTTTTCACGCACGATGGATGGGTCGACCGGCAACACGCCAACTTCGCTGGCCATGATGACGCGATCGTCGTGAGTGATGTAGTAACGGCTGGGACGCAGACCGTTTCGGTCCAACGTCGCACCGATGTACTTTCCGTCGGTGAAAGCGATCGAAGCGGGACCGTCCCACGGTTCCATCATGCAGCTGAAATACTCATAGAAAGCACGTTTCTCTTCCGGCATGGTTTCGTGCTTCTGCCAAGCTTCCGGCACCATCATCATGATGGCTTCCTGAAGCGTCCGGCCGTTCATCAACAGAAATTCCAGCACGTTATCGAAGGTTCCCGAGTCACTCAAATGAGGCTCGATAACGGGGAACAACTTCTTCAGCTCATCGCCGTAGATTTCGCTGGCAGCGGTGCCTTCTCGAGCACGCATCCAGTTGCGGTTTCCACGCAGCGTGTTGATCTCACCGTTGTGGCTCATGAAACGAAGCGGCTGTGCACGGTCCCAACTAGGGAACGTGTTCGTCGAGAAACGACTGTGCACCATCGCCAAATGCGTTTCAAAATCTTCGTCGCGAAGATCGGGGAAATACGGCATCACCTGGGCCGGCGTCAGCATCCCTTTGTAGATGATGACTTTGGTCGACAGCGAGCAAACGTAGAACATCAACGCTTGCTGGATCTTCGTTCCGCCGCGCAGCTCGTGACTGGCTTGCTTGCGGATCAAATACAACTGGCGTTCAAATTCTTCGTTGCTCAAACCATCTGCTGCGCCGACGAACAACTGCTCGATCACAGGTTCGCTTTGACGAGCGGTCGGACCAACGTCGGCCGCGTCGGTTTCCTGCGGCACGTCACGCCAACCGATCAGCTTTTGACCGGTTTCTTCGATCAACCGAGCGATGGAGTCTTTGCAGATCTGACGTTCGGCATCGTCCGTTGGCAAGAAGATCAAACCGGCGGCGAACTTGCCAGGCTCGGGCAATTCAACGCCCAAGTCAGCTTTGGCAACTTTGGCCAAAAACTTGTGGGGCAATCCGCACATGATGCCCGAACCGTCACCGGTGTTGGGTTCACAACCACACGCACCGCGGTGATCCATGTTTTGCAAAATCGTATCGGCATCGATCACGATTTGATGGCTGGGTGCACCTTTAATATGAGCGACAAATCCAACGCCACACGCATCCTTTTCGTGCTCAGGGTCATACAGTCCTTGGGCCGGCGGCAGATGAAACAAAGGTTGCTTGTTCATGTCAAAAACAACTTGGGGATGAGGGATGTGTGGACTATTGAAATGGCGAATGTTTCAGTCGCTGCGAATCACGCGACGACGGAGACCGCCCGATCTTTACTTTGATTTTTCTTTCGATCCGCTTTCGCGGCCTCGGACTTGGTTCTTAACTCGGGCTCCATTTCCCGTCCCAAGAGAAGCGATCCCAATTCGATCGCGGCCCGACTGAGCGTGCTGCTGCGTCGGAAGATAATGCCCAAAGGGCGAACCAATTGGATTTCCGGGCAAGCGACCACGCGGATCGTTCCATTGGCCGTTTCACGTCGTACGGCGGCTTCGGGAACGATCCCCAAACCACGGTTGGCTTGGATCGCACGGACCATCGAATCGGCGTTGTCAAATTCCATCTGTGTGACAACCGAAATGCCGGCCCGTTTCAAACATTGGTCGATCGCTTGTCGCAACACCAAACCGCGTTCGAACCCAACCATCTCCATGCCGCTGAGCTCAGAAGCCGAAACCTCCGTGCGTTTCGCCAACGGGTGATCGGCGGAACAAACCAATCGCATGGGCTCAGATTGCCATGGGATGCATCCGAGCGTTTTGGTGGTTCGTGGAAAGCTCACCAATCCGAATTCCACGCCACCATCGAGAACCATTTGGACGACGCGTTGACTGCTACCAAACTCCGTTCGAACTTTCACGTCCGGATGCTGAGTCTCGAAAACTTTGGTGGCCTCGGGCATGTAGCTCAAACCCACCGAGTAGATCGCACCGACGGTGACGCTGCCCGTCAATCGTTCCCCGCGGAAACGCACGCGTTGTTCCAGTTCCTTGTACTGCCGAATGACATCGCGAACGCCGCAGAGATAAATCTCACCGGCCTCCGTCAAACCCAATGGACGACTCGAACGATCAATCAAGCTCGCACCAATGGATTCTTCCAACCCACTGATGGCTTGACTGACCGCGCTTTGTGTCAAACCACTATCGGCGGCAGCCTTCGAAAAACTGCGCTGATCGGCGACACGGCAAAACAATTCGAGCGTTCGGAACTGCAAAGACAACCTGCTGTATTAATTTTCCTTATGGTGAAACCCGCTAATTTCAGACGGGCTGATGAGGGAGAATAGCCAGGGATCGAAATTTGGTCAAGCGTTGCGTGTCCGCTGCAAATTTCGCCCGCGCAACGAAAAAGCTCGGGAGCGGTTTGAGTCCGCAAATCCCGAGCTTTTTGCAAGTTCCGGAGGTGACTCGTCGGCGGGCGATGGCGGGCTGCCTGCCGTCAAAATGGGCTGGCGGCAGCCGGCGAACCGTTCGAATCAGACATCAATTGGACGACTCATCGCGACTACTTATCGGCCCAGTAATCAATCACCACCACTTTTTCGAGGTGCGGCTTGAGAACTTCCACGAACGCCTTGTGGGCCGGATGCGGCAGGTAAGTTTCGCGATCCGCTTCGCTATCGAACGACACGAGGAAGCAATGGGTCAAACCATCGTTCAGGCCTTCAGGTGAGTTGTTGGTGCCAAATTCGAAATCAGCGATCTCTGGAATTTCGCTGGGCAGTTTGCGAAATGCATCGACCACCGTTTGGACATCTTCGTCCGAGCTGGTGGTTTTGAAGCCGAACATGACGACGTGACGCAACACCTTTTTCGATGCCTCCTTCTCGGCCCCGGTCGCGGATAACTGCATCACCGCAGCGATCAAACAACAAATTCCTAAACCAATGAACAAACGCATGACAAAATCTCAGAAGTGGCGGAAGTGAACGTTGGCTCCATTGTTCCTCCTCTGTGGCACCAGATCTAGTCGTGCGCACGAAATCGAAGGCCGCTGTGACATCGTTCCAAATGCGGGCTGCAATTTTTTACTTGTTCAGCATGGGTCAGCTCCCTAAAACCTGAACGGACATGCACGGATGCATTGACATTCAACTCCATCGAATCGTGGACATGTCATGCCGCTGAGCCCCACCCTGTCGTTCAAATCGAACGCTCGCCGAGCACCATATCTCGACTCGGAATTCCGCGGCTTCACGTTGGTGGAGTTGTTGGTAGTAATCGCCATCATTGGCATTTTGATCGCCTTGCTACTTCCCGCTGTGCAGGCAGCTCGCGAGGCCGCCCGTCGCATGAGCTGCGGCAACAACATGAAGCAAATTGGCCTGGGGCTGCACAACTATCATTCCGCATTCAACCAGTTGCCGATTCATGGTGTCGGGCCGACGGACGAAAATGACAACACCGCCGGACGTGCCTCCGCCAACGATGGCACCGGCTTCACGCGGATGGAACTGACCTACCTGGTCGGCCTGCTTCCGTTTGTGGAGCAGCAATCAATCTGGTCCATGATCAGCAATCCATTGATCGAAGACGACGGCGATATCTGGCCCGCATTTGGTCCCCGTCCGTGGACGATTGATTACCCGGCCTGGGCGACCGAGATCCCCACGTTCCGATGTCCGAGCGATCCTGGTTACGGATTGCCCGGCCTTGGTCGCACCAACTACGCCGCTTGCACGGGCGACGGATTCTACGAAGCCGAACACGGAGTGACCGTCTGGAACACCTCTGCAAATCGTTGGGAATACAACCAATCGCTCGCGTCGCAACGAGCCCGTTGTGGCCTTCGCGGTGCATTTGTTCCACGCAAATCGATGAAGTTCCGCGACTTCACCGACGGATTGAGCAACACCATCGCGGTCGGCGAAATCGCGACGGGGCTGGGTGACCGTGACAACCGAACGATTGGATTCACCAATGCAAAGGGAGGCTTCTTTCAGATTGCCAACAACCCGAAACGTTGCTTCGATCTCGGCTACATCGATCCGGAACGTCCGAACTATTGGACCGACGCGGCAAACGTTTACGCTCCGATTTCACAACGCGGTTTGCGATGGGCGGACTTCCACACGCTGCAGTCTCAATTCAATACGATCCTGGGCCCGAACTCTGAACTGTGCTTGGTAGGACATTCGGACACCTACGGTATTGCTCCGCCCAGCAGCTATCACGTGGGCGGTGTCCATGTCGTCATGTCCGATGGAGCGGTCAAGTTCATTACTGACTCGATCGAAGCCGGAGATTCTCGAATTCCTTGTGTCTATTGCAAAGCACTTTCTGGACAAACCAACAGCGTCACACCCGCCGGGTCGGAAAGCCCTTACGGACTATGGGGTGCTCTGGGGACACGCGCCTCGGGCGAGATCATCAACGGGGAGTTTTAAGCAATCGGTCATCGGGCGAAAAACTATTCCCCGGACTCAACGCACTCGCCGCATGTAGGCAATGAACTTGCGATCCAATTCTTGCAAGCTCATCCCCATCGCTTCTTCGAACATCTCAATTCGTTCACGAGGCGAGCTTTCGGACAGCGGCTTAGATTCGCTGAGCTGCTGCAGATACGCGATGAATTCTTTCCGCTGTGTCCGCAGCAGAAAATAGGTCAGTGCCCACGACTCCCCGTAGGCATTTTCCGCAGTCGCGACCGAGCGAAATCGCGAATCGTCAGAGACCAGCGTCGCGAGGGAGTCTCCTGGACGCGAAGGAACATAGCGACGGAAACGTCCCAGGTTGACCGCGTTCACTCGACCAATGCCGCGCCACCCCCGCGGGTTGCTGAAGTCGGGTGATTCGAAAAACATTGCCAAGCCTTCACTCACCCACATCGGATTGTCAGCGAATCGGGTTTGCAAACCACAGTTGTAGGCCAACTGGTGAGTCGCCTCGTGGATGATCGTTGCAATGTTGCGTTCAATATTGGGAACGCGAAACGTGATCATCCGGTTGCTTTCTAAATGGTAGTAACCAATCACGCTCTTCGCGGTGTCGCCAATTTCCTGGCTCGCGTAACGAACAAACTCGTCGTGGTTGGCCAACACAATGGCGACCAACGGATAGCGAGGCTCATTCAGCTCAACCTGCTGATTTCGCCAATAGCTGAAGAAGCCTCGATGAAGCTGCTCGAACAACACGCCGCAATCTCGCGCGTACGCTTCGTTCCCTTGATGCAGCAACAGGTAATTCGCGGTGCGATATACCTGAAAACCGGAGGGCAATTCCTCCAACATTCGACGCGCCATGGTGTCTTGGTCGATCGGCGGACCGGCCGGCTGCTCGACTCGGCTGACAATTTGGTCAGGCTGAATCGTCCACAGACGTCCCGCATCACATCGCGCCAACACACCACCATCGGCGGCCTCCACCAAAATTTCGGCGTCGATGGTGCGTTCCACAGAAGGATCTTGGTCACGGTCAGTGAATGTGATCACGTCCGCGAACGCGTGGCTTCCAACCAAGGCGCAGCATCCCAGCAGGACACCAACGCCAATCGAAATTCCGGAACGACAAACCACGAACAATTCCAAATCTTGACTTCCGGGCTCACCAATTCTCACAAGTGAACCAAACACACAAACCATGCCGTCATCGTTCTCAAGTCAACTACACGTCCAGCCGGATCACGCAACGAAAAATGGCGACGAGCAAAATGCCCATCGCCATTGTAAACGATCTTCAATGCGGCTCACGGCAGCCATCCTTTCCGCGAGCCAAATCCAAACCTATTGGCGGAAGTAATCCGCATAATCGTCGACTTCGGTGGGTTTGGTCGCAGCCCGGCGAACGGGCGTTGGTGTCCGTCGGACAGGTTGCAGCTCGCCATTTTCGAACGAAGTTTGACGGACGCTGGAACGGCGACTGGAAAGGCTCGCGGAATCATCCTCAAACGGATTTCGCATTTCGTCGAACAGCGAACCTGCACGACCGTTGGATGAACCGCCGCGAGTTCCCGTCGCGGGTGCCGGTGTCGGCACAACAGGCAACCCTGGCGAAGTCTTATGAATGGTGGTCTGCGGTGGATCCATCAAGGGCGTCACGTTTGGAGCGGGCGTTGGGATCGACTGGACCGTTGGCGTCATCGGATGCGGTGTCATGTGTTGCTCCACCACCGGTGACTCAAACGTTGGTTGGTTTCCATGGGCGGCATGCACATGTGTCGCCGCCGCGGAGCAATGGTTGCATGTTTGGCATCCAGTCTTGCAAGCTTGTTGCCGAGCCCGTTCACGTGGGGTGCCGCACAACAGATACGAACCGGCTTTCAAAACACCTTCCACGCCCCCGGCCGCCAGATCCAACGTTTGGTAAATCGGATTGCACTTTTGAACTCGATGACGAGTCAAGAAACCGCCTGAATCGCACTTGTTACATGCAGACGCAGTCGAAATCTCGCAGCCGCAACTGCCGTCCAAACCGCAACTGGGTTCCGCCGCGAAAAACGGTTCGACGCCGCACAGTGGCTCGGCTCCGCACTCAGGTTCCGCCTCACAACCGCAGCCAGCCAAACGGGCTCGGAGCGATGGGAACATCAATGGTGCTTCGCAACCGCATGCAGGCTCCAACCCACAAGTCGGTTCCTCCACACCAACCGTTTCACACCCGCAGGTTGCTGCTTCCAACCCACAGGCTGGTTCGCCACAGCCACAGGATTGTGCCCGCACGCTCGAGACATTGCTGGCGACCATCAACACGGCAACCAAAGCCGCCGCTGTGATTCGCCTTGTGAAACTCGCCCCCGAGATTGCTTGTTCGCTGCCAAGCATAGGGTTCGCTGGAAATACGTTTGAGAGGTTTCGCGACATCAGATTTCTGCTCCGTCGAAGTTTGGATGACTGACATCGCTTATCGACGAGGCAGGATCGTCAGGACCAAGACAATCCGAATGACATGTAAAGACGCCTCAACGAGCAACCTCGACCCAGACCGCGCATCTTAACGAGCAGCTTCGCAGTCTCCTTTAAGCGAACTCGTCTACCAATCAATAACACGAATCAATAACGCGGTACCGACGGATCGATCTGCACCGACCATTGGTCGATCCCGCCGGCTAGGTTTTGAGCGTTGTCGAAACCTTGTGCACGCAAGAACTGAGTCACCTGCATGCTGCGACCGCCGTGATGACACTGCACCACGATGTGGTCGTTGCGGTGCTCTTCCAATTCAGGCAAACGCTGTTGAATCTCGCTCATCGGCAGCAACTTTGATCCTTCGATGCGAGCTGTCTGGTACTCTTCCGTTTCCCGGACATCCAACAAGACGAACGACGCATCTCGGCTGCGCAAGGCTTCGAGGTCTTGGACCGTGATTTCGATGGGCAGGGCGGCGTCGCTGGTCATATTGCACTTTGGTTCAGATAGGGTCGCGGGTGGAACGTGGAGAGCTCCGTACCATCCTGCACGATTTCGTCAGTCTCGGAAAGCCGCACTGGACGCATCCGCCGGCATGCGCCAATCGCCTCGCGGCGACAAACTAACCGAACCAACCTTCGGTCCATCGGGCACGCAATTGCGTTTGAATTGATTTTGAAAGAATCGGCGAATGAAAGTTTCGGCCGTTTGCTCGATCACGTCATCTGAATGAGGCGAGTGGAACGTGGCCTGCTTCGCCAAAAAACACAACTTGGCCTGCCCACACCCGCCGCGAACGAAATGATAGAGAAAGAAATCGTGCAGTTCGTAAGGACCGATCGAGGCCTCCGTGCTCTGGCGAATTTCGCCGTCCTCCGTCGGTGGCAACAACTCCGGTGAAATCGGCGTGTCGGCGATTCGGTGCAGCGTTTCGTGCAAGGAATCGCGATAGGCGTGATCCGCCGCGTATTGAACGAGATAGCGGACGAGCGTCTTTGGCACGGAAGTGTTGACGTTGTACATCGACATGTGGTCACCGTTGTAAGTGCTCCATCCAAGAGCCTGCTCCGACAGATCCCCCGTGCCCAACACAAATCCTCGACTCATCAAGACCATCGTTCGCAAACGAGCCTGGACGTTTTCGAACTTGAGGTCTTTTGCATCCGATGCGACCTTTTGCAATCGAGTTTGCAACTCGTCGACCTCGGTCTGCTTGTCAATTTGTAAACCGAGGGGCGAATGCCCGATGTCCAAGAACGTACGCAACGCGAGCGGACGAATGTCGATGCTCTCGTACGAGACACCCAAACCACGAACGAGCTGAAGTGCACTGTCGTTGGTGTGGGCCGTGGTTCCAAACCCAGGCATGATGATCGCGTCGATGACCTGCCGGTCACGCTTCATTTGATCCACTGCGGACGCCGCGACCAGCAACGCCAACGTGCTGTCCAAACCACCCGACACACCAATTGACAAAGGCAAGTCAGCGGGCAACTGCTGCAATCGCTTCACCAAACCGGCAGTCTGGATCGCAAGAATTTCGGCGCACCGTTCTTCCCGTTTGGAGGTCTCGCTGGGCACAAACGGATGGGCGTCCACGTACCGGAGCAAACCATCAACGCCACTCTTCTGCTGTGGGTTCCGCTTCTCGGGCCCGGCTGAGTTGGCTGTCGACGCCTTCGTCACCACATTGGCCAACTCAATCGTTCGGTAGTCTCGCGGCAGAGACGCTTGGAAATCATCGAACGATCCTGTGACGCGTCGATCGTGATCCAATCGCTGCAAGTCAACGTCTCGAGTCAACTGCGTTTCGATTGGCAATGAATCAGCAACGCCGTCACCGATACGTCGTGATTCTCCGAGCAAAGCACCGTTTTCCGCGATCAGACAATGGCCGCCGAAAACAAGATCACTAGTCGATTCGCCGCCGCCCGCTGAAGCGTAGGCATACGCGGCCAACAGTCGTCCAGATTGACTGACCACCAAATCGCGACGCCACTGGGCCTTTCCAATCAGTTCATTGCTCGCGGACAAGTTTGCGATGACGTTGGCGCCGGCCAGTGCGGAATGGCTACTGGGCGGAACGGGAACCCAAAGGTCCTCACAGATCTCAACGGCGAGCTTCGCAGTGCCATGACGAAAGATCAAATCCGTCCCAAACGGAACGTCATCATTCCCCAAACGAACCTCAACTGGATCCGCTGGCGAAGCCGCTTTGAAATGGCGAGCCTCGTAAAACTCTCGGTAGTTCGGCAAAAACGTTTTTGGCACCAACCCCCGCACGCGTCCGCCGCAGACCACCGCCGCAACGTTCATCACGCTGGTGTTGACACGAAACGGCAAGCCCACCACCAACACCCCGGAATAATCTCGGGTCTGTTCCGCGACATGCAGAAGTGCGTCCTGCGATGCCTGCAAAAGCGTTTGCGTCGCAAAAAGATCACCGCAGGTGTAGGCAGACAAACCCAACTCCGGAAATACCATCAGGTCCGAATTGGATTCGCGGGCGATTGCATGGACGCTTGCGATCGTGGCTTCCGCATTGGCGCGCGGGTCGGCAACGGTCACTTTCGGAGAGACAACCGAGATTCGATAGAAACCGTGATCTTTCCGCTGCCGCGTGAACGTCGAGGGATCCGAGGAAGTCAAAACGAAGGTGTCTCGCAGTCAGAAGGTTTCCAAGTCGAATGCATGCTGCCTCACGCGAGGCACCTATTTTCGCCAAACCTACCGCAAAACGCCCGGTGGATAGGCATCACAACGACCAATGCATTTGTCCGGAACAGTATAGCAACCGTTGTCATTCGCACTTTCCGGCAAAGCGAACGCGGAAGCCAGAACGAATCATTCACCCGTAGAGAACAGCATTAGCCGTCCGCTTCGCCTTTGCGAAACCAGGACGCGCAACCTCGCAGCAACATCATCACCCGTTCCACCGGCACGCGTCTCACGTGGCCATGTCGGTCAACCTGCAGGATCGTTTCCATCTCCAAATCCATTGCCGACAGATAACCGCCACCGAAGCAATAGGTGTCCATGCAAACCAAATGGGTGTGCCGTAGAACCTCACCGCTTGGCTGGGGCGTGTGCCCCACGAAAACTCGCCTACCGGTGCAGTGTGGAGCGGGGAGTTGCGTTGGCAAGTGGGCCCAATATGTCAGTTCGTCGTCCTGCTCATGCACCTCGCATGTGGGGTTGTACATCGCATGGACGAAGATTTCTCGTTCCGTTTGGTGATGTGGCAACAATGCGTCGAAGAACTCGAGATGGTCGCCAGGGATCTTTTGGATCGAACCACCGTAGCTCGTGATGGTCGCCTTGCCACCACTGCGGAGCCACATTGCATCGTCCAATCCCCGCGCCACCACACTTTGTAGCATCCATTCATGGTTTCCGCGCAAAGCGACGACCTGGCATTTCGACTGAAGCTCGATTAACTGATCGACCACGTCGCGAGAATCGGGGCCTCGATCGATGTAGTCGCCGAGAAAAATCAGCTCATCATTCTGAGTGGGCGAAAGCACTTCGATCATTGATCGCAGCGCTTTCGCACAACCGTGGATGTCACCAATCACATACCGGGACATTCAATTGACACCCGGATCAAAACCTTGTTGCTCACTCGGAAAGGTCACATCCGGAGTGAGGTCTTGCAGGATTTCTTGTCCACATCGATGAACCAGCTTTTCCCAAACCTGATCGCTCGGACTGAAGATGGACTCGCCATCCGCCGGTGTGACCAACCATCCACCGTCGGCCAATTCGCCTTCGAGTTGCGACGGGCCCCAACCGGAATACCCAACGACGTAACGAACCTTCGCATCATCACGGCGAGACAATAGTCTCAAGTGATCTTCATCGGCCGTCACCCATGCCGGCACGTCGGCCCACTGAATCGACATCGATCCCCAAGGTTCGGCTGGATGGTCGTGCAACTGAGTCTTCGCTCCGGCTGGATCGTTCTCGTTCGCATCGCCAGGATCTGCACCGCAGGGATCACCGATGCCCGCGATGCTGTGGATCGCCATCACCGGACCATTGACCGGCCCACCCAAATAAATCTGATCCGGAAGAATCTCCTCTCCACTCCCGGGCAGCGAATCGCCGGAGGCGCCTGCCGCTTCATCAATACCGGGCGATTCAGCGGAGCCGCCTTCGCTTTTGGATCCAACGTTCCAGCTCGGATCGCTCATCGCGATGACTTCGCTGAAACGCTGGGGTCCCGGACGATTGATCACCACCCCGAACGCGCCTTCGTGGGTGTGTCGAATGATCAGCACCACCGACCGAAAGAAGTTGCCATCGTGCAAATAGGGCGACGCAATCAGAAAGCAACCGGTGCAGTTTGGGGATGCGTTCATCTCAAGCCCGGACCTGGAGGGAAGCAGCAATGCGTGAAAAAACGATGGGCGGAAAAACAGAAACCTGATTCAGCCCAAACCGTCCGCGGCTCAAGCTTGGTCGCGAAATTGATCCCGCCACAAGCAACCACCCCACGAGAGCCCAACACCGAACCCAACCAACATGTTCGTGGCCCCTCGGTTCAATTGGTCACGCTGACGCATTCGCTCGATCAAAATCGGCAAGGTGCAGGATACAGTATTGCCCACGTCGGCTAAATCGACCGGCAGACGCTCTGGCTCAATATTCATCCGCAGCCGAAGCTGATCCAGCATCTTCCAGGTCGCCTGATGAAATAGGTAATGGCCAATCCGGTCGTCGGTCAGCCCGTTGGCTTCCAAGATTTCGTCCACCAACCGCGGAATCGCGTCGACCGTGAAATTGATCAGGCTGGGGCCATCCATATACAAACGACTCTTCCATCGTTTTCGGTGCCGCGGGCGGATCGCGTCATCTGCGGGACGGCCGCCACCATAGCCAACGATCAACATGTCAGCCCCGCTGCCGTCGCTGCCGAATTGAAATCCCCACAGCGATGGCTCGTCCGCCGCGGTGATCAAAGTTGCTGCCGCCGCATCGCCAAAGATGGTTCGCAAACTACGATCGTTCTCGTCGATGTACTTGCTGTAGGTTTCCGCGGTGACCAACAGGACATTTCGAGCCACGCCAGATTGAATCAGTCCGTCGGCCATCGCGGTGCCGTAGACATAACCGCTGCACCCCAGATTGAAATCGATCGCCCCACATTGATTCTTCAATCCCAGGCGGTCTTGGAGCAAACACGCTGTGGTGGGAAGGGGGTAGTCAGGGGTCTGAGTGCAGAGCAGCACGAAGTCAATTGACGACCGGTCCAAACCTTCTCGTTCGAACAGTTGTTCGCACGCCTTCACCGCCAAGTCAGCAGCGGTTTCCTCGGGTGCCGCGATATGCCGTTGCTGGATGCCCGTCTTTTCAGCGATCAGGTCGAGGTCCCAGGAGGGAAACTGTTCCTGCAACGTGGCATTGTCTTCCACCTTTTCGGGTAGGTGCACCGAGATGGGACCGATCTGGGCGTACGACACGTTCGTCTCAGCGAAAGGTTAGGAAGGGAGGGGTTTCGGTCAATCGAAAGACGCGGAAGCGTACCAACGATTCCGCATCACCGGCAACTGACAAAGACGCCTCCCACCGTTTGGGCACAAAAAAAACCACGCCCGATCAAGTCGGGCGTGGTTTTTTGAGAGCGGCTGATCGGATTCGAACCGACGACAATCACGTTGGCAACGTGATGCTCTGCCAACTGAGCTACAGCCGCGTTTCAGTTGTGTGGGCGACAGTATAGGGACCATCGGTTTTGTCGCAAGTCGACTTGAAAGGTTTTTTAACGGCTTGTCGATCATCGCCGGAAAACACTACACTTTGCCGCTGCAAGAAACGGCCCCTGAAGCAGGAGGCCCTCCGGTCGAAGCGTCCGATCACCCGGTCTTTCGATTTCGCTTCCCGATTTTATCGAGAGCCAGTTCCGGTTCGATCGATTCGTTTTTCTAACACAAGGTTTAAAATCAGGATGTCCACGTCTTTCGACACCGATTCCACGCCCGCCGAAGACGCGGCTGCTCCCGTCAAAGACCCGCTGCAGTTGAACATGGAGGTGTCCAAACCTCATGCCTGTTTGCGTGAGGTTGTTGTGACGATTCCCCGTGGCGAGGTCGATCGCTACATGAAGGACGCTTACGACGAATTGGTACCGGAAGCTCAGGTTCCCGGTTTCCGCGCCGGTCGTGCGCCTCGCAAGTTGGTCGAGAAACAATTCAAAGACCGCATTGAAGATCGCGTCAAAGGCTCGCTGTTGATGGACAGTTTGGCCAAGGTCACCGAAGACGCTGAATTTTCGGCAATCGGTGAACCCGACTTCGCTTACGACTCCATCAAGCTGCCAGAAACAGGCGACTTCAAGTACCAGTTCAGCATCGAAGTGCGTCCTGAGTTCGCCACCCCAGACTGGAAAAAGCTGGAACTGAAGAAACCCGTCGAAACCATCTCTGACGACGACGTGGCCGCCGCTCTTCAACGAGTCCTTTCGCGTTACGCATCGCTAGAAGCCAGCGACGCTCCCGCCGAGCTTGGCGACCGTTTGCTGCTGACCGCGGTCTTCAAAGACGGTGACAAGGTCGTCTCCGAAATGGAAGAAGAACGCGTCACCTTGGCGAACCGCCTGAGCCTTTCGGACGCCGTTTGCGAAAACTTCGGCGAAATGATGAAGGACTGCAAGGAAGGCGATGTCGTCACCGGCAAAGTCAAGCTGAGCGAAGGCCATGCCGACGAGGAAATGAAGGGCAAAGAACTCGACGCGACCTTCACTGTCGTCGAAGTCCTGAAAGAACAGTTGCCTGAACTGACCGCTGAATTCCTCGACGAATTGGGCGAATTCGAATCGGAGGACGAACTGCGTGACTTCGTTCGCCAATCGCTCGAGCGTCAAGCCAACTTCCGCACTGAACAAGCCATGCGTGGCGCGATCGTCGAGAAACTGCTCGAAGCGGCCGACTTCGACCTGCCACCAACGCTGGTCCGTCGTCAAATGAAACGTGAATTGGACCGCAAGGTTCTCGAGTTCCGCCGCAGCGGTTTCGACGACGACATGATTCGCCGCTTCGTCAACGCGACCAAGCAAAACATGCAAGAAGGTACCGAAGCCTCGTTGCGTGAACACTTCATCTTGGAACAAATCGCCGACGAAGAAAAAATCGACGCCGAACCACAAGAATACGAAGACGAAATCATGCTCATCGCAGAGCAAAGCGATTCGTCACCTCGACGTGTTCGCGCTCGATTGGAGAAGACCGGCCAAATGGACGCTCTTCGCAACCAAATCGTCGAACGCAAGGTCATCGAACTGATCACCGAAGCTGCCACCGTGACCGACGAACCCGTCGAAAAAGAATCGGAAGCCGCCAACGAAGAGTTCGCTGTGTATCACGAAGTCGTCCCCACCAAGGATCACGACGCGATTCCAGAAGCGAAGTACGACGACAACACGCCGAAGGGTGCTGAACCAGAAGAGAAGGAAAAAGACTGATCGTCTTTCCGTTTTCTGAATAGCTTCAATTGCTAATTCATCAACACCTGGTCACTCTCCGTGGCCAGGTGTTTTTCATTGGCCTCGAGCCAAAGTCAGCCGAGCACCGACACGCATGTCTCGTCTTCGCACGGCACCACGCTCGCAGTGCGACACGAACGACGCCAGAGAGAAATTTTGCCGGGATCGATCAGACCGCATCGATCGCTGTTGTCACACACGTCCCCACGAACGCCCCAGCAATCTGGAAAGCAACCCTCTCGTTCAAGGCGATGCTTTTCACGCAACCGAACAGAACCCGCCAAAGCGACCCACACATCGTGAGCCTGAGCTTTTTGCAGAATGTCTGTTAGTCGTTGCCGGTCCAAATGATCAGGCAGACGCCGACCGTCTTTGACAAAAGTGTCGATCAGCAGGCGACTTCGACCGCTTTCGATCACGGCATCGAGGACTTCTTCCGGCGTGATCGTTGTGGCGGTCTCGTGGTCCGCGTAGGCGACGGGCACCAGAGCCACGGACTCGGGAACGGGCAACTGGTCCCACAGCCTTTGCAGCCATTCCCCCGACCGGCAACCACTGGGCCCCGCCTTGGCGAACGTGAACTCAGCGGGCACCTGGCTGGCCACCTGCATCGCGGATTCTGATTCCCCCAACGCAGCCGACAACATTACGCCCGCCCCCGCGAATGCTGCCACCGCCTCGCTCCAAACATGGGGATCGCAAGCCGCCAAAGCTCCACGGAGCGGTTCTTTGAAATCGACAATGTCGACGCCACCGTCAACTGCCAACTGAGCCTCGTGGAGATTCCGAACGCTCACCAGCAGACGTGACTTTCGCTTCGATTTCTCGCTCGCCGATGGACGACAATCCAAATCGGAAGGTCGCGGGGAACCAAGTTCCATCAATTCAACTCCAAGGCTTTCTCTTCCTGTTCATGGCTGCATCCGATCGACCCGAAGCGGGCAGCAAGTTACAGTCATCGTCAGAATCGCGTTCTGAAAACGCAACTTATGTGAAATCTATGTCGAACAACAAGCCACCGGATCCGCCGCGGTGAACTACGACTCCATCGAAACGCCTTCGCAATTCCAGCAATTTTGCGAAGCCATCGCGAATGAACCGGTCATCGGTTTTGACACCGAATTCGTTTCCGAAGACTGCTACCGCCCCGAACTGTGCCTGATCCAGGTTGCCGCCGGCGAGCATCTCGCGGTGATCGACCCCTACAAAGTCGGCGACACGCAAGCGTTCTGGGACATCCTGACGGATGACCAAGCTCCCGCTGGCAAACGAGTTGTCATCGCTCACGCGGCACGCGAAGAGATTCGCTTTGCCTACCGCTTTTCCGGTCGCCCCATCGCCGGACTATTCGACACCCAACTCGCCGCCGGATTTGTCGGCATCGAGTACCCCGCTTCTCTGGCAACGCTTGTTCAAAAACTGGTTGGAAAGACGCTTCCCAAAGGCGAAACCCGAACCAATTGGCGACATCGCCCGCTGACCAAGGACCAAATCACCTACGCATTGCACGACGTCACCAATCTGGCAGAAATGCATCGCAAACTGTTCGCTGATGTGCAGTCGCTCGATCGAGTCGAATGGCTCGACGAAGAAACGACCCGACTGCAAAACAAAGTCATCGACGCGGAAGAAAGTGAAAACTGGCAACGCGTCAGTGGCAGCTCCGGACTGAAACCAAGACAGCTCGAAATCATTCGGCATCTCTGGCGCTGGCGTGAAGAGATTGCTCGATCCAAGAACCGTTTACCACGCCGCGTCATGCGAGACGACTTGATGGTGGAACTTGCCAAACGCGGTTCACCAGATGTCAAAAAGATCCGCAACATTCGAGGCATGGAACGCCGCGGCTACAACGACCAGTACAACGAGATCGGCGATGCCATCGCGGCGGCGCTAAAAGTTCCCGATGAACAACTGCCTCGCCGAGCACGCGGGCGGTCTCGCAGCGCATCGCCAATGCTAAGCCAATTCCTATCGACTTCGATCGCTTGCATCAGCCGACAACAAAAACTCGCTCCAGCGATCGTTGGTAATTCAGATGACGTGAAGGAACTGCTGGCCTACGAATTGGATCCACGTCGCGGTTCACCGACACCGGCCCTGCTCAAAGGATGGCGAGGTGACATCGTCGGTTCCGCCTTTCGAAAAATCCTTCGCGGCGAACTGGCAATTCGCGTGGCCGACACCAGTGAACAGCAACCGCTTGAGTTTGTCGAATGCGAAGCGGCACCGCAGTCATCCAACGACTGATAAGCCCCCGCACGTTGCGAATCTTCGCGGCATGGCCGTGACCAATCTGGCGATACCCGCACGTCATTCGACAATCACTCATGAACGTGATACTGCGGATCACGGTCATGGTGTCGTTGATTGATATGAACGTGCAATTGTGGATGGTTTTGAAACAACCAATCCCAACCTGTTTCGGTGATCCCTGAATCGTCGAGGTAGAGCGATTCTAAATGAGGCAGCTCGACCAAGACCTTCAGCCCCTCATCGCTCACCGGAACACCAATCAGGTGAATCCCCCGGAGGGATTTGACCTCCAGCAAAGCTCGGCAAACCTCGTTGCCCAGCAACGTCGATCCCAATCGCAATTGCCTCAGCTTGGGAAGCTTCGACAAGGACCGGACCCCTTCTTCCGTCAGCTTGCTATGGGGAAGATTCAAAAACCACAAAGTCTCGCATTTCAACAAGGGTTCCAACCCGGCGTCAGTGATTGGCGATAGCCGCAATCGGACGTGCCTCAGCTCGGGAATCTCAGCAATTGTTTCCATTCCTTTGTCGGTGATGACACCTTCATCGATCAGCACGGTTTCAAGCATCGGCAACTCCGTAATCTGAGGCTCGTCCCCGCCCAAACGCGAAAAGCGATCCGATGGCGGCAACGGTGCGGAGTTTTCGTCGTGGTCATCCGGCGACTCGCCCCCGGACTCCTCAGCGAGTGATTCGAGGTGCTGACGCAATTCGCTGCGTTGCTTCGCCGCATCCTTCAGCTGATCGAATGGCAGTTTCTTTAGGTCCTCATCTTTGATTGGATAAGACACCGTGTGCAATTGCTTCGACACGCCATCAAGCACTCGCTGAATTTGTTCCGCGTAGAGTTCCTCTGGCTTTGGCGGTTCTGGCGGTGGCTTGGGCGTTTCGATCGGACGCGTCGCCCACCATCCGAGGCCAAGCACCGCGACGACAACCAACGCCACGCACAAACGTGCGGGGGTCCAGAAAGCGATCAATCGCTGCTTCAGCGGGACACGGACCGCGGGCTGATCTTCGTCATCCGTGTCCACCACGTCGCCCAGCTCGTCAGACTCATCATCGTCCTCCTTAGCGTCATCGGCAGCGGACGGTTCTTCGGCGGAGACCTCGTCCTCACCGCCGGGTTCACCGCTAGCGTCTTCATCGCCACTGGCACTGGAATCACCCCCAGCGGACGTCTCTGATTCGACATCCGGTGCTTCCTCGCCACCGAGCTTGCTGTTGTCGGTTTCTTTGGTCTCGTCTTCGGCTGGTTCGTCGCCAGGTGGTTTGGTTGACATGAACGAGCCCCTATGAGTGCGAGAAGCCAACTCGACGGATTGCGGTGTCTCGATTCGCGGTGATACCGAAACGCAATCGGACAGACACTCCGATTGAAGTGATCACTTTGCCAAACTTGTTGGATGAGTTCCAGACGAATCGATGCTCGTGCGGAAAGCGAGCGGATGATGAGCGAGACATCGGAGCGCCGCCGAGCGACGCTCCGATGCACTCAAAAGTTCACTGAGAAGCATTCTCGCTGAGACGATTGACCCAGTAACCGTCGCAACGACTTGTGAGCTTCCGTTGCAATGCAACGAAGGAACCATTCCCGCAAACGATTCCTTGGCAGCGAACTCTTAGTTTGGCTCTTCAAATTGGTTGGATAGAAAGGTGGGCGACGGAAGCGATGTTCCGCCGATGAAGGTGGGTTACCAATGGCGACAAATGAGTGTCAACGCCGAAAAACACCTGGTCGAAAAAAATTCATCTTTCAAGTTGTTTCACGGTTCGTTTCACGCCAGCAATCCAAGCTGCTTCCCACCGCCATGAACAGCCAATTTGCCTTGCGGCCCCGTCGTTTCGGCCACGATTGGGACGTCGCACCAACGCATCAAATCCTCATGGTTCGACGAACAGGACGGATCAAGCGACTCGTCCAACCGATTCAAAATCACGCCATCCACTGGCAAGCCATCGGCCTTGGCGGCTCGCGTCGTGGAAATCACCTGATGCAGAACGCCCAAACGATCCGGAGCCACCAACAAGACGTAGAACGCGTGGCCCGCCGCCATCGCTCGCGTTCGCATGATCTTTGCCAGATCGATGTTGAGCCAGTCTTTGCTGATTGGACTGAAGTAACCTCCCGCACCTTCGATCAATAAATCATCGACGGGATTGTCCGTATCGTTGCACCACGCCAGCATGCCTTTCACCAGCTTGAACTGATCAACTCTCCTGCCTTCGCGAAACGCGGCTTCGGGTGGTGCAACAGGCGTCAGGAACTTTTGGGGGCACACGTCGGCCAAAGTTTTTGGACGAGATGCCGCTTGCCATAACACATCCGCATCGACACTATACCGCTCGCCGTCGGAAAGCTCGTCACATCCGCTGGCGACGGGCTTGTAAACTCCCACCCGACGCTTTCCCGCCAACAAGAACTCGGCCAACCGCGCCGTGCAGTAGGTCTTGCCGATCTCCGTATCGGTTCCGGTTACAAAATAGAGATTTGCCATGAGTCATTCGGTCAGGTTGTCGTTGGTTCAGATGCGAGACACGGGCTCGAAAGACAAGTCGATCGAAGCCACGATCGGCTGGATCGAAAAAGCCGCTGCGGATGGCGGGCAAGTCATCTGCCTTCAGGAATTGTTTGCCACCTGCTATCCCTGTCAAAGCGAAGACCATGCGAATTTTGATTTGGCGGAATCGATCCCCGGTCCAACAACCGAAGCTTTGCTTCCGGTCGCCAAACGATTGGGTGTGGTGATTGTCGCGCCCATCTTCGAGCGTCGTGCTCCCGGCGTTTACCACAACAGCGCGGTGGTGATCGATGCCGACGGCAGTGTGGCGGGTGTGTACCGCAAAATGCATATCCCCGACGACCCGTTGTACTACGAGAAGTTCTATTTCATACCCGGCGACTTGGGATTCAAAGTCATTCCCACGCGATTCGCGAAACTGGGAGTCGGCATTTGCTGGGATCAATGGTTCCCCGAAGCCGCCCGACTTTTCGCGATGGCGGGCGCCGACATTTTGCTTTACCCCACTGCCATCGGATGGATCAACGAAGAAAAAGAGGAATACGGCGAAGGGCAACGTGACGCTTGGATCACCGCCATGCGAGCCCACGCCATCGCCAACGGGATCTATCTGGGTGCACCTAACCGAGTCGGCAGCGAAGGCCCGGTTGAGTTTTGGGGTTCATCGTTCATCGCCTCACCACGCGGTGAGATCCTTGCACAAGGCGACTGTGAAAGCGACCAAATCATCACCGCCGACTGCCCTCTGGCGGACATTGATGTGGTGCGAACCCATTGGCCGTTCCTGCGGGACCGTCGCATCGACGCCTACGGCGACCTGACCAAACGCTGGATTGACTGAAACAACCTTGGCCCGCCAGTTTGCTCACTGGTTCAAGGCATGTCGCGATGTGATGTCCAACATCGCATCGTGAATCTTGCCATTGCTAGCCAGGATCGTGGTGCTTTGCAGCGGCAAGTCTTCTCCGGTGGCGGTTGTGACTCTTCCGCCAGCTTCCTGAATGAACAGAACTCCCGCCGCGAAATCCCATGGCGAAAGTTTGTATTCGAAGAAAGCGTCGAACGAACCGTTGCCGACTTGGCACAAATCCAGTGACGCGGTTCCAAAGCGGCGGATGCCGTGAATGTCATTCTCAAAACACTCCGCGACGGCCGCCAACGTCGCTCGCATCATCTTTCCGCGATCGTAATAGAAACCGCAACCAATCATCGATTGGTTCAGCGTGGCAGCTTCGCTGACCTTCACGCGAGTCCCGTTATGAAACGCCCCTTCGCCACGAACCGCCGTGAACCAATCCTCGCGAATGGGGTTGTAGACCGCTCCCGCGATGGGCACGCCTGATTCGTAGTAAGCCACCGACACGGCAAAGTGTGGCAGGTGATGAGCGAAATTGTTGGTGCCATCGAGTGGATCGATCACCCACAAGTGCTTGGCGTTTGGATCCCCGTTCTGCAGGTCCTCTTCGCCCAACAGTTCGTGGTCCGGGAATGCGTCGCGAATCGTATCAGCGACCTCCTTTTCACTTTCCAAGTCCGCATCACTGACCAAGTCATAGCTCTTACCACCGCCATCGGCTTTGTTGCGGATCGTCACTCCGTTTTCGAAGTATCGCCTCAGTATTTCACCGCCGGATTGAGCCGCCTTGATCGCGGTATCGATGAAGTCGTTTTTCCCCAACGAATTCTCTGTCATTTTGGTTCCTTGGAAACTCTCAACCGAGGGCTTCAATCTGATACTCTAGGTGGGTCATCCCCGACTTCTGTCCCAGTCACTCTGTGAGACCAATCGTGGTGAATCGATTCTTGACCGCTTGGATGTTTGCTTGTTGTTTTTTGATGGTTCCCTCCGCCATTGCCAAGGGGGACGAAACAAGCTCAAAGCCGGCCACTCCTCTTCAACCTTCGGCCACGCCCAAAGCCCCCGAGCCAAAGCAAGCGGAGACGCCTCCCGATGAACCTGAACCGATGACAATCGGATCCGTGGCTCCTTCGTTGGACATCGAACACTGGGTGGGCGAGGAGCCTTCCCCGATGACAGATTTCGAACCTGGTCAAGTCACCGTCGTGGAATTTTGGGCGACCTGGTGCGGCCCCTGTCTGTATAGCATGCCTCATCTTGCTGAACTTCAAACCCGTTATCGCGACGAAGGATTGCGAGTCGTCAGCGTCAGCCGTGAAGACTTGGAAACGGTCACAAACTTTCTCGACAAAGAAGTCCCTGAAACGATCCTCCATCCGGGCAAAAAAGAAGCGGAGACAGACGAGAGCGAAGAAGAGCCCGATGAGGATCAAGAGCCAATCACTTATG
The DNA here is from genome assembly GCF_020966775.1 of Rhodopirellula halodulae. NCBI lineage: Bacteria > Pseudomonadati > Planctomycetota > Planctomycetia > Pirellulales > Pirellulaceae > Rhodopirellula > Rhodopirellula halodulae. Next base: position 1,987,024 of record NZ_JAJKFV010000029.1, on the reverse strand, counting down.
GTGAACTCACTTCGGCCTACAGCCTGACGACCGATCCAGACGCCTCCGTGCACACGGATTACATGAAAGCAGCCAACCAGAACGGCATTCCCACCGCGTTTATTGTGGGCAAGGACGGGCATGTTGAATGGATTGGCCATCCAATGAGCATGGACTCTGCTTTGGAGGCGGTACTGAACAACCAGTGGGACCGAGAAGCCGCCAAGGAAGAATTCGAAAAAGAAACCCAGATGAAATTGGCCTACCGTGAATTGGTTCTGGCTCAGCGAGCCGGGAAGCACGAGTTGGTGGCTGAAATGTTAGAAGAAAACACGGAGCTCTTCGCAGCCAGCAAGTACGAGAACGCCATCGAGTCTCTCGCTTTCGCGAATACCTTGGCTCTTGGCCAAGCCGAGAAAGCCTTGGCTACGATCGAAGAGAAAGTTGCCGCCACCCCGAACGACGCGGTCGCAATCAGCAGCTGGGCACGCAGTGTTGCTCAAGCCGTCCGGGCTGGACAAATGGAAAATGAAAAGGTGCTTCAAACAACCATTGATGCCTTGGAGTCTGCTCTCGCTTACCAAGAAGAGAACTCCCCCGAGTCACTGCCGAACCAATGGATGGCGATGAATGCGATGGCCTACCTCCAGGCCGCAGCCGATGACAAGGAAGCGGCGATCGAGTGGCAAACCCGAGCCCTCGAAGTGGCTCCGGAAGTGCGTCGTCGTTTCCTGCAACCGTTTCTGGATGAGCTGACGAGTTCCGACAAAAAAGAAGAATCGGAGGAAACGGAAACCGCTGCTGAGACGGAATGAACGTCCGCCGAGGGCTCAAACAATTGGATCGCCAAAAGGCCGTCGTCCTTGCCACTTTGGGATGCATGTTGCTTTCGCTGTATCGGGCTCCTTATCCGAACGAGCAATGGCTGCAACACATTCCAACCATCGGCATGCTCGGCGGCCTGTGGTGGTCCAGTTCGCAGGCTCGGCTTTCGTCCATCGCGTTCACTTCTGCAATCGCTTTTGTATTGATGCACATCTTGGGGGCACGCTGGATTTACTCCTTCGTGCCCTACGACGACTGGTCACAAAGCTTATTCGGCGGTTCGCTTTCCGAACGCATGGCCTGGCAAAGAAACCATTACGACCGATTGGTGCATTTCGCGTCGGGTTTGCTCGGCGTTCCCGTTGCGTTCGATGTTCTATCTGAAAAGCTTCGCGATCCAATTCGCGAAACGCGGCCTTCCTTTTCGAATGGATGGCTTTGGTTCCTATCGGCATCGATTGTCTTGGCGGTTGGAGCCGCTTACGAAGTCCTCGAATGGCAAATCGCCATGTTCTTTTCGCCCGCGCAGGCCGAAGCGTACAACGGCCAGCAGGGCGACATGTGGGACGCTCAAAAAGATCTGCTTCTCGCCGGCCTGGGAAGCTTGTCGGCCATCGGCATTCACCGGATCTGGCTCGAATTGAAACGCGAGTGACTCTGTCATCTTGACGGATACGGTCGCGAGCCGTCGTAATGGGAGCATGCATCGAGACAACGACAGCCAGCGACTTCACGACGATCTCCGCGGATTGGTATCCGGCGACGTGTTGTGTGACCCCGTCTCGTTGCAGCTCTACGCATCAGACGCCAGCATCTACCAAATTCGGCCCTTGGCCGTCGTGCGTCCGCGCTGCACCGCCGATGTTTCGGCCACAGTCCAATACGCATGTGACAATGATTTGCCGATTCATCCACGTGGCAGTGGAAGCGGAGTGTCCGGCGAATCCGTGGGCCCCGGCATCGTCGTGGACATGTCCGCTCACATGAAGCGTCTGTCGACCACAGAAGATGGCTCGCAAGTCACCGTGCAAAGCGGTGCCACGCTGTCCAGCGTCAATCGTTTTCTGAAGAGCCACCGACGTTGGTTCGGTCCTGACCCGGCCACTCGTTCCGTGACCACCATGGGCGGGGTGATCGCAACCAACGCATCAGGAAGCCACTACCTGCGCAGCGGATCCGCACGCGACACGATTCTTTCGTTGCGAATGATTGCCGCCGACGGCCGCTTGGTGGAACTATCCCAACATGATCCGGTCGCCCTCGGCGAAGAAGACCGTCCCACGGATCCACTGAACCAAGACCGCGATCACGAAACCGCCGTTCCGTTGTTGGACCGCTCGGGAGAAACCGGCTTCGTCAATCGCGTCACACGCGGGCTCGTTGAAATCCGCAACCGTTTCGCGCCCCATCTGCAATCCAACGCATTCTTGTCGCCCGCCAGCGGCGGATATCGCCTGGATGATTTGTACGATGCCAACCACCGCGTCGACCTCGCGAAATTCTTCAGCGGTTCCCAAGGGACATTGGGCATTCTGATCGACGCGACGTTGCGCACCGAAGCGATCCCGGCACATCGCGGTGTGGTGCTGTTCTTCTTTCATCGCTTGGACTCCGCGACGCGGGCCGCTGTCGCCGCCCTCGACCATGGTCCCATCGCATGCGATGTGATGGATCGCCGCTTGCTACAAATCGCTCGTGAAGGCGACAAACGGTTCGTGGACTTGGTGCCTCGCGAAGCCGAAGCCGCAATGTTGGTTGAGATTCAAGGCGAATCGCTGGGCGACCTCTACGACCGGCTTGCCATTCTGCGTCAGTCTTTATGCAGTGGTCCCGACGCGGCATTTCAATCGATGGACACCATTCGCGATGAAGTTCGTGACCTTTACTGGATGTTGTTTCGCCGAGTGATCCCACGGCAGTACCGTGTCCGCGGAACGCAAATGCCCTTGCCCTTTGTGGAGGACATTCATTCGCCGCCGGAACAAATTCCGGCGATGGTGGTGGCGGTTCAAAACGTATTGAAGCGACACCAAGTCACCGCGACCATTTTCGCACATGCAGGCCATGGTCAACTACACGTCCGCCCAATGCTGGATCTTCAGAAAGTGGAGGACCGAAGCAAAATTCGTCCGCTTAGCGAAGAAATTGCCAGTGTGGTTTGGGAACGTGGCGGACAAATCGGCGCCGAGCATGCCGCGGGACTCAGTCGTTCGTACCTGATGCCGAAACAGACCGGCGAACTTTGGCAAGCAATGGGTCAAGTCAAACGTTTGTTCGATCCCTATCACCGATTCAACCCAGGGAAACTCTTTGGCGCGGTCCTGCAAAAACCGGACGAAAACCTAAGACCTCAAGACCAGACGATCGAGATTGTTGCCGCCGGACGAAGCGTCATTCCTTCATCCATTGGTTTGTCTCGCAACGAGGTTTCGGATGACACATCACAGACGGTAGAAAACCCCGCATCCGACGCGGTTCCATCCAACAAAGTCCCACCGAACGCGCAACCCGCCATCATCGACGAAGCCACCGTCAAGCAGGACGTCCAACCAGCCAAATGGGTTGCGTCGCTCATGCCTCACGAGCCTGCACCTCAACTCGAGGTTCTGCAGCATTGGCCTGGCGGAGCTCCGATCACAACGACGACGCGAGCCTGCAACGGATGTGCGAGGTGTCGTTCGCACACGACTGATGAACGCCAATGCCCGATGTTCCGCATCACCTCAGTCGAGGAGGCTTCACCGCGCGCGAAAGCCAACCTGCTGCGTGGCGTGTTGAGCGGCCAACTGCCCGTTTCCGAATTGACTGGTGAACGAGCGAAAGCGGTCGCGGACCTTTGTTTCAATTGCCACTCCTGCCGTGTCGAATGCCCCGCGTCGGTCAACATCCCGAAAGTTGTCGGCGAAATCAAAGCTCAGTACGTCGCCACCAATGGACTCACGCTGTCCGATTGGCTGATCGGTCGCATCGACATGCTCGCGGCCTTGGGTTCGCGAGTGGCTTGGCTTTCGAACTGGATGATCCGCCGGCGTTCGCTGCGCTGGTTCGCGGAAAAGACGCTCGGACTATCAGCATCCAGAGAAATTCCGCCTCTGACCAGCGAACCTTTCTTGCGATACGCCGTGAGGCGACGTTGGCACCGTGCCTCACCCGCCGGTGGATTGAAAGTGGTTTACTTCGTTGACCACTTTGCCAACTATCACGACCCCGAAATCGGTCGTGCACTCGCGGAAATCCTTCAACACAACCGAATTGGGTTCTATGTTCCGACCGGGCAAAGCCTCAGCGGAATGGGGCGCATCACCGCAGGCGACTTGAAGGGTGCACGCCGTGTCGCCAAACGAAATGTCCGCTTACTGGCCGACGCGGTGCGTCAAGGCTATACCGTTTTAGCGACGGAACCGGCCGCGGCACTTTGTTTGAAACACGAGTACCCGAACTTGCTGGATACCGAGGACGCTCACCTCGTCGCCGAACATAGTTTTGAAGCATGCCACTATCTTTGGTCGCTGCATCAAGAAAAGCGACTCACGTTGGAGTTTGAACCGATCCGGCATCAAATGCTGTATCACCAGCCTTGCCATAGTCGCGTCCTGCACAGCGACACAGCAGCCGCGAATTTGATGCGGTTGATTCCCGAGTTGGAAGTCGATGTGGTCGCCAAAGGTTGTAGCGGCATGGCGGGGACGTGGGGTTTGCAACGCAAAAACTATCGCAACAGCCTTCGAATTGGTTGGCCCATGGTCTCCGCAGTTCGAAAGGCATCCCATTCCGCACCCACGACGGAATGCAGTGCCTGCAAACTTCAGATGGAACACGGTGGCAACTACGAAGCCGTACATCCGTTGAAGTTGCTAGCCCACGCCTACGGTCGCCTCCCCGCCTTGAATCTTCGCGGTCAAGCGAATTCCTAGTCCGTCACCCTTCGTCTGCATCGATCAATCATGTCACCGCCACGCAAACTCGAAGTCTTGCTCTTTGCCGGAGCCTGCGAAGCGGCCGGCGGCGTGGATCGCGTCACGATCGATTCGACCGATGAAGTCACCGCTGGTGAATTGCTGCAACATATCGCAGAACAACACCCCGCCTTGGCAGGACTGACGCAGCGATCGCGGTTGGCAGTGAACCAAAAGTATGTTGGCCACGACGAACCCGTCGATTCGGCCGCTGAAATCGCTCTGATTCCACCGGTCAGTGGAGGCTGAGCCTTGAAAGCGGAACCTTCGACCGTGGTCGACTCCACGGTGAACATTCGACTGACCGACGATCCACTGGAACCGTTGCTCGATTCGGAGAATGCAGCGGCCTGGCTATCGCACCCCGACGCGGGTGCGATGCTTTGGTTTCATGGCGTGACGAGGCGAACCACCATCTTGAAGGATCAGGTCAACGTCACCGAAGAGCTGGCTTACACCGCCCATCGCGAAATGGCGGTGAAAGAACTGCAACGTATTGCAAGCGAAGCGATAGAGGAATATTCGTTGCACCGAATCGTTCTTTGGCATCGCCTCGGAATCGTTCCGATCAGTGAAGCCAGTGTCATCGTCGGTTGCAGCAGTTCCCACCGAGTGGCCGCCTTGCAAGCGGTGGCCTCCGTAATGGATCACCTGAAACGCGATGTTCCCATTTGGAAGCAAGAACGTTTCGAGTCAGGCGATCGCCAGTGGATTCATCCGTCACCCACGACGGACGGTCCTCACTGACCTGGAGCTCCACCTTCATCGCGATCGATCAGTCGCGAGGCGGACGCAAGTCCTTGGTCGCCCCCGCACCTGTTTGCGATGCGCGGCGATTCTCTCGCTGGATCGCGTCATAGACTTCTTGACGGTGCACTGGGATGGCTTGGGGAGCTTCGATGCCCAGACGCACTTTGTCGCCTCGGATATCAACGATGGTTACGACCACATCGTCACCAATCATGATGCTTTCGTCGCGGTGTCGGGAAAGGACGAGCATGGTGTCCTCGGCTTATTTTATCGGAGTGGGAGAGCTTTCGAATCAAGTCGTCAGGAATTTCAAGCGTTTACGGCGGCAGTCCTTTGCCGGATGTAATTGCATTCCATCGCAATGTTCGCACGAGGTTCACCTGATGAAACAACACCCGTTGCTTCGCCTCGCGTACACCACTCATCGACGCCCGCCCAAGAATTGTTCAAGCATCGGTCAGAAGGTCGGCACGTGCCGGTCGTGCCGATTCGCCTTGGTACCCCGTTTGCAACGCTGGCCCGCTTTGCAACATGGCCACTCGCGTCCATGAACAGATGCGATGACGCTGGTTTCGCAACGCAAACGGCGACCAGTGAGATGCCAGCCAGCTTGCAAGGTTCGCATCAGCACGACATCACAGCGACGTTCCGACGCGGGCATCCGCATCACGGGCGATGAACGACACGCTGGCGCAGCAACAATGGCGAGCCCGTGAACGGACCCGCCATTTGTTGAGAGCTGTTCGTGTTCGCTGCGATCAGGCAGCACGCACGTTGGAAGTCGGCAACGGTTGAGCCGATTGTGCTGCGACGGTTGGCAACGGTTGACGCATGGGCCGGTCGTCGTTGGTGATGACTTGGCAACCAAGTCGTCGGTCCAAGTTCAACATCAATGGAGCACGCAAGTTGGTCGTCAATTTGCCGACGTGCCCAGCAACCGTCGTCATCACATACACCTCGGATCCAGAGGTGAGGTGCAGGCTCGCCAAGTCACGGCGGCCGATGTGAACGCGGTAATCCGGAAAGAAGGCTCGCGGGCTGATAACGGCCAATGCACGGTCGCCCCGAGCAGCACTTTGCAGCCAGGCAACGGCCGCGTTGTCTGGATCAGGGATCAACGCCCACTGATGCAGCGATTCCATTCCGATCAAGCCTTGCGGGAACAAAAACAACTGATCGGCGTTGAGCTCCAACGTGCCGAAGCGATGACTGTCAATCCGCATGACTTGAATTCCACTCGTCGAATTTTTTGGTGTTCCGGGACTGTCCCGTCGCTATGGGTATCGACCTTCGCGAGCTGCAAATTGACAGAACAATCCAGAAAACTCGAAATTTCCGCATGACCAATGCGATCGCTATGTTCGGTACAACCCGCAAACTCAACGCATCGCTGGGCCAGTCAACCGCAGGAAACCTACAAATAGTTCAACACGGTGATTCCGGAGGTTTGCCCGATGAACCGCATCGAAGCCTCCAGAGCAGCTTGCCGGGCTTGCAGCTCGCTGATGACAGCCGCCAAGTCAGCATCCATGGCATCGGACAATTGCGATTGCAGGAGAACGTTTTCGTTCTCGACGGCGGTGCGTGAATCCTGAAGAGCGGAATGCCACACACCGACGCGGCCTCGAGTTCGGGTGCTGGTATCCAGATCCTCGTCCAGCCGTTGTTGCAAACGCCCAATCTCGGAGATGTCGCCATCTCGAATGGCTGTTTCCAAACGCAGCAACGTGTCGATCGCGCCTCCCGAATCCCGCGGTTGGTAATCACGGCCATCCAAGACCATGAAAGCCCCCTGAATCTCGCCTTCTGCCGATGCTTCACCGGGTTCGATCCAACCGAGATACGTTCCCGCATCACTGACCCCGGGCTGGGAAACACGAATCGGATCTGCACCGGGAGGCACACTGAGTTGCAATCCATTGCCGACCGAATTGAGATCGACCAATACCCGCTGCGTGTCTTGGTTGTCGGGATGATTGCGAATCAGGTCAACGATGTCACCGACCGTACTGACATCTTCCAGCTCCAATTCGAGTTCGATTCCGTCCGGACGAGTGATCACCAGATCCGGCCCCTCGGGATTCAGACGCAATCCGCGACCGCGTGCGAGTTCGCTGACCAGCGTGTCCTCATCTGCCGTGCGAATCCCAAGCTGCGTCGCGGCTTGGCCGCCGTTTTCGCCAATGCTGTAGTCCACACCGGCACGCAAGCCGTGCACTTCAATGCTACCGCTCGTTTCATTCAAAACGGCCCGCACTTCCGCGTCGCTGCGGTTGATTGCAATGATCACATCGCCAACAGTTTCCGCATCTGAAAAGTCGATCGTGTAGCGGTCCGATCCTCGATCGATGACGATTCCGTCGGTCAGGTCCAAGCCGGCACCATTGTTCAGATCAGCAATGGGCGTCCCCAAAGTCACCTGGGGTGACAATCGATCGCCAACCAACGGCGGCGGCCGAAAACCTTGTGGGTTGGCAATCAATAAATCGGACGACAAACGACTGCCTTCCGAATCGCGAATCGCGAGAGTGCCAGGCAATCCGTCGGCGTATTGAACCGTCACCGAGTCGGGCCCAATCGTGAACGACAACGATCGGCCGTCCAAATCAACCGACCGAAACATGTCCGCCACGTCCCCAATGGTTGCCGCTTGCCGTAGATCGAGTTCCACGAAGTTGCTGCCATCGGAAACCGTCAGCACGCCCGGTTGCACCCCTTCGCCTTGACGCATGTCGATCAAACGCGTGTTCTCGTTCAGCGACGCTCCCAGCGATTGCCCCTGAATGAATGGCTCGCCCACGCCAATGGCTGATGCTGCGGTCACCGTGAACTCGGTCAAGGCTCCGTCGCCCAGCTTTGTTTGACCGATCGCTTGACTACCGTTGAACCGAACCGTCCCGCTGAGGTGTTCAAGGGCGGCGTCGGTTTCCAAGATCCCGCCCAAAATTTGGTGATCCGCGAACATCGCGTTTCCCGCACTGACCACCGCTTCCATCTGCTGACGAATCGTCATCGCCAACGCCTCTCGCTGGTCGTCAGACAGGACTGACTGAGCCGCCTCCACCGCCGCGCCGCGAGCCTCGATGATTGCACCGTCCACCTTGTCCAAGGTCACGTCGGCGGATTGGTAGAATGCTTCCACCGAATTCGCGTTGCGGACCATTTGCTCGGTCCGTGAAACTCCGCGTTGCAAACTGATGGCCTGAGCGGCGGCCGCGGGATCGTCACTGATACTCAACACCCGTCTTCCGGTACTGAGCTGGTCATACTGACGTTGAATCGCCAATTGATCGCTGTTCAACTGATGCATCAGCCGCTGATTCTGCATCGGCGTGCTGATACGATTCGTTGCGACGGGTAGTAGCGACATGATTCAATACCCGCTGTGTTCGTGAACACTGTGCGAGAGACAACGGTTCAGAAATTGATTGTGCAAGAATTTGCGGTATCGTTGTAATCGGCACAGTCAGTGCCGCGACTGAAGAGCAAACCGCAGACAAGCCCCATCCGACGGACAGGCCCGCAAGCGGACGATTCCGGCACCCGCGGCAATTTGCAATATCTCTCGCGGAATTACTCCCTATTCCAATTCATCCCTTCTTCTGAGAGCCACCAGCATGATTTTGATTGGCACGATGAATTTGACGCGAACGCTGGAATCGGGAGAGTTCTATTGCCCCACATGCAACTCAATTCAGGGACAACGCACTCGTTCCAAACGTCCATTCCTGACGCTCTACTTCATCCCAACGATTCCCATCGGAAACCCGGAACCGTTCGTGCAGTGCGACGGATGCAAATCGTCTTGGGATTTGAGCGTTCTCAGCATGGACCAGAAAACCCATGAGCGCGTCCGGGCAAACCAGTTTCGCAACGAGGCGATTCGTGCGTCGGTTTTGATCACGCTCGAAGACGACGAGATCACGGAACCCGAGATCCAGTCCCTACTTCGCATCAGCTCGCAAATCCTGGATCACCCCATCGATCGAGAAGAACTTGGTCGGCTCTGCTCAGTCGCCACGCAGTCCAACATCCGCACGAACAACTACGTGCTGACCGTCTCCAAACGGTGGACGATGCAGCAGCGGCTGACCGCGTTGCAGGCGATGTTCTTGGCCGCGACGTCCTGCCAGGAAGAAGTCTCCGACGCAAAGATCCAGCGGCTGGCGGAGATGGAGGAGATCCTGGAGCTGACCGAATCCGAATTCGAAGCGGTCATCGAAGATTCGGTACTCTTCGCGAATATTTGAGAGCGTTTGGCTTTGCAGGAGAATGAGCCGACTCGAAACGCCCTGACACCATCACTCCTCTCGCAATCGTATCTGACGCCACCAGCGAAAGAAGCGAACGATTCCCGCTAGCAACACGGCCGCACCAACGGCCAACGCCGAGTACCCGGCGACCAGCAACTCACGCGATTCACCAAAGAACTTGATCAGCGTCCCTCCCGTCCCGACCATCATCAGTGACGTTCGCAGATAAGCCAACAACGTCCGCTCGTTGGCCAAGTCCGTTCGGATGACGGCCAAGTCATTTCGTTTCTTGGCAAGAACGTCGCCGACGGGTTCCGCAGACGCTGAAGATTCGCGATCACTCATCGTCAAAAAAGCCGATTGATTCCGTTCAACGCAGCGACACGGTAGGCCTCGGCCATGGTCGGGTAATTGAACGTCGTCTCGATGAAGTATTCGATCGTGTTCTGACGACCGGGTTGATTCATGATCGCTTGGCCAATGTGAACGATCTCGGACGCGTTGGCGCCGAAACAGTGCACACCAAGAATTTCTTTGGTCTCGCGGTGGAACAACAACTTCAGCATCCCGGTAGTTTCGCCGGTGATCTGAGCCCGGGCCAACGATCGAAATTGAGCTTGGCCGACTTCATAGGGAACACAGCGTTCGGTCAATTCGCGTTCAGTATGCCCCACCGAACTGATTTCTGGACTGGTGTAGATCCCGGTTGGAATGTCGTGCAAACGCAGATTGCCATCAACACGCCCCAGCAAATGCATTCCCGCAGCGCGACCTTGTGTGTAAGCGGCACTGGCCAATGAGGGAATGCCGATGACGTCGCCCACGGCATAGATGTTTGGGACGCAGGTTTGGAACTGCTCGTCGACGATGACTTGCCCACGGCTGTTGGCCTCGATGGGCAGATTCTCCAATCCCAAATCGTCCGTGTTGCCTTGACGGCCATTGGCCCACAAGAACACATCGGTCTTCAAGATCTTTCCGCTCTTGAGATTCAAGATGACGCCGTCGTCTTGTCCTTCAATGCTCTCCATCGCTTCGTTGTGACGAATGATGACGCCTTGGTCGCGCAGATGATACGACAACGCATCAATGATTTCGTCATCCAAGAACTCCAACAACTTCTCACGCGTGTTGATCAAATTCACCTTGATGCCCAGGTTGCGGAACATCGAGGCGTATTCCGTTCCGATCACCCCCGCACCGTATACCGTGATGGAAGAAGGTTTGTCCTTCATCTCCAAAATCGTGTCGCTGTCGAAGATTCGCGGGTGCGAGAAGTCGACGCCCGGCGGACGATAAGGACGCGAACCGGTCGAGATCACAAACGATCGCGCGGTGATGTGTTCCCCATTGTCGATTGAGATGGTGTATTCATCGAGGAACCGGGCTTGCCCGCGAAAAATCGGCACATTGTTGCGGTCGTAAAACGATTGCCGCATGGAAACTTGTCGACCGATGATGGCCTGTGTGCCACGGTTCAGTTGCTCCATCGTTGGGCTGACCGCGAACCCCATTTCGCGCATCACGGGGTTCTTCAGTGACTTCATGGTACTGGTCACCGCGTAACGCAACGCTTTGCTGGGGATGGTGCCCCAATGCGTGCAGCCGCCGCCAATTTGGCGATACCGTTCCGCCACACCGACTTTCAGCCCACCTTTGGCGGCTTGCATCGCGGCCCCTTCACCGCCTGGTCCGGTTCCGATGACGAAAAGATCGAAGTCAAACTTGTCGGGCATATTCGCGGCGGCGGGCTGAGGGGATTCGATCGGGTGATTTTCACTCTTTGATTCTTCGGAGGTCGCCGTCCCGTTGGCCGAGGCGGATTCGGTCGCTGATGTCATGCCGCGTTTCCTGGTTGATGCAATGAATCGTGGATCAATTCGAATGACTTCCGAATCAAACAAGCTTCACTCGATGTCGACACCCGATGATTGGGTACCACTGACGGAACAATTCTGGTCGAATCGTTGGTTCGTCCAATTCCATCACGTCATCGAATAGTCTTGTTTGTACGATGTTGCTTGCTTGCGTCCAGACGGGTGTCCATTTTGCCGAGGTTCGCAGGAATGTCGAATCCGTCAGTGATTTGATCGATCAAGTCAGCGAACAGGGCGTGGAACTCGCCGTCTTTCCCGAATGCGTGCTGACCGGCTACGGATACGATAGCCGCGAGGAAGCCCTGGCTGTGGCACCAACCATCGACTCGCCCGAAATCGATCAATTGGTGCAAAGATGCGGCGAGAAGAAGCTAGCCATCACGTTTGGCACCCTGTTACGCACTACGCGAGACGACGGGGCAGATGAGCTCCACAATTCCGCGTTGCTAATCGACGGCGTGGCTCCAACCGGCCCCCAAATCATCGGCCGATACAACAAAGTCCACTTGCCGCACTTGGGTGTGGATCGGTTTGTGGATCGCGGTGAAGCGTGTGATCAAGTCTTCGAAATCACCACCGGTTGCCGCGTCGGATTGGGGATTTGCTACGACAGTTCTTTTCCTGAACCGATGCGTGCGCTCGGGTTGGCGGGTGCGGATGTCATCGCGTTGGGAACCAATTGGCCCGTCGCAGCGTTTCGAACCGCAGAGATTGTTCCTCCCGCTCGCAGCATGGAAAACCATCTGTTTTTCGTCGCGGCCAACCGGATCGGAAACGAGCGAAATTTTGACTACTGCGGACTTAGCTCCATCTGTGGCCCCGATGGTGTCGAACTGGCTCGAGCTCCCGATGATTCGCCGATCATTCTGACCGCCGACATTCAACTCGAAGCCGCTCGCAACAAACGGATCGAGAGGACCGTGGGGAAACACGTCATCGACCGATTCGCCGATCGCCAACCCAATCTTTATTCGCGGTTGTCGCAGAGCGATTCGTGACAGCAATGCGAGCAACCAGCGACGGATCCGCGAAGCGTTGTCGGCGTGCTCTGCAAGATGCGAGTGATCACTTCGCCAAATAAATGGCTTCGCCGGTGAAACGTCGACGCAACTCCTCGTCGCTCCATGACACCTTGCCCACGGCGGGATCGCCAATCAACCAGCGACCGCCATCGGTGCGGCCCAGCACGGTGACGACGTGACCAACTGACACGTTGCCCAGAAATCCGTGGTCCTGCGGGTTGTCACCGCCCATCTGAAAGCGTACCAAAGCCACATTGGGAAGCTGACCGCTATCGGACCATCGTTCCGGGCGTCGCGAAGCCACCTTGGCCGTCAAGTCATGCTGCTTGGCAACGGTGGAAAGACCGCGATAGAGCCCGAGTGGTGCGGTTCCCAAAGAACTGCTCAAGCAAGCGGACGCCAAATCCTTTTCATCCGCTTTGACTCCGGCGTGGTCCAGCAGTGTGACGGCTGCTGCGGGTGCGCAGCTCGCAGAATTGGACTGCATGTAGACACCGTCCTGCCATTGACTCATCCACTGCGGCTCCGGAGGTGAATCCCAATCCAGCGGGAACAGCACGGGGCGAGCGATCGGAGTGATGACGAACGCGATCGCCAAGGTCATCAGGATTCCACCGACCACGGGCCGAAAGGCTTTCCGCAAATCGACCACGTGTCCGGCCATTCCGGCGCAAAACGCCAACACAACAGGCGTCACATTCGACCAATACAAAGCCGCGGAGGAGGTGATCGCTTCCGCCCAGATCAATCGACCGAAGAAGCTCCAGGCAAACAGGAACGAAACCCCAATCAGCCCCAAAAAGACAGTCCGATCGGATCGCGGTGACGCGAATTGGAAGCGGCATCCCAGGCGATAAGCACCCAGCGTGAGGATCGTCACGACGATCACAGCCAACGCCAACTCCAGGTCAGGCCTGACGAGCTCCAACGACATAGGGAAGCCTCCACGAATAGAAAAGATGAGAAGACAATGGGGGCAACATTAACTTTAGATGAATTTAACGTTACTAACTTATGTCGTCTCCTGCAAACGCCAACTTCATGCTCGCTTCATCAAAATTTGATCAAGACGGTCAGTTTTCATGATTGGCGCCGCTGAGAAAATGCGCAAGCAAGTGTGTTTTCCGCCAAATTCCGACAGCCAGACACCGGTGCATTTATTGCGCCAAACGAAGACTGCTGATCTCCCATCCATTTTTGGCCTCGCTTGCGGTAGGCTGCTGCCTTCGATGCTTCCTCCCATCCCACTCCACAACGAATGAAATCCGTGTCCGTTTCTGACCGTGCCGCCGACCAAATCCGTCCCGTCGAAATTGAATGCGGGTACTTGGAATCCAATCCCGCCAGCGTGCTTTACAAAAGCGGTAAAACGATCGTGCTCTGCACGGCTTCGGTGGAAACCAATGTTCCGCCGTGGATGGAAGGGCGCGGCAAGGGCTGGGTCACCGCCGAATACAACATGCTGCCGGGCAGCACGAGCCCGCGAAAAAGGCGTGACCGCAGCGGCAAGGTGGATGGCCGCACCACTGAAATTCAGCGTTTGATCGGCCGCAGTCTTCGTGCGATCGTGGACCTGCACGCGTTGGGCGAACGTTCCATCACAGTCGATTGCGACGTGTTGCAAGCAGACGGCGGCACGCGAACCGCGTCGATCACGGGTGGATACATCGCATTGGCCCTGGCCGTTTCGCAACTCGCCCAAACACCAGATTTGGATCCGCCCGTCGATCCCACGAAAGTTCTGCGAGACTCCGTTGCGGCCATCAGCGTCGGTGTCATCGGCGAGGAAGTCGTCTTGGATCTGGATTATCGACTGGACTCGGCGGCCGATGTGGACATGAACGTCATCATGACCGGCGGAGGCCGCTTCATTGAGATTCAAGGCACCGGCGAGGAAGCCACCTTCGACGACACGCAACTCGCTGAGCTGTTGCGTCTTGGTAAAATCGGAATCGCAGAACTCACTCGTCTGCAACAAGCTCAACTGAACAACTAGTTCGGTCAGCACGGATTCGTATCATGCCGCATTCGTCGCAAGACAATCGACGATCGATCCGTCCGTTCGCTGTCGCTCCGCCCGGCGGACAAAATCGGTGATTCGCAATCTCAAACAGGCGCCGGTCGGGAAGCACCGCGTCCTCTTCATTCACCAGGAAAGTGCATGAACACATCGCCCGATAAAATGCGAGCCGCGATTTACGGCGTCGGCTTCATGGGATGGATCCACAAACTCGCTTATGATCGCTCGCGAACAGCCGACTTGGTTGGCTTTGCCAGCCGCGATGCAAAGAAACGGCAGGGCGATTGGAGCGGTATCCAAGGAAACTTTGGCCCGCCTGGCGAACAGTGGGACGTGTCAGGGTTGACCGTGACGGACAACCTGGACGGTCTGCTGCAAGACGATTCGATCGATCTGATTGACGTTTGCTTGCCGCCTCATTTGCACGTTGATGCGATCCAGAAAATCCTCGCTGCGGGAAAGAAGGCCCTTTGTGAGAAACCGTTGGCACTCACCGCTGCAGATGCTGAATCCTTGCTGGCGAGTGCACAGCCGGGCCAACTGATGGTCGCCCACATTTTGCCGTTCATGCCGGCGTTTCGCTTTCTGGTCGAAGCGAAATCCGACGGGCGTTTTGGGCAACCAATCACGGGGCGATTCATGCGAACGATCAGCCCACCGGATTGGATTCCCGATTTCTACGATGCCTCTCGCGTCGGCGGCCCACTGATCGACCTGCAAGTCCACGACGCCCATCTGGCTCGTGTTCTTTTTGGCATGCCAGTAAGTGCTCACTGTGCCAGCCACTTCAAACAAGGCGTTCCCAAACGTTACGAAACGATTCTGGAGTACGCGTCGACAGACGAATCAAAATTCACTCCCGTGGTCAGCTTGGCTGGCGGCGTGATTGATTCACCCGCACGAGGTTTCACGCATGGTTATGAAGTGTCGTTTGAACAGGCCACCGTGCGATTCGAATTCGCGGCCTACAACGACGAGTCCACCGACACGATTCCTCTGACGGTCATGCACAACGACGGCAGACTTGAACGGCCAGAGCTTGATAGCAGTGATCCAATTGATGGCTTTGTTGACGAGATCAACGCGGCGGCGGAGGCGGTTGCCGGCGGCCCGGTGCATCCGGTGCTGGACGCGAAATTGGCAACGGACGCATTGAAGATATGCGAAATGCAAATGCCGACGCATGACCACGACGAGCACTCCGACCGCGTGTCGAATTCCGGTGCGGGGTCTTGAACGCGATGCCAACTACATCCGCAACGACTTCATCGTCTAGCAGCCAACTCGCGAATCGCTTGATCGACCATCTGCGAGCCATCGGAGATTTGGTTATCGCATTCTCGGGTGGCGTCGATAGCAGTGTCGTTGCCGCGGCGGCGCATGCGAGCGGGGTTCGTTGCGTTGCCGTCACCGCAAAATCTCCCGCGGTCGCCCAATGGCAAATCGATTGGTCAAAACGAATCGCTGATCAAATCGGCATTGACCACCAGTGGGTCCAAACCAATGAATCGGAACGCGGCAATTATCAACGCAACCATTCCGACCGATGCTTCTACTGCAAGCAAACACTGTACGAATTTCTTGCTCCCATCGCGGTGGAAAGAGCGGCCACGATTGTCTCCGGTACCAACGCCGATGACCTGGGTGACCATCGTCCAGGGATTCAGGCCGGGATGCTCGCCAAAGTTCGGACTCCGTTGGCAGACTTGCACCTCGGAAAGTCCCAGGTTCGTGCCCTCGCGAAACACTTTGGCTTGCAGAATGCAGACCTTCCGGCGTCGCCTTGCCTGGCGAGCCGCATTGCTTACCACGTGGAGGTCACCCCCGAACGGTTGCGCCGAATTGAAGCTGCCGAAGCGTGGTTACGCTCGCGAGGGGTGCCAGATTGTCGGGTCCGCCTGCACGCAAATGAATTAGCGAGGATTGAGGTGCCCACGCCGTATTTATCACAGGTCGTCCAATGGACAGAAAACAACGATTTGGTCGACGCGTTCATTACAATGGGGTTCCGTTTCGTCACCCTGGAACTGGGTGGGTTGAGCAGCGGTAGTCAAAATCGTGGACTGGCGGATTTGGATTTGGTGCAACTCGCGGTCCCCGATGCGTCCAAGCCAAAATGCCCCGATCCGAATTGATTCATGGCTCGCTGATGCAGTGATTGCATGCTGATTCAGCAATCGTTGCGAAACGGAAGCATGGCTCAAACGTCGGTTCGGTGATCGAAGCGATCCTTCCCATACCATTCCCTCTTCCGCAACTGTTTGCCGAAAACATCTTTCCCCAAAAGGCTCGTTCGTGAGTGACCTAGTTGGCTGTCGTGTTGGCGACTACCAAGTGCTTCGGCGTTTGGGCAGTGGCGGCATGGCCGATGTCTACGCAGCCAAACACTTGAAGCTCCGACGCGATGCGGCTCTGAAGGTGCTTCGCCAAACACCTCAGACCAGCCCAGAAGATCTGCGACGTTTTGAAAGAGAGGCTCAAGCCGCCGCTTGCTTGAATCATCCCAGCATCGTTCAGGTCTATGAAATTGGTGACCACCAAGGCAACCACTTCATCGCTCAAGAATTGATCGACGGATCCAACCTCAAGCAGTGCCTGCAACAAAGCGGCCAGTTTTCTTCGCAGGAGGGCATCGAGATCCTACGCTGCGTGACCGAGGCTTTGGTGATCGCACATCGCGCCGGGATCACTCACCGCGATATTAAACCTGAAAACATCATGCGGTCCAAAGAAGGCGACATCAAAGTCACCGACTTTGGGCTCGCTCGCGTTCTGTCCAACACAGATGCCAGTGCCGCGGACCTCACTCGCGCCGGGCTCACACTTGGCACGCCGCGATACATGAGCCCGGAACAAATTCAAGGACACAAGGTCGACGGACGAAGCGATCTTTATTCGCTTGGCGTGACGCTTTACCACTTGCTGGCCGGACATCCTCCTTTCGACGCGGAAGAACCGTTGGCTTTGGCCGTCAAGCATTTGCATGAAATGCCGCAACCACTCGATCACGCCCGTGGCTCTGCCGACCTTCCGTCTTGGCTTGCCGCCACCGTGATGCGTTTGCTTCGGAAATCGCCCGAGGAACGTTTCTCTTCAGCAATGGAACTGCTGGAAGTGATCCGGGCCAATTGCCCGGCGACGGAATCATCCATTCCAACCATTCCAACCATTCCACTTCCAACCGACACGTCAGCTACCGAGTCCCAAGCGTCCACGCCTTCCGCCGCAGCGAACTACCTTGGGTCCACATCAGCAACCATCCAACTCCAACGCGTCACGGACGCCATCGCCAGCGACCGACGTCGCGATCCAATGCGATGGTTGGGGCTGCTGACCTTAGTCGTGCTCGCCTCTTTGGCGGGTTGGGGACTGGCAACCATGGCTCGCGGGCCATCGATCAGCCGTTCCATCCGAGCACCGCTGGTTGCGAAAGCGGCTTCGATTGAAGACCAATACTGGCAAGCAATCGCGACCGACAGCGTTCCCGCTTGGCGGGCCGTTTCGGAATTCTTCCCGAAAGACGAGATCTCTCCTGAAGACGAGATCTACCACTCCAAAGCCGCGTTGCAACTGACTCGATTGTTGATCAACGATCAACGCTGGGCCGAAGCTTCGGCGACGCTCGCCAGCGTCGAACAATCCGCAAACTCGTCTCGCCTTTATCGAGCACTCGCTCTGGTGATGCGTTACCAGATTCAAACCGGTACCGGTCAACGTCGGGAAGCGGACCGTACAAAAACCAACCTTCGGAATTTGGTGGACGAACTCAAACGCGATCAGTCAGCGGCGTTGGAAACCTTCCGAACCTTGGTTCCTCTTTCTGAACGATTGAAACTGGGGCTGGACGAACCCGCGATCATCGATGGGCCGAGTGCCCGCCGAAGCGGGACGGTGACGCCATCCTCATCCAGGAGCATCTGAATTCACGGCTGAAGTGCAAACGTTCAGGTCGCAGGCAGCAGCGAACCTCAGTCGAGATTCAATTCGTCCAACACGTCGCAAATCAGCTCTGCGTCGACGCGACACATGCCCTTGAGGTCTGGGTTCAACAGCAACCCATAACCATCGGCGACGTAGTCCAATAGAGTTTCGCCATCGACCAAGAAACCGCCCACCTCATCGTCGCCGAACAAATCAGAGCGAAGCTCAACAAACTCCCCGGCCTGAGTTTCCCCGGTGAACGCGACCAAGTAGGGCGATCCCTCCATCTCCGCCGTCAAAGCCCCCAAGGCATCCGTTTCTTCGTCATCGCGAAGATGGATCAAGACATACGAATGCGGCATCAAACAATCCGCTAATTGAGCCGCATCACGCTGCTCAATCGCGGTTCGACACTCGTTCGTATTCAAGTCAGAATCGGCTGGCATGTTGGTAAGATAACGAATCTGGCGACTTTGCAGAATCAGTCGCCTCTGGTTTTCGAAATTTTGTCCCCTCAACCGGTGGTGAGCGGAAAGTGACGAGACACCTTGTCGCGTCGCGTCCGTCTGCGAAAACGTGGCACAAGCAAGAAGTCAGCCTGGATCAGGCGATCGACTCATTCCCGTTCAATCCAAGGTCGGCGATGCTTCTGTCTCTCGACTGATTGTCGAATCCTGAGGTGACATGAACCGGGATGTCCCATTCCAGGTCGGCCAGCCTAATCTCCCCCCCCAAAGATGGATGCACAAAATCCGCATTCGATTCGATTCTTGTTTTGTCTAGATTTCTGTTTCTCATCTTCTGCATTTGTGAGATACTCTCTCGCCCTCTCTGCCCCGAGCTGGCACCGGTTGATTCCGAGAAAGATTCTCTGAAATAACGCTCCACTTTGTGAAGCAATGAGTCGCCATGATCCGAAAACTGCTCGCACCCACCCTCGATTTCCGCGAGGCCAGCCGTCTTATATTGGAATATCTCCAAGAACAGACCGGTCTCGCGCTCTGGATGATCACCCGCACCGAAGATGAAGGGTGGATTGTCTTGGACCATGCCGACCCTGACGGTGTGTATCCACTGGACCCCGGAGATATGATTCAGTGGTCCGATTCGTTCTGCCGCCACATGATCGATGGAACGGCACCGCAAATTGCGCATCACGCTCAGTCCATTCCAGAATTCGCCAGCTCAGCTCTCTCGAAAAAGCTTCCGATCGGCGCCTATGCGGGCGTTCCCATTTTGGATCGTGACGGCGAAGTCTTTGGAACGCTGTGCGGGATCGATCCTGACATCCAACCGAATGATTTCGATCGGCACCTTCCCCTGATCCAATTGCTGTCTCGGATGCTTGGCGGCTATCTATCGATGGAACTTCAACTGCAATCTTTGCAGCGAAAGAATGATCGCAGTTCGTTGAATCAAATGGTGGACCCCACCACCAGTTGCTTCAACCCGGAAGGCTGGAGTCGGCTGACCCAGCGAGAACGCGAAAGGGCGTCACGCTTGGGACGCCCTTCTCATGCATTGAGGATCAAAGCGGACCTGCAAGAAGACCATGATTTGCATCATGTGGTGGCCGCGATCAAGGAAGAGTTTGGATCCAACTACTTGGTTGGACACGTCACTGACAACCAGTTTGAGATTCTACTGGAGGACCACGAGTTCTCTCTCGTGGGAAAACGCGGGCAGTCCATCCAAGGTCGATTGGCTCAAAACGGCATCCACTCTGACTACGACGCGTTCAGCCTCTCCCATTTGGATGACAAGACGCATTGAGCAACAGGTTGCTTCGCATTCACGGCAACCGACTTACTGAATTCAAAGCAGGTCGTTCTCTTCCAACCGGACGAGCAAGCGAACAATCTCGACTGGACGCGTGAACTCAAGCCGTTCCAAGATTTTAGCTCGACGCACTTCAACGGAGCGTCGTGTCAGCCCGACCATGGTCGCGATTTCTCCGGTGGTCTCGCCGGTCGCGATTGCTTCGCAAATCTGTCGATCGATCGCATCCAACTGCTGAAACACTAGTAAAGATTCGCTTAGGGACGGCCGGTCATTCAACGCGGATTCTTTCTGATACGCGACCGGCCGAAGCAACATCGCAGCGACGACATCGCTCGTGTTTTCCATCTCCACACGAATCCCGGCGACGTCCCAAAAACAAATCCGACCGCGTTCGTCTTCCGCACGAAACGAATACTCGATTTCCGTCGCCCCCAAAGTCACCAGTTCGCATCCCAATAGCAGAACGCGACGAATCTCATTCGGCACCTCTTCAGGCACAGGAGCTTGGTTCGCAAACGCGACTTCTGGAAACAAATCATCGAGCGTTTGATTCCAAACCATCAGGTGGCACCGGTGGTCGACCAGAAATGCCCCTGATTCAAGCCGGATATCGAGCAGACTGCGTCGTAGATAGTCCAAACGCTGCGAACTGATGTCAGCATCGGCCAACTCTGCCTTCGCGTCCGACGAATCACCAGCAGCTCCGCCAAAATGAAGGCTCAACCAGCGTTCGATCAAACGACGGTCATCGCTCAGCGATCGGCGATACGCCAAGCGATAGATCGACGTGAAATCGGACTGGAACATGCCACACCTCAACCCGTTGGGGAGGAAAGCACCACGTCGGCGATTCAATCATCTAGTCAAACAACGCGACGTCATTCTGGTGCGTGATCAATTGATCGTAACATGCCCCCACACCAGGCGCCCTTGCGACATTCTCGCACGAGGGGGTGTAACTCTCCGGCTCCACTCAAAACACAAGCAATCACTGATTGCTGGTCGAGCGTCTTGATCAACAGCGGCGGCCTGCGAGGGACTGCCAATGGGGCACAATGCAGTCCCCCACAGAACCACCTAACAAAGTGACTCCATGTCGCGGGGCAAGCAACACGAGAGTCTCCTTGATTCATTCGTTTCGCATTTGCGAACACTTTGTGCATCGGATACGCAAATATGCACAATGACTGAACAAATAGCAACCCGGACAGCCAGCCTAATCGCCCTATCCTTTCGGGTCGATGTTCATTTCGAGTGCGGAATCGACCGATCAAAGACCTCCTGCACATAAGAACACATCGACCCGCAACGGTAAACCAGGCTCCTTTCCGGGACACCATTGGAAAACCAAACCCCCGTATCCGTCCCAAAGAAAAGAACTTCGCTGGCCTTATCGAGAGCTTCCGGGGGAATGCGCTGACGCGTTATTGCCACACCGTTCTCCGATAGCAGTGTCCAAACGTGATTTTCAGTCACTCCCGGCAACACTTTTTCTTTCGGAGCAAAGATCAGCGTTCCATCTACGACGATTGCGATATTCGCGATGTTTGTTTCGGTTAGGCTGCCATCGCAATCAATCAAGACCCCGGTCGCGTCCGGCGCGATCTGCTTGGCATGTTGGTCCGCCAAATAGTAGTGCAATCGATTCCGGACTTTGGCATGCCTCGACCAGCATTCTGGTGCCGGTTGTTGGACCTGAGTTACGACCAACGGTTGGCCGTGCTTTCGCCGGTGAGCAACCAGTGCGTGGTCGATTCGGTTCAGATGGATTGCCCAAGTTGGCTGTCCTGGCTGACAACCTGGGGTCATCCAGATTGTCAAACCGCAATCCTGATTTCGCATCCAATCTTGATTGCGATGAATGCACTGGATGGCCAATTCTTTCAAATGTTCGACCGACGGCGTCCCATCGATCTGGACCAGACGCAGAGTTTCGGCGAGTCGCTCGAGATGCTGATCCAACAGGAACAAGTTTCCGTTGTAGGTCCGCAACCTTTCGACGGCCGTGACTCCCTGTCGAAATCCGATGTCATCCATCGGCAGAGAGATCTCACGAGAAGCTTGCCAGCCATCGATCTCCCACGCCGGACAACAGAAGTAGGCCAGGTGATCGACGTTCACTTGCATGTTTCTTAATCGCGACGAATCTGCACTCAAGTCGACGGGACCATGTTCTTTGGATCGGCCGACTCTTTTTGAGCGACCTTACCATTGGCTTCCTTCGCTCGTCGCCACAAAGCCACAATTTCTGAGAACAACGACTCGGCTGATGTTTGGTGATAGGGCGAGTCTGCTGGTAACCCTTCTGTCAATCGACGGTGTGCCTTGCCGAGATTGTGATAGGGCAAACGCGGAAAGAGGTGATGCAACGCGTGAAACCGAGTTCCGATCGGTCCCCACAATTCGCTCGCCCAGGCATGTTTGGGATAGTTCACGGAATCCAGCAACTGTTCCGAAAACGACATTTCACCACCGTCGTTGGTCCAACGATGGGCCCCCAAAGTACGAACTTCGTTCAAGACCAAGATGCCGACACCGACCGCGTATGCGATCAACCAAAAGGGATCCAACCATTGATCGCGAAGCAAGCCGCCGCGAATCAGGAACCAAACACACCAAGCAAAGCAAAGAGCCTCTTGTAGGATGACGATCCGCATCACCTTGGGCGAGGCATCCGGACGTTCATAGAACGGGTCCACGACCATCGTCGACAAATGGCGATGCACAAAGGGCCGTAGCTTGGGGATCAACCAACAAACAGGACTGACAATCAAGAAACGAAAGATTGCCAGAAACGGCAAGAACAACGCCTGGCCAATAAACAGGAAGATCAGCCACGGTCCACGATTACTCAGCGGCAGATACTCCCCATCATGCTCGGTCCCATAGTGCTTGCGTCGGTGATGGTCGACGTGAGGGTAATACAGAAACGAGGGCACAAAAAAGAAGATGCCACAAAGAGCATTCCAGGCGACGCGGAACGCGGTGAAGCCTTTTTCCGGCAAATGCACCAACTCATGGATGAACATCAACGCTCGCATGTACAGAATCAATGTCAGCACATAGCAAACGGCCATTCCGGCCCAAACTGTGGGAGTGAATCCGTAAAACCACGGCAACAGAAAGATCCCATGCAGAAACACGTGTCCCGCCAGAATCGAACTTAGAAAGTCGATCCAATAGATTTTTTGGTTGGGTCGCTGAAGGTCAGCGATCAGGGCACGAGCTTCTGAAAATCGAAACCCATGGCACGACGGGTTGGAGCCGGAACCGCTCATTTCACTTCTAAACAATTGGGGTGTGAACGAGACATCCTGTCTGAGGTAAGATCAGAACTAGTCAATCAGACAACAAATTGCAATTCAGATTTGGCTTTCTTGCCCGCCATTGCATTGATTCCGCCACGTCAATCAAATCCATGTTGGCAGTCGGCGAAGTTCGATGCCGCCCCAGATCGGCACGGAGCCGAACCTGGGCAACCAGAAACCGCTGTCTGACTGTCCAATCTCGCCCACCACCCATCAGGAAGACGCCCTTTTGCCTCCCTCGGACCATCCCGCAACCAACGGGAATCAAACTTCGGGCCCCCCTCATGTCGTGGTGGTTGGGGCGGGCGCTGCGGGGATGATGGCCGCAGCCGAAGCCGCCTACGCGGGTGCCAAAGTCACTCTGTTGGAAAAGAACAACAAAACGGGCGTGAAGATCCTGATGTCCGGCGGCACCCGCTGCAACATCACGCATGACACAGATGCGAAAGGAATCGCGGAAGCATTCGGCAAGTCCAAACGATTTTTACAACCCAGCGTGGGCAAGTTTGGCCCTACCGACGTCATCAAACTCTTCAACGAGTGGGGCGTCCCGACTAAGCGTGAAGACACGGGAAAGATCTTTCCAGTCAGTGATCGAGCCGTCGATGTGCGGGATGCTCTTCACCGACGGATGCTGGATGCTGGGATCCGCCTAGAAAAGCAAACCGCCGTGCTCAACATCAGCCGAGCGGAGGCGACCACTTCCAACGAACCCGGTGGGCAATGGCGAATCGCGGTTTCACGAAACGGTGCGCAAGATGAACTGCATGCCGACCGGGTCGTTGTGACCTCGGGTGGAAAGAGTTGGCCGGGCTGCGGCACCACCGGTGACGGTTATCCGTGGATGAAAGCCCTCGGGCACCAAATCGTCGCGCCTCGCCCAGCCTTGGTTCCTTTGATCGGAGGAACCGAGGCGACGCAGAGCCTATCGGGACTGACTTTGCCCGACATTCGTGCGTCTGTCTTCACGCCCGACCATCGTTCGGGAAAGAAACCCAAACTCGAGCGACGATCGTCATGGCTGTTCACCCACTTTGGATTCTCGGGCCCCGCCGCGATGGATGTCAGCGGTGTCATGACGGAATGTCCGTCCATCCGCGAAGCGAGACTTCGCCTGGACTTGATTCCCGATGTCGCTGAAACGGAGCTCCGCACTCTGCTGTCTGATCGCTCATCAGAACGCGGTCGCCGTAGTCTCCTCGCTCTGTTGCAACAGTGGTTGCCGTCGCGTCTCGCGGGCCATCTCTGTCAAGCCAATTGCCCGTCCGATCCCAACGTCAACTTGTCACAACTCCCTGGCAAAGCACTTCAGACAACCATCGAATCGCTCAAGCGATGGGAGCTTCCGGTCCACGACACCCGCGGATTCGCGAAAGCGGAAGTGACCGCTGGTGGCGTTCAACTTTCTGAGGTCGATCCCCGTACACTGGAAAGCCGAATCGTGCCGGGGCTTTACATTGCCGGAGAGATCCTTGACGTCGACGGGTGGATCGGCGGCTTTAACTTTCAGGCGGCGTTCAGCACCGGCAGAGCCGCCGGAATCGCCGCAGCGACTGGCGGGACAAACTAACCGGTCGCTTCTGGCCAAGCGTCTTGTTGTCTTCGACTCATCGCATCTCGATCCTCTACAAAGA
This sequence comes from Rhodopirellula halodulae, assembly GCF_020966775.1. NCBI lineage: Bacteria > Pseudomonadati > Planctomycetota > Planctomycetia > Pirellulales > Pirellulaceae > Rhodopirellula > Rhodopirellula halodulae. The sequence continues at coordinate 1,961,697 of NZ_JAJKFV010000029.1, read as the reverse complement.
ACCAACATGCCTGATTTGATCGCGCAAGGAGCCGGTGACGGCTATCGATGGCGAAAAGGTTTGCCAGAATTGGTTGCTGGGGTTGAGATCTTGATGGGCCGGCAACCGTCCGGCGATGCCAAACCGGTGACCGTCGTCTCGGCCAACCAGCACACCGGCGAAACCGACACGGACGATTCAAATGCGACCGAGCCGGAACCGTATCCGGCTCGCGACCGACGTCGAACTCGCACGGTTCATTGGCAAGTTCCCTGGGATCATTCGATCTCACGCTCCCATGCCATCCTCACCGCATTGAGCAACGATCGCTTGCAAGTGTTGCGTGACGAACGTGCTCGCAACCCGATCTTCTTTCGAGGACGTCCCAGAGACCGCTTCGTATTGGTGCCCGGCGAACACTTTGTGATCGGTGAAACAACTTTCACGCTCGCGCGTCGGCCTGGATTCACGGATCAGGTCGGCGGAGTCGGACACGAATCGTCCAGCTCTCGCCACCAATCCATCGCGGAGCGGGCCGCCGACGCATCCACACCTCGCCCGGGCCCCATCCCAGCCGAACTCCGGTCAGACCTCGTTTCGGACCGCGACGGTGTGACCGAAATGGCTTTCGAGGCATCGGCACTCCGCGACCGTGATTTTCGTGATACCCGCCGTCGAATCCAATTGCTGGCTCGACTACCCGACATCGTGGCCGGCAGTGTTGATGATGAAGAACTGCTCGTCCGAGTCTCCGACACGTTGCTGCGTGCCACTCCATCCGCCTCCACCGTGGCAATTGTTCAATCAGACCCAGTGGAGAAACAAGCCTTCGGCGGCATCGATCATGCATCGGACGAATCCGGCGACATGAAAGTTCTGCACTACGACTGCCGCGAGAATTTGACCCAGCAACACGCAGTCAGTTCGCGACTGGTCAAAACAGCTCTCAAACGTCGTGAAAGCGTGCTGCACCTATGGGATTCACAAGGCAACCGAGGAGTCGAATACACCGCAGCGGAAAATGTCGACTGGGCCTTTTGTGTTCCGCTTCGCAGCGACGCTTGTGCCGGATGGGCGATCTATGTTGCCGGATCCCGAGCGTTGGGTGCTAATTGGAAAGAGCTATCAGAGGACTCTGGCACATTGGCGGATCGTCTGGGTGACGATGTCAAATTCGCCGAGGTTGTCGGCTCCCTCATCTCAGGAATTCGTCAAACATCCCACTTTCAACAGCGGCACCTAGCCATGCGGCGTTTCTTCGCGCCCGTGGTGTTGGACGCTCTTTCGGGACAAGACCCTCAAAGCTGGTTGCAGCCACGCCAGTGCGATCTAAGCGTGATGTTCTGCGACCTGCGCGGGTTCTCAAGAACATCTGAGATGCAGAGCGACCAACTATTGCTATTGCTTGAACAAGTCAGTGCGGCATTGGGCGTAATGACGCGTCATATTCTCGATACCGGCGGCGTGATCGGTGATTTTCACGGTGATGCCGCAATGGGTTTTTGGGGCTGGCCAATCGAACTGCAACTCGAACACCCAGAAGCCGACCTCAGCTCATCGGCCCACATCGTCGCGAGCGTCCTGGCCGCTGCGAAAGCAGCTGCTGGCATTCGCCTGGACTATGCATCCGGCAACACTGAATTTCGTTGCGGAATCGGCATCGCGTCGGGTCCAGCCGTCGCGGGCCGCATTGGGACGGTGGATCAAGTCAAAGTCACCGCCTTTGGTCCCGTCGTGAATTTGGCCAGTCGGTTGGAAGGCCTAACCAAACACTTCGGAGTCGAAATTCTACTGGACCACGCCTCAGCGGATGCCCTCCGATCTTGGAGCGAACATCTTCAGTCCACCACGCAAGAACCATTCTTTCGACTTCGCAAGTTGGGTCGCGTCCGAGCCGCGGGACTCAAGATTCCGGTGGACGTCTATCAATTGGTGGTGCCGGTTGAAGGACAGTCCAACCTGTCGGACGCACAGATCGAAGCTTACCACCAGGGCTGGGAAGAATTCGCTCGCGGTGAATGGGACTCCGCCTACGAACGCCTGCTCGAACTGCCGGCATGGGACCGCCCCAAAGACGTCTTGTTGCGGATCATCCTGCAGCATCACCGAACCGCACCGGCGGGCTGGGACGGCGTGCTCGATTTCCCGAAATAACGAACAGTATCTTGCAGAAACGCGACCTACCCACCATTTACTGGGCGCAAAAAGAAAGGCGACTCGAACGAATCAAGTCGCCTCAAATCGAGACTGGAAGCACATCCTTGTTATCCATTCTTTGTATGAGATGGATTACCCCATCAACTTTTCGAGCGCGGTCAGTGCGTTTTTCGCATCTTGAACGCTGCCCATTTCTTCCACGATCTTCTTCACTTGCAACAACGAATCCAAAGAGACTTCGTTGCTAGCAGCTTTGGAAGTCGAGCCTGCGGGACGACCACGTTTCGCGCCGGTTTTCTTCGCAGCTGGCGACTTCGCGGCCGACTTGCGAGCCGACTTTTTCGCGGACTTGCCCATGGTGGTGGACTTGACCGTGCTCACGAACGCAGGCGTGACATCGATTCCTTTCTTTCCCAACTCTGCAGCCACTTCCATGGGCTTTGCACTCGGGTTTGCAGTGTAATAGTCACGGATAGCTTGCGACTTGTTGGGTCCACCAGATTTTTTGGCCACGTTTGACTCCATAAGGGTGTTTGAAACTCAAGTTGGGCACACGTTATAAAAAAGCGGTTTACTGTCAATGCTCCAACACTCAACTATGCAATAAATCACTTCATTTATTTTCACATAGTCACCCTCGTTTTGATCGGAATTTGCAAATCAGTTTGCAAAGAAGTCCTTGAAAACAACCTCTTGCGTCGCCCCATTGCCCCGCAGCCGATGCAATTGAGAGAAGCGGCATGCAATCAATTCTTCATGACACACCATCAGACACATCCCCCACTGGCGGATATTACACACACCCAAAGGAATCGCTTTTGTCTAGGAAATCATAGGTAAAAAGCCTTCCACCAATATCAAAAGAACGATTTGATTCGCATCGACCTCTACTCTTGAAAGCCATCGCAGACGACAGGGCCGCCGGGATCGGCGCATAAAAAAAGCGGCAAGCTCTACACTCACCGCAGTTGAACGAGGCCCAAAAGGTCCGAATCACATGCGTTCGGCGACACCGATTCCGAGCAACGAGAGCCCTTTTCGCAATACTCGACCGGTCAAAACCACCAATGCCAAACGAGTTTGCATCACGGAGGGGTCATCGTTCCCCAGCACTCGACAACTGTCGTTGAAAGAAGAATAAGCTTTCGCGGTTTCAAACAAATAGTCGCACAATGCGTTGGGTGCGTAGTTCAATCGAACCGATTCGACCGCTTCTTCAAAACGAAGCAGCATGAGAGCCAACGCTCGTTCGTGTGCGTGCGTGAAGGTGAGAGGCTGAGTCGCGACGGCCTGCTCAACCATTTGCTCGACGGCTGCAGCATCATTGGAATCGGAAACACGCCGCAAAATGCTCTGCGTGCGAGCATAGGAATATTGGACATAAGTCGCGGTGTTTCCTTCCAACGCCACCATTTTGTCGACGTCAAATTTGTAATCGCTGGTTCGGTGGTGCGACAAATCGGCGTACTTGATGGCGCCAATTCCAACGATTTCGGCGATCTGTTGCTGCTCAGCCTCCTCCATGGGCGGATTCATCGACTGCAAACGATCTGGATTGCAAACGACCTCTTTGGCGCGGTCCACCGCGTCATTCAGCAGACTCTCAAGACCAATCAGCGAACCGCTGCGCGTCTTCATTGGACGGCCATCCGGCCCCAAAACGGTTCCAAAATTGACATGCACCAGATGCACGTTTTCCATGCCCAATGGATCGGCCATGGCAAAGAATTTCTGAAAGTGCTCACCCTGGCGCGAATCGACGACGTACAAGATCTCGTCAGGTTTAAACTCATCGCGTCGATATTGGAGGGTCGCCAAATCGGTGGTCGCGTACAAAAACGCACCGTCGCGTTTTTGAATGATCATCGGGCTCTCGAACCCTTCTAAGAAGACACAGATGGCACCATCACTCTCGGTCGTCAAACCGAGCTTTGTCAGTTGTTCGACCACCCCGGCCAATCGATCGTGATAAAAACTTTCGCCGAGCGTGTGATCGAATTCGACATTCAACCGATCATAGATTCGATTGATTTCATCTTGGCAGTGAGGCAAAAACTCCTTCCAAAGTTTTAGATTCTCTTCATCCCCCTCATGCAATTTCGCGGTTTCTCTCAAGACCGCTTGGTCCACGTCGCTGTGCTCCTGAGCCATTTTGGACAACTCAGGGTCATTGTCGACGGCATCAATCTTTTCCTGCAGCGATTTCAGCTCAGACTCGACGGTGGAGATTCGACGGCTGGCCGCATCCGCATTCTTGCGAGCCTTTTTCTTCTCTTTGGGCTTCAGACTCTCATCCGCTTCCGCTTCATCGGCTTGGCGTGCGGCAACGACGGCCTCCTCCTTTGCGGTTGCCAGCTTGTCCTGCCCAGCGACCACGGCTCGTTTGGCCTTTTGGTACTCGATCAGCTGGTTGGTCAACCGGTAGAGAGCAGAGAGTTCCGGAACCGGATTGGCCGCAACCTTGGCCGGATCACCGAAATGCCGGTACCCGTAGATGATGATGCCGAACTGAGTGCCCCAATCGCCCAAGTGATTGTCGGTAATCACTTCTTCGCCGTAGAAACGCAGCGTTCGAGCCAAACAATCCCCAATGACCGTGCTGCGAATATGCCCCACATGCATGGGCTTCGCGACGTTGGGCGACGAGAAATCAATGATCACTCGCTTAGGTTGCGAAGTCGACGCGACACCGACGCGTTCATCCAACAGCATTTGTTGCATGCTGTCGAACAAAACAGAATCCTTCAGTCGTAAATTGATAAACCCTGGTCCTGCAACCTCGGGTGTTTCGAACAGGTCATCCACCTTCAGTTTTTCGACCAACTCCGCCGCCACATCGCGCGAGGACTTGTCGACTCGTTTCGCGAGAGGCATCGCAGCGTTGGACTGATAATCGCCAAATTTCGGATCCGCGGCCGTGCGAATCATCCCCGCGTAGTCAGCCGGTGAATCCGTCAGTGACTGAAGTGCTTCTGTAAAACGAGCCTGCAGGACATTGGGTAGATGCATCGAAACGGCACACCGCGCAACGGTGCAAAATAGAGAAAGAAAGGTGAATCGAAATGAACAATGTGGCGACGTCAAAACGCCTTTTTCAGCGTTGCGTCAAACCAAGATCCGACAATGGAATGAGCTTCGCATCGGCCCACAAAGATTCCAGGTCGTAGTATTCGCGGGTTTCGTCGTCGAACAGATGAACGACCAGACTGCCATAGTCCAGAACGATCCAACTGCTTTCTTGATAACCTTCAATGCCCTGGCGACGATCGCCCATCCCTTTTTCAAGAGCATCGTCAGTCTGTTCGCTGATGGCGTGCAACTGACGGCGACTGGTTCCCGTGGCGATCACAAAGAAATCGAATTCCGCAGATTGACCGCTGACATCCATCACCATCACGTCTTGTGCGTTGTTGTCCAACGCAACTCGAGCCGCTTCGGTGGCGAGTTTGCGAGCTTCTTCCAATCCGTGAGGGCGAATCGCACGGCTTGGGTGAGCCATCGGATTGGAGGGTTGGGATTCGTCGGAGGAGGAGGTGGATTGATCGGACAAGTTCAAATGACTTTCGAACGAGAAACAAACAGACGACGGAAGACAATGACCAGTCGCATGGTTTGCGACACCCTGTCAATTGTCTTGAACTCCCACCTCGATGCTGACCAGTGACTCTGCCGAGGTGTGACACCAACCCATGTGAACGGACCATCTGGTCTCAAACCTGCGGTCGCTGCCTGAACTCTTTTCACAAAGCGAGCGAGATCGTTGACACCAAATTGCATTATGGAAGTCGCCGAGATGAATGTCGTCAGACACACGATGGGAGCTTGATTGGGAAACCGTGGTTCGCAGCCAAGCGGAGCCCCAATTCAGCCACATCGCCGTCGCTGTCAATCTTGGAGGATGGAAGTCCGCACAGTGTAACGCGAAGTGACAAATCGAGTCACCCGGCAAATCAAAGTCCAATCGCCGATTCTCCCGTGATTTACCGAACCACATGGCGTCCCGGTCCGGCCAGACAAACCGCCCCCGCTGGCGACAAATTGACCGATCGAAAACAATGCCTTCCTCCGAACGCTCTCCTCACTGAAGACGCCCCCAAATTGGGCCTCCACCATCATGGCTGATTTCATCGAACCCGGTAAAAAGGCGCCCGCCTTCACGTTGAAGGACCAAGACGGCCAGACGGTCAAACTCAAAGACCTGGCCGGGGCTCCCGTGGTGCTGTTCTTCTATCCAAAGGACAACACGCCCGGCTGCACCACCGAAGCCTGTGCCTTTCGCGACTGTTATCCGGAAATCCAATCCACGGGGGCGCAGCTTTTCGGAATCAGCCCCGATTCAGCGGAAAGTCACGTGCAGTTTCGCGAAAAGTTCGAGTTGCCTTTCCCGCTGCTGGTCGACTCAAACCATGCCATGAGCGAGAAGTACGGTGCCTATCGCGAGAAAAACATGTACGGCAAAAAATCGATGGGCATCCAACGATCGACCTATCTGATCGACGCCCAAGGCAAAGTGGTCAAAGTTTGGAAACGCGTTCGCGTCAACGGCCACGACCAACAGGTCTTGGATGCATTGACGGCACTGGCGGAATAAGACTGAACCAACATGAGTGATCATAAATATTGCATCGGAATTGACCTGGGGACGACCAACAGCGTCGTCGCCTACACCCGCCAATCCGAAGGCGAGAAACCCTCCGTCGACCAAACACCTGAAATTCAATTGCTACCGATCCCGCAGGTGGTGGCATCCGGACAGGTCGAATCCAGGACGTCGCTGCCTTCGTTTCTGTACTTGCCCCGCGACCAAGAAGTCGACTCGCTGGAGATTCATCACGAGCACGCGCGATTCCCATCGTCCACCGACGGGGTGGCTGGGGTCTACGCCAAACAACAAGCGGCGGACAATCCACAGCGGGTGATCGTCGCGGCCAAGAGTTGGTTGTGCCAACGGAAAATCGATCCCGAATCTCCCGTTTTGCCTTGGCAATCACCTGATGAAATCCCACGTGTCTCCGCCGTGGAGTGCACCGAGATTTTTCTTCGCCACCTCGTTGCGGCATGGCACGCGGAGTTCCCCGAAGCTCCCATCGGCGAGCAACAGGTGGTGCTGACCGTTCCCGCGTCGTTCGACCCGGCGGCACGTGAGCTGACGCGTCGAGCAGCCATCCGCGCCGGTTTGGACGAGAACTTCGTGTTGTTGGAAGAACCCCAGGCCGCGGTGTATCGCTATTTGGCTTCGACCGAAGGTCGCTGGCGAAAGTCGCTATCGGACGGCGATACCATGTTGGTGGTGGACGTCGGAGGCGGCACAACTGACCTGACACTGATTGGCGTGGAACAGCAAGACGGTGAATTGATGCTCCAGCGTGTCGCCGTGGGCAACCACCTGCTGGTGGGCGGCGACAACATGGATTTGGCGCTCGCCTACCAAGCCGCGGAACAATTCCGTCAATCAGGACATGACTTGGATCCTTGGCAAAGCACGTCACTCTGGCACGCTTGCCGCGAAGCTAAGGAACGCCTGCTCGCCAATGACGGCCCCGAATCGCATCCCATTTCGGTGCTTGGCCGTGGCAGCTCGCTGATCGGCGGAACCATCACCACCGAATTACAAAAGACCGCCGCCGCATCGATGCTGTTGGACGGATTCTTTCCCCAGTGTTCCGCCCAGGAACGACCTCAAGCAAACGTTGCCAGCGGCTTCCAAGACGTCGGTCTGCCCTTTGAGTCGGACCCTGCGATCACCAAACACATCGCGGCGTTCCTCACGGACCAATCCGCCATGTCGCCCCGACAGGATGGTGATGGCAATGGCCCGGTGACTCATCTGTTGCTCAACGGTGGTGTCTTCCGCAGCCCAGCGATGCAAGAAAGATTGCAGACAACGCTTTCGTCTTGGACCGACGCCGAGATCGACACACTGTCGTCGGAACAGGACCTCGACAACGCGGTCGCGATCGGAGCGGCTTACTACGGATGGACCAAGACCAGCGGCGGCATTCGCATTCGCGGTGGAACGGCAAAAGCGTTCTACATCGGAATCGAGACCGCCGGAATGGCGATTCCCGGTGCCCCGCGGCCTCTTCGTGCCGTCTGTGTCGCCGCACAGGGCATGGAAGAAGGCACGCAAGCCGAAGTCCCCGGACAAGAAGTCGGCGTCGTTGTCGGAACACCAGCCAGGTTTCGTTTCTTCTCTTCCACCACGCGTCCGCAAGACACCCCCGGTGTTCGCTTGGACCGCTGGTCACCAACAGAGCTTCAAGAAAGCGAACCGATCGAACTGACCCTCGACCAGCATCGCTCGCCCGATGAAGACGGCGGCGGTGAACCGGCTCAATCATTTGTTCCAGTGCAGTTCGAATCGCGTGTGACCGAATTGGGCATGTTCGAACTGTGGTGTCATGACAAACGAGGCGACCGTCGTTGGAAACTTGAATTCAACGCTCGCCAAGAAGACGCTTGACCCATCGTCTTCCATTCACGATTCGCGGCATACATATCCGCCGTGATCTGTGGAAGCGAAAGATCGTCTTATTGTGACCGCATCGCCGCGGATCGCGGAGTCCACCGCGTTCCCCACGCCCATTGAGACTTCATGAATTCCCGCGAGACCGACAACGACCAAAACGAATTCACCCTCGCACGTTTCTGCATCGGCATCGACCTAGGAACGACCAACTGCGTGTTGGCATATGTGGATACCGAAAGGTTGGGCACCGAAAGTGTGAACGACGGTTCCAACGGTGCCAGCGAGTTTCAGGTCGAAACATTCCTGGTACCTCAATGGGTTGATTTGGACGTCGCCGAAGCCCGCGCGACTTTGCCGTCGTTCCACTACACATTGCACTCCACCGAGAACCTGTCGCGTAGCGAGAAACATCCTTGGCTGCATAACGACAACGATGACTTGGCGACTTGCGTTGGCGAGTACGCTCGCATCGCCGGCTTGCTTCACCCGGCTCGTCAAATTGCTTCGGCAAAGAGCTGGCTGTCGCACGAAGGCGTCGATCGAACGGCCGACCTGCTTCCGTGGCATGGCGATCCCGATGTCGCTCGCCGATCTCCCGCCGACGCATCCGCATCTTATCTGCGGCATTTGGCGGAAGCCTGGGACGCCGAACATCCCGACCATCCGATGTCAGAACAAGACATCGTGATCACGCTGCCGGCTTCGTTCGATGAAGTCGCTCGCGAATTGACGGTTCGCGCGGCCAAGATGGCTGGATTGCCTCGCATTCAGTTGATTGAAGAACCCCAAGCCGCCTTTTACGCATGGCTCGATCGACATCGCGACAATTGGCGAGATCTGGTCCAGGTCGGTCAACTGATCCTGGTCTGTGACATCGGTGGCGGCACGACGGACCTGACACTCATTCGCGTGCGACCCGCGGACTCCGAACATGAAAAAGACGTCGTGCAGTTCCACCGCGTGGCGGTTGGAAAGCACTTGATTTTGGGTGGTGACAACCTTGATCTGGCGGTCGCGAAAGCGGCGGAAGCCAAGCTGAACCAGACGCTCACGCCACGCCAGTGGCAACAGCTTTTGGCCGCCTCTCGACAAACCAAAGAAACCTTCCTTTCCGATTCACGACCTGAACGCACCACCATCCACTTGCCCGGCGAAGGCTCCTCGTTGATCGGTGGTGGAATCCAAGTGGAAATGACAGCGGAGGAAGTGGATGAACTTCTACTGGAAGGGTTCTTTCCCCAGGTTGATCTGGACGCTTCAGTCACCGCGGAGCAAAGCGGCTTTCAAGAAGTCGGCTTGCCCTACGCTGCGGACCCAGCCGTCACCCGGCACTTAGCCGAATTCCTTCGCGAACACCGACGTACGGGACTCGATCAGAACCAGGAAGAAACCTCGAACCTTCAAGAAAGCGACGCCGTCAACCTTGTCCTCTTCAACGGCGGTGTCTTGACCGCGCCGGCCATTCGGCAGCGATTGGTTGGTGCATTGACTCGTTGGTTCGGCGAACCGGCGGTCTTGGACGCCAGCCGACTCGACTTGGCGGTTGCTCAGGGCGCAGCTCACTATGCGATGGTACGGCGCGGGCATGGTGTTCGCATCGCGGCCAACCTGGCTCGAGCTTACTTCATTCAAATCGAACAGAACCCACCGCGAGCCGTTTGCGTCATTCCAGCCGATGCACAACCGGGAACGTCCTATCAGATCGATCAATTGCCAATGGAACTCAGCGTTGGCGTTCCGGTCAGTTTCCCGCTGTGGGTCAGCAGCACTCGCCTAGCTGATCGCCCCGGCGACGTCGTCGACATTGATCCCAACACGATGACGCCACTGCCGCCCATCCAAACGGCACTTCGCGATCGCAAACGACGTGATCAATCGACAATGGAAATTGTCATCCAATCCGAACTGTCAGAAATTGGCACAGTCGGACTGTTCTGTGTTTCGGGGCCAAAACGCTGGCGATTGGAATTCGACATTCGCGGCACGCTGGAAACCGATCGCGAATCCCATGAGTACGAAGGTGAGTCGGCGGGCATCGTCGACGAAGAAACGTTGAATGAGTGTCGGCAATTGATCCAACGCGTGTTCGTTGAGAAATCTTTGAAGCCATCCTTGTTGGTCAAACGATTGCAGACCACCGTTGGAAGTTCACGCGATCAATGGCCGCCATCGTTCTTAAGGCAACTTTGGGAAGCTCTCATGGACGTGCAGGATCAACGCCGACAATCGCCCTCACACGAATCACGTTGGCTGAACCTGGCCGGGTTTGCTCTGCGTCCGGGTTACGGCGTGGCGGTGGACGATTGGCGAACGTCACAGACGTGGCGGATGATTCATGGAAAGATCGCTCACGCGGATCAACAAGTCCGTGCTGAATCCTATGTTCTTTGGCGTCGAATCGCGGGAGGCATGACGTCCGGGCAACAGGTACAACTGGCAACCACACTGGGTAAATGGTTGCTCGCCGGACCGTCCAACCAAGACATGGCGGAAGCCAACGAAGCTTGGCGTACGATCGGCGCCATGGAACGATTGCCCATCGATACCAAACGAGCGTTTGCGTCGGCGATCTTAGAAGCCTTGGATCGCAAAAAGATGGCACCACTGCACCCCAGCTTGCTATGGACGCTCGGACGTCTTGCGTCTCGAGTCTTGGCCTATGGCCCCATGAATCTGATTGTTCCTGCGGGCGATATCGGTCACTGGATGGCTCAGCTGACCCACTCAAAGTCCATTGAAACGCAAGACAGTGCCGTTCGGCGACTCGCGGCATTCACCATCACGCAGATGACCCGTCGATGCGACGACCGTTTTCGCGACGTCGATCAGCCCACGCGAGATCGAGCATTGACGCTACTGAAACGCCTTGATGCCCCCGATCATTGGAAAGAGCTCGTACGCAACGGCGGTAAATTGGATCACGAAGAACAACAGGCCGTGTTCGGCGACACGTTGCCACTTGGCATCTCGCTTCGCGGTTGAGCCAACTGCGTTGTGTTTGCAATGCGATCAACCGGTTCACAATTCAGCCGGGTATCGCCGATCATCCTGCGCTTCGCTTCGACACTGATTTGTTAAACTGCATCCCGCTCTGATCACGCGTCAGTTTGTTCTTCAAGGATGCATCCGGTGACTTCGACGACTCCCGCCCCCTCTTCGTCTTCCAAGACTTGGTTGTTTTTAGTTCTCGCGGTGGTCCTGATCGCAGTCGGCACATGGTGGTTCAGCCAGAATCCCATTGGGCCCGGCGGAGACGACAACGTCAAACCGCGAGATGGCGGTGCCGGAACTGAGTTGGCCACCAAGAACCTGGAACTGAATCGTGTCGCATTGGCTTCGATGGAAAACCTCGAAACCGACAAGGCAGAATCCGCATGGGCAGAGCTTGCAGAGTCTCGTCCCGATGACATTTCGATTGCTCTGAACCGGGCGCTCAACCGCGTTCTTACCATCGACGAACTGGCTTCCGTTGCCAACGATGCATCCGCCAAAGCGGAAGACAAACGAGCCGCCCGACAACGGTTGTCCGGTCTGCTTTCAGAATCTCGGCAATTGATCGAGCGTTACAGCAAACTTGGTGGCGACTCCAATGTCTCCACTTGGCTGAACGCTCGCGTTGACCTGAACGAGGCCAGCTTGCTGCCTCGTTCCGTGATGCAATCCATCCGCAAGGAAGTCTTTCAAAACCTGATCCAAGCCATTTCGGAATCGAAGTCCGAGAACTCCACCTCCGTATTGCTTGCCGGGACTTTGACCCAAGTCATCGATGTGCTGGAAGATCCCATCCGCGGTGTTCCAGAAGAACTGCTTACCCCAGCGGCAAACTCGCTGGCCCAGCTTTCCAACCAACAACCCAACAATCTTTATTTGGCTGTTCGTGCGGCTCGCTTGGGAATCGCAAGCCAATCCAAAGAAGCCGTCGATGCCATCCGGCGAACAGAAACGTTGGCCGCATCAATCGAGCCCACCTTGCGACAACAAACGGCACCCATCGGCAAGACTCCCGCGGAACTGGTCGATGGCATCGCCAACGCCGTGGAAGAAGGTCGCTTCACTGAGGCCGACAACCAAATGATGTTGTGGTTCAACCTTTTGAATTCCACCGAATTGATCAAGACCGACCGGCGTCGCGCCTCGCCTCACCCGTTGGACCTGATCCGATTCGAATCGATGCGACGTTTGTCTGCGGAAGTCTCTGAGCAATCAAAACTCGAAACGTTCAGCGAGCCCCTTCAGTTCGCGGTGAGTCGCTTGCCGGCCGCTGCGGAGGATGATTCCACCGAATGGACGAATGCATCCATGGTCGCGATCGATGCCAACCTCGATCTTCGACCTGACATCGTGGCTTTGGAGACGGCCGAGGAACGATCGCGTCTGACTCTGTGGATGCAAACCCAGGACGATTGGGCACGGTATTCGACTTTGGAGATCGACGGCCAATGGGCGAACATGACCGTGGCGGACCTGTTCATGGTTGATTCGAGTTCGCCTGGTCGTTTGCGACAAGACGGAACCTCACAAAGCCACAACACCGTGCGAAGCATTGTGCTGTCAGGTGATTCAGGCGCACGTCTGATTGTGGTGGACGGCCGGTCGTTTGGGACAGACAACGCTGACGCCTCACAGGGACTTCAATCCCAAGACAACGAAGCTCTCGACGCACTACCACCGACGTCCGTTCTGATCAGTGGCGACTTCGAAGGTGACGGGGACTTGGACTTGATGGCCGGCACCGAACGCGGTTGGGAGTTGTTGATCAACCGAGGCAACCGAACGTTCTTCCCTCTGCCGTCCAATGAAAAGCAAGCAACTTCGTGGGACTCCGACGATCCGCCATCGGCAGTCGCCATCGCGGATCTCGATCGTGATTTGGATTTAGACGTCATCACCGTTCACCCAAAATCCGGTCGAGTCGGATGGATCGAAAACTTACTGCACCTTCAGTTTCGCTTTTCTTACCGCGACGATGTTCCTGCTCTCACGGGAGCAGATTCACTAGCCATCGAAGATGTCGACGGCAATGTGTCTTGGGACCTCGTCATCGGAGGCCGTGATCAAGGGCAACTCGTTTTATCGCACACAGGCGACATCGGGATTTGGAATGTCGACGAAACACAAACATTTCGCTGGCCTGATTCCGCATCGGACGAACCGGGTTCAATCATCGTTGCGGATTTGGACAACGACAGTTTTTACGAATGCCTTCGATCGGGTGCTCCCTCCTCCGCAATTGAATTCAGCCCACAATCGGCTGACGATTCGACATCGAGTCTTGGTGCACAACAAGACTTGTCATGGACGGGTGAAATGGATGGTCAAACATCAACGGTTAAATTAGCCATTGATTTCGATGGAGACTTGCAAGTTGACCTCGCAGGATGGAGCGACGCCAAATCGCCCAAGCAATCACCTGCCTGGGTTGGCAATAACCAAACGAAGGTTCCCGGCAAAGCCGTCGCGGTTCGCTTCAAAGGAATCGACGACAACAATGCCAACAGCGGCCGAGTCAATCACTATGCGATCGGCTCCGTTTTGGAACTGCGATTTGGCCCGCACTACCGTTCCAGAATCGTCACGGAACCTTCCACTCACTTCGGATTGGACGGACTGGCCGACAAAGGCAATCTTCGAGTGATCTTTCCGAACGGTTTGACTCAATCGGTGCCAACCATCGAACCAGGGGTGATGATCGAAGAGGAACAAACGCTCAAAGGTTCCTGCCCCTACCTGTACGCTTTCAACGGTGAGTCGTTTGAATTTGTGACGGATTGCTTGTGGGCTGCACCGCTTGGCTTGCAGACGTCGCCGGGCCAAGTGGTTCCCGATCGACCTTGGGAACATCTGTTGGTCGAAGGTCGCTTCTTACAACCTCGCAACGGAAGCTACGAACTGCGGGTCACAGAAGAACTCTGGGAGATTGCCTATTTCGATCATTTGCACCTGACCGCGATCGACCACCCGTCTGAACTGGTCGTGTACACGAACGAAAAAGTGGGTCCGCCTTCGGTCGCGGAACCTCATGTGCATGTGTTTGATCGATCGGAACTGACCCCGGTCTCAATAGCAACGGACACGACGGGCAACGACGTGGCATCGGAGCTTCATGCCAACGATGGTGACCACGTCCAAGGATTTGAACATCGCTACCGACAAGGCCTCTGTCCGCCACACTGGATCGATTTGGACTTGAGTGACCGAGTCACAAACGAGCTTGATGCCAATGCGAACATTCACCTGGTCTTGAATGGCTGGATTTTGCCGACCGACACGTCGCTGAATATCCAGATTGACCAAAACCCGAAACTCAAGGCTCCCGAACCGCCTTCGCTTTGGATCCCCGGCCCTGAATCCGTAGACGGATGGAAGTTGGCTTCACCTTACATTGGTTTTCCGGGCGGCAAAAACAAGACGATCGTGGTCGACATCACGCCATGGGTGAACAAGCAAGATCCTCGGGTTCGAATTCGCACAACCAATCAAATCTACTGGGATTCCGCGATGGTTTCCGTTCGCACCGACCAGGATATCGCCAAACTGGAATCTCAAGTCCGATCCATTCCGTTGGAGCTGCAGTCGGCCGAAGTTGCATGGCACGGATTTTCAAAGCGAACCAAGCCGGGCCCCCGTCGCGCAGAAACCTACGACTATCAAAACAGCACCGACACGCCTCGCTGGCCACCACTGCGAGGTGGCCTGACGCGGTACGGCGATGCCAAGCAACTGCTCACGCAGTGGGATGATTCCATGGTCGTCATCGCCGGTGGCGACGAGATCCGATTGCGATTCGCGGAACCAAAGACGGGCATCGCCGCCGGACAGCAACGTGACTTCGTCCTTCACGGTGTCGGATGGGACAAGGACGCCGACCTGAACACACTTGCCGGTCAGTCCACGCTTCCACTGCCGTTCCAATCGATGGGCAAGTACCCGCCAACGTTGTCGGACGAATCCGGCTCCGAGCAGGCAATGCAAAAGAACCAATCCCATCTTTCGCGAAAACAGTCGTTCCGCGAATTTTGGAACCGTGGGCAGTGAGCCTCGTCGATTGCAACCCGGATCAAGCGTGCTGGAGTTTGGCTTTCTTGGCCATGCGAAGGTTGAGAAATTCGACCATCAATGAAAACGCCATGGCGAAGTACACGTAACCTTTGTTGATCGGCGTCCCCACCGCTTCGCTGAGCAAAACCACCGAAATCAGAATCAGGAATGACAACGCCAGCATTTTGACGGTGGGGTGTTCCTGCACAAAGTCACTGATCTGATTCGCGAAAGTGATCATCACTCCCACGCTGATGACCACCGCACCGATCATGATTGGAAGGTGGGACGCCATGCCGACCGCGGTGATGACGCTATCGAGTGAAAAGATCACGTCCATCACAGCGATTTGAAACAAAACGGATCCAACGGTCACCGGTTTTCGCGACTTGATCGCTGCATCCGCCTCGGGCAAATCCATGTCCATCGTGGAATCATCATCGCGTTCACCTTCGATCTTATGGTGAATTTCGCGAACCGCCGTGAACATCAAAAACAGACCACCCAACAGCAAAATCAAATCGCGGCCGCTGATCTCATTCACCTCCCCGTCGGAAGTCAGATATTCCTTGAGTGACTCGATCGGCATCAGGGACGACAGCTCGAAGAGCGGCGATTGAAGACTCATCAACCAACCGACCATCATCAACAACAGGATCCGCATTCCCATCGCGAGGAACAAGCCGAAACGGCGAGCGAATGAACGTCGTTCCGCCGGCAGTTTGCCGGTCAAGATTGCAATGAAAACGATGTTGTCGATTCCCAACACAATTTCCATCAACGTCAACGCAAACAACGCGATCAGTGAAGGCATGGACCACAAAGGTGCGTCCGAAGCCATTTGGACGGAAGAAGCCAACAAGTTCATTTCGTTTTCTCGTTAAGTCGGCGGAGTCAGCCACGGAGCTGCCAGCCCAGCCAATCCCATCAGCAATAACAATGCCATTGTCACGCGTCGCAGCCGCTCGGTTCCAAGTGCGGTTCCCACGCGCAACCCCGCCCAGGTGACGACCAGCAAAATAGGAATCGCCGCTCCGGCAATCAATGCCGGTGGAATCACTCGAGCACCGAAGAACCAAACCAAGACCGCAATCCCGGGTGCCAAACTGATCAGATACATCGAGAACAAAAACCCGCGAGAACGACGTGTGTCCCAATCGTGAGCCTGCACCCACAAAACCATTGGCGGCCCACCCATCCCGACCAAACCTTGCATGAACCCCGACAACGGGAACGCCAAAAATCCCCAAAATGCCGCCACCGATTTTCGCGGTGTGGGACGAAAGAAAAGATTCGCGATCGTTGCGAGCAAGACAGCCGCTCCGACGACCTGTCTCAACGTCATCACTGAAAACGATTCCATCCACTGCAGCGTCAAAACGCCCACTGGCAAGAACAACAACCGAGCCGCACCGGGCGCAATCAACCGTTTGCCTTCCAGCGAATCTCGGAACGAGATCACTCCCCAGATGTTTTGAGGCACTGTTGCAACCAACAGTGAAGTCTGGGCTTCCGGAATGGTGTAGCCGGCCCAAAGCAACAAGGGGACGATCAACAAACCAGCCGCGAATCCAGCGGCAGCCTGGACAAAGATCCCCAATGACAAGACCGCGACCAATTTCCAAGTGTCCGGATCCGAAACGACCTCCGCAAAGTCCATCGTGGCCACCTCTACTCGGCGGGAGATGAATCGGAACCGCCGGTCAATTTGGAATTGGATCGATGGCGAGTCAGATCGCGTCGCGTCTTCTTCTCCAGATTGCGACGAAGGGCATCCGTCAAATCGATTCCTGATTGGTTGGCCAAACAAATCACGACGAACAGGACATCAGCCAACTCGTCAGACAATTCACCCAATTGCGATCCTGGCTTCAGCGATTGTTCGCCTTTGGTTCGCGAAAGAACCCTTGCGACCTCGCCCACCTCTTCCATCAATTGGGCCAGGTTCGTCATTTCATCGAAGTAGCGAACTCCGATGGTTTGGATCCACTGATCTACAATTGTTTGAGCTTCTTGGATGGTGATCGACGCATCATCCAACGAAGAATCGGAAACTGTCTGCACGGTGGGCTTTCGAAGAGGCGTCACGAGGTCTTGGCGGAGCCTTCACCGATTAGCAACCCACCGGAACGCGATGAAGTCAATCACGTTCCGAGCATTGGAGCTTTCTCAGGGCTTTGCCAACAACAAATACGTGCCGCTCTTTCCGGCAACCGCAATGTCCTTGTGCCCGTCGTCGTTGAGGTCTTCCACCACAATTTGCAAACCGGTCCCCACACGACCTTCATCAATCGTGTGCCGGTCAAACGATTTTGACGCAGGATCGAACGAGTACCAGTACAGGCACGGCACCTCTTTGCCCCCCGGGTCATTTCCGTTGTGAGCGAAGTAACGTTTTCCGGTCACAAGATCCTTATTGCCATCCCCATCCAAGTCCGTCCACACCATGCTGTGAGGCTGGCTGAATCGCTTATCAATTTCATGAGCTTCCCACTCGAGATTGCCCTCTGAATCGACGCCTGTGTTTTCCCACCATTCCAACCCATAGTTGTGGCCGTGACCAAAGATCACATCCGCGTCTCCGTCCCCGTCAATGTCCTCAATGATGACCGGCAGACTGGCATGTAATTTCCAATCCTGATGTGCGATCCACGGTTGACTCCACGGATCTTCGGCAGGCTGCTCGTACCATCCCCACCCCACCAAGATGTCTTTTTTTCCGTCGCCATTCAGGTCTCCCACACCGATGCCGTGTCCATTGAATTGATCGCCCAATTCATGTCGGACCAACGCGTAGGCGGGGGCCCCTTCTTTCTCGGCTTTCTTTGGTTCCAATCGCCAGATCACCGTGGGAACCTCGTTCTTCCAACTGTTCACGATCCATTCAGGTCGACCATCTCCATCGATGTCCTCGAACAATTGGCCTTCGTTGGCTGACGCACCGGTGTCAACCAAGGTCGATTCGGGCCACATCTTGCCTAGCCGCAACGCTTCATCGCCCGGGTTTCGATACCAATTCACCTCCGTGGGAAGGAACGATCCCGCGATCACGTCCAGCCGCCCATCCGCATCGACGTCCCACAGATAGTCGCCGTTGCTTTGGACATACCCGTTCCAATCGTCGACGGCTCGCAACGGACGAGGAGCCCAATCGCCGTTGCGAAACCAATTGCGACCGGCGACGAGGTCCTTTTTACCATCGCCATCCACGTCCCCCGCCGCGATGCCTTCGTTTGCATCCAACGTCAGCAAGCGGACGTCAAACGACAATTCATCCTCCGCCGACGCACCCGCGACGATAGCGGACAGACACAACACACAAACCCAACGAGAAATGACCAAACGCGACCGCATGGAAGCCTCACAAAGACAATGAATCACTGACGGCGGTCATTGTAGTTGAAAGCCTCTCACCCCTGTCGCGTTGATCAAACGTTCAAGTCGGAATCGGAAGCCACCGGAGTTCTCGCTGCACCATTGCGATTGGTCGGCATCGCCGGATCCTCGTTCCAACCCGTTGCCTGCTCCATCGTTGAGATCTCGACATTCGCACCATCGGTGATCAAACGCGCGGACCGGTCGTGCGTGAAGAACGTCCATCCCCATTGCATCAGCACCAACAGCCGGTTGCGAAACATGGTGATGTACATCAGGTGAATGAAAAGCCAAATGAACCAAGCGACAAAGCCTTTGGCCTTGTAGCGGCCGATCTGACCAACGGCACTAAAACGGCCGATCACTGCGAGGCTTCCTTTGTCGCGATATCGAAATGGCCGGCGTTCTTTCGATCGCAAATCTGCGTGGATGCATGCTGCGGCATGGGCTCCCATTTGCATTGCCGCGGGTGCAAGTCCGGGAACCTCTTTGCCATCTTTCATTTCCACCTTCGCCAGATCACCGCAAACAAACACATTCGCGTGTTGCGGTAATGACAAATCCTCCTTGACCGGCACGCGTCCACCGCGATCAGGCTCCACCTTTGCCGCTTCGCAAAGGATGCCACCGAGCGGGCTAGCCTTCACACCAGCGGCCCACAACACCGTCCGAGTATTCAATCGCGTCACCTCTTCCGTGACCTTGTTTCGAACCATCACGTGTGTTGGCTCGATTTCAACGACTCGGCACTGCGACCGAACCTCCACGCCCAATCGCCGCAGATCATCAGCGGCTCGACTGGGTAGCGGCTCGGGATAAACGTCCAGCGGAGCATCCCCCGATTCGACCAGAACGATTTTGGCGTCGGCTGGTTGAATCGATCGAAAATCGTTCTGCAACGTGTGACGCGAAATTTCAGCCAAAGCTCCCGCCAACTCGCATCCTGTGGGTCCTCCGCCGACAATCACGAACGTCAGCATCTCATGAACTTCGTCGGGGTCGTTGCATCGTTCGGCCGCCTCAAATGCCGCCAGGATTTGACGACGAATTTCGGTTGCGTTCTCGATCGTTTTCAGTCCGGGTGCCAACGAACGCCACTCTTCCCGACCGAAGTAGTGATGAATCGCACCCGTTGCCACCACCAAGTAATCAAAACGGATGGACGAATCCGTCGTTCTGACCAATTGATCCGCCAACGAAATCGACGTCACCTCTTCCAGCAACACTCGGGCGTTGGCTTGCTTGCGAAGAATGCCTCGAAGTGGCGTCGCAATGTTCGCCGGCGAAAGCTCCCCCGTCGCGACCTGATAGAGGAGCGGCTGAAACAAATGAAAATTCCGTCGATCTAGCAAGGTCACGGAAACGTCCGCCTTCCTCAAATCGCGAACGGCTTGCAGCCCCGCGAAACCGCCACCGATCACGACGACATGAGGACGCTGTTTCGAATCAATGGTCATGCGAAGTCTCTGTCCTCAGGTCCAAGCGACTGACTGCAACGAACACCGCCGACACAGCGTGGAGTGACGGGCGGCTCGCGTTCAGTTGACACGCGATGGGACTGGAAAACAACTCGCCGATCGCTGCCTTGAAAACACCTTCACGCTGTCGGCGGTTTGCCTTCCCTACGCCTTGCTTCCTCCCGCCATTCGCTCCATCAATTCCGGCGGCAAAGAACGCAAATGAAGATCGCGTTGTGGAAAAGCGATTTCCAAACCGGCAGCGTTGAATCGTTTGTTGATCTCCGTGTGCAACTGATGAATCGTTTTCAGTCGCTCATCCAAAGTCGACAGGTAACACCTCAATACCAGGTTCAATGTCGAATCACCAAACCCTTCAAATGTCACCACCGGCTCGGGATCCTTCGAGATTCCCGGGTGCTCATCACAGATTGTCCTGAGCAAGTTACAGGCCGCGTCGGTGTCGCTGCCATAGGCAACCCCCACGTTGATAACGATTCGGTTAGTACTGTCCGTCAAAGTCCAGTTCACCAATCGCCCCGTGATCAGATCTTTGTTGGGGATGATCAATTCCTGACGGTCCCAATTCGTCACCGTGGTCGCTCGAATTCGAATCCGTGCCACAACACCCGTCGTGTCACCCAACGTGACAACGTCACCGACTCGAATCGGTTGTTCAAACAGCAAAATCAAACCGCTAATGAAGTTGGCAAAGATTTCCTGCAATCCGAAACCCAATCCCACACCCAACGCCGCTACTAACCACTGAATGTTTTGCCAATGAAGTCCCAATGCTTTCGCGGTCAACAAAATCCCGATCGTGATCAGCGCGTAAGTGCCAAGGGTTGTGATTGCGTAACGCGCAGGTTTGTCCAATGGCAAACGTTCCAACAACACGCCTTCCAACAAACCGGGCAAGTTCCGTACGGAAGCCCATGTCAAAACAATGATTGGAATGGCGAATACCAAATTCCTCAGCGTGACTGGCTGAATTTTTCCATCCGCGTCCTCAGTATTCCACAACTCCACGGTTCTTAAATAATCGACCGCGGGCAGAACCGGTGACCAGATCAACGCGATGCTGACCAACGCCCCAATGAACAAGATGGTTTGAAGCAGACGAGTTGTTTGGGCATTGATCTCGGAAGCTTCCATTGTCGTGGACGGTTCGATCTCCACACCGCCCGCTCCCAATCGCTCCGACTCTTCCAATCGTTCGCGGTAAACAGCCATCGATAGTCGACGTCGATTGGTCAACAACCAACGATTGACGAACCCACTGATGTAGTAGGTCAACAAGCACAACCAAAGCGTCCAATAAAGCTGTTCTGCCAGTACGCGAGCACCACTGCCAAAACCGACCAAAGCGACCACCGCGATTCCCATTGGCACCAAGACGATGAAGCCGAGCCAAAGGAACCTCAAACGAGAAAGCCAACCACTGGGGTTCAGCGAAATGTGTTTGGAAAAAACACCATGCCGGGGCGAGAACGAACGCCAAAGCATGACGCTGATCAAAACCATGCTGAGAACAAGCATCACACGACTGAAAGCCGCTGCGGCTTGCCATCGACCGAGATTCTCTGCGATCCCGTAAAACAGCAAAAACGGCACACCAATATCGATCAGCAAACGCAGCCATTTTCTCAGCGGTGCGATCGAACCCTCATCCGCGTTGAAGTGTGCGATGGCCAATCCCTCGCGACGCAAGCATTGTCGCAGCAGTTCCACAGGCGTAACCGCGATTGCGGCCAGTTTGAACGCTTTCGCGGTGGCATGCACGATGGCCTCCGTCGCACCAGATGCCACCAAGGCGTCGCCAATGATCCAAAGCAATCCGACCAACGGCAACACCAATGCCCACGACAACAACGTCGCGGCCAAGGTCGGTTTCAGCGACACACTTTGTCGGCTGCGTGCTTTCTCGCCGTGCTTGGCGATCCG
This sequence comes from Rhodopirellula halodulae, assembly GCF_020966775.1. NCBI lineage: Bacteria > Pseudomonadati > Planctomycetota > Planctomycetia > Pirellulales > Pirellulaceae > Rhodopirellula > Rhodopirellula halodulae. The sequence goes on along the minus strand of NZ_JAJKFV010000029.1, from coordinate 1,939,278 downwards.
CCGCCTCAAACGGGCACCGCCGTAGAGAATGGTAAAAAATGCAATCGCCGTGATAGCAATGAGCTCAGGTCGCTTGAGCAATCCTTTCAGCACGCTTCTGCCCAACAGAATCAGATTGTCTGGGTGCACGATCGCCCGAAACACTTGCCACGAAACGATTAAGTCATGCGGCTGAAAAGCGGGCTGGCTTTTGATCCAAACGATGTTGGTCTCGATCTTGGACGAGAGCCTTTCCACCAAACTCACTTTCGACTGCAGCGCACTCTGCAGGTTCACCATCTGAAGAATGTACTCATTCAAATCGGTCAGAAATTTGTTCAACAGCTGAACCTCGCTGTCTGACAGTTTCTCCTGCGGGATCGAGATGCCTTCGATCGTTTCCAGCGAGAGCCCGATCGAGGAATTATCCAGAATGCCTTCGAGTGTTAGCTCAAGCTGAGTGTGCAAGGCGCGATTTTTTTCGACGCGTTGTCGTAGCTCGTCCACTCGAGCTCGGATGGGACCGAGCGGGGGAAGCTTGTTCTTGAGCAGCAGCAATTCCACGCCCAAGGTGCTGGATTGTCCGTTTTTGCCCGCGGCGTTCTCTTCAATCTTTTTGGTGACTTCGGCATCCCGAGTCATCAAGCTATCGAGCTCAGCTTTCTCGTCATCGAACATCCGATTGATGCGGTCTTTCTCTCCCGCAATTTTCAACCAGCTATTCTCGAGTGAAAGGATCAATGAGTTGTCAGGACTCTTCCCTTCTTTCGAAAGCTCTTGTTTGTAGCGGTCAAGGTCTTTGGAGATCTCACTTTGACGCTTGTCAGCCAGGATTGCCGACCACGCGCGAGCCTTCGCCTCCGCCTCGGCGACCTCTTTCTCCGCAGCTGTCTTCATCAACGGCATCAAATCCGATTGCGATTCATAGAGCGTCTGTTCCTGTTGGAACATCGCCAATCGCTGACGCGCTTCTTCCAACCGCTCCTTCAATTCGACTTCACGAATCGCACGCAATTGCCCATCGGGGTCACCACTGAGTTCCCCGACGGTTTGTGTGGACAACTCTTCGATCTTCTTGCGTTGTTCAACAATCAGCTCAGGCAGTTTTTCCAGCCGGTCCTTCCGAGCTAAAATGTCCGCTTCTACCTTCTGCAATTTGCTGCGGGCCGCTCCCAACGCCAAATTTGCTTCTGCCTGTTTTTGTTGAATCTGCTCCAATTCCATGTAGCGATCCACCACGGGCGTTTGCGCAGACGTCTCTTGGCTCGCCAACGACTTGTAGCGTTTCTTTTCGTCAGCCAGTGACAGCAACGATTTCTCACCAGCCGCGATGCTGTTGATGGCTTCTTGTTTTGATTTCAAAACCTGCTGCAAACTGTTCAACGTTTCCAGCAATTTGGTTTTGAATTCGGCATCCATCCCCGCATCGTTGTTGACCTTTTCGATTTCCGCCGCGACCGCATCGACCGTGCTCAGGTCGTCACGATGTTTCGGTTTGATGATTGCCGTATCGCCGCCGGTCTCCGCAGTACCGGTGCCGCCATCCTCGGCCTGAAAGGGCGTGTAAGCGGCCACCTGCATGATGGGGCTGGCCGCATTGTTTTGCGGCGCATTCCTTTGCGTCACCGCGGGATTGGAATAGGCGTCTTGGGCAACGACCTGGGTGCTGGCAGTCGCCATCCAGAAGATGCAGACCAAGCAGCAAGCAATCATCGCCAATGGCAGGAAAGCTGATTGGAACGCGAGGGCACAACGCGGGCGACCAATGCGGCAGAAAGATCCGTCAGAACGCATGGGAGATCGTCGTTTCAAAGTGTTGGTAGTCAAAGAAGCGTGGGCAGAATGACAGGAACGATGGCAGTGTCTCGCAAAATCAAACTCGACCGATAGCCCAAACCCGCGTCGGAATTCCCGTAAAAGCCGCTTGCAAACTGCGTTCCGCGGCAGACTTTGATGCCAGTCAATGAGACCGCCTTAAAACAGCAAATGAAACCAACGTCGAAAATCGACATCGAGGGAAACGTTGACGCCATCAGCTGAAATTTGGTAGCGAAGTTCACCATGGATGTCCTCGTACAGTTCCCGATCACGCAATTCCCCGGTTCACGGAGATGGTTGCGTTTCCGTTTCACCAACTCGCCACCGCGAGTTTGGCGGGGAATTGCCCATGCAATGTGCTTGGTGGGACTGTTCATTCTGGCGCACATGACGGAAGTGGCTCACGCGGACGAAACCAAGTTCCACGATAGATCGCAGCACAAACAGCAGTTTGTGTTGCTTCGCAACGACCGAGTCATGACTGGGCTGGTCGAAGTGACCGGCGAATCGATCGTGATTCACAAGGACGGATCAGAAATTCGCGTTCCCGCGAAGGATGTGATCGGTGCTCGCGACGACCTGCATGCTTTGTTCGAGCTTCGTCAGCAGTGGATGCGTCCACGAAGTTCACAACGCCCCGAACAACGAGCCCTATCTGCGGCCAAATGGTGTGTGGACCAAGGGCTCTATTCGGAAGCCACCAAGCAGTTGCTCACGATCTATCAAATCGATCCGCAATCCCGCGAAGCACAGCAAATCGAATCTCGACTGCGGCACGTCACGAAGCCTTCGGTCGCTAATGAAGTCAATCCTTCGCCGGTCCAACAAGCAGGATACGTCGAGTCGAAACCGAAGAAACTTCAGGAACTCCCCGCCGGACACTCGGTGGAATTGATTTCCGCCGTCAGCACCACCTCCGACGAAGTTCATCGGCAAGACGATCTCAATCCAATTCCGACCTCGCAACCAAGCAACGATTCGCCGGAACTGGACAGTCTGCATCGCGAGGTCATGAATTCGTGGTTGCTGCACGCGTTCACCGCTCGGGTGCAACCCATTCTGCTGTCGCAATGTGCAAGCTGCCATCGCGACGGTGGTGAGGCTTCAGGTTCTCTGCAGTTCGTTCGTCCGCTTCACAGTTCTCGCCCGAACCGAAGGATCACTGAAGCCAATCTGCGATCCGCCTTGGCCGCCAGCGTCCCCGGGTCACCGGAGTCGAGCCCTCTGATTCAAATGGCCAAACGCAAACATGGTTCAGACGGCCCCGGCCAAACCGCGAGCGTTCCGCTGCAGGGTGATTCTGTCTTGCTTTTGACACTCGAAAGCTTCGTCGCCCAACTTCCACAATCGGTCTCGGTCAGCAACCAACCGAGCGAACCCAGCTCGTCTTCCGCTGCTGTTCAACCCGCCACATTTGTCGAGAACGACGAAACGGAACCGATCCAACCAAGCGATTCGCTCGAGTCGACGACTCAAAAAACTTCTCGTTCACAGATATCGACACCAGAAGCGACTTCGCGGCCACAGCGGCTTCCAACGGTGGAGCAGCCACACTCCAAAGACCTGTTCAATCGGCAAACCGAATTGTTAGAGATGTTTCGTATCGGTGGTCCAACCCGCGAAACGGGTCCTCGTTTGTCGCCCCGTTAGCAACCGGACGATCCGTTAGACCCGCCAAGAAACATCCTCGTTGGTGAAATTGACTGCAGAGCCGGCGACGCTGCTTTCTGGACACCAACGCGACGATCGAAGCCGCAGGACTGCCTGAAATGTTGTTTCGAAGCGAACCTTTTGAATCGGCATCGCTCTCTGCTGCTGAAAGATTCAATCAGAATGAACCAACGCTTATGAGCCGGCACGAAGAGTAGCGATCCTCTGCATCCATCGGCTCCATCATCTACAAGGAAACCATGATGGATTCCGTCGACACAATGCACGAAATGCTTCAGGTCCAGGGACCAGCAATCGCGACGCTGCCCGTTGGGGACGATCATTCCCCGATCACAGTGATTGGGACCGATCCAATTCGTGAAAGTTTTGGCAGTCAAACCTTTCAACAAGCCATCAACAGTCGCTTGGCTCCCGGTGTATCCCGCGTGGTTCTGAACCCGGACGCACACGTGGGCTACGGCGCACCGGTTGGTTGCGTCATGGTTTCGCCCAGCCACGTTTATCCTGGTCCGGTCGGCGTCGACATCAAGTGCAGCATGAGTTTGTTGCAAACCAATCTGCCCGCCGAAGAAATCGCGGACCAAAAAGTTCGTCGACGCATCATTCAAGCCATTGCCAAACGCGTCCCCACCGGTGCGGGACGCGGTCAGCGACACGCCCCCAAAAGCCGAAGCGTCGACGCGGCACTGGGATTCCAATTGGCAACCGAGGGTGCCTCGAAATCCGTGCTGAAGAAACTTGGCATCCCCAAGAGTTGGGCTTCACGCTGCGAAGACGCCTCGCACACGGCGCCCGATGGTTCCGTCGACACGTTGGCGGCACGACTGGATTGGATGGGACGCCAGCGTGACAAACGGGATCGGATCGAGAGCAAATACCGTCAACTCGGAAGCTATGGCGGTGGCAACCATTTTGGTGAAGCCGAGGTGGTCTCGCTTTCACAAGACCCTGAACTGCGTGCGATCGGCGAGCAGTGGGGATTGCGAGATGGTCAGGTCGCGTTTCTGTCACATTGCGGCTCTCGCGGTTTTGGTCACGACTTAGCGATGGGACAGTTCCGCGCCATGAAGGCACACTTCCAATCAACCGGGCTGGCTTTCCCCGCCGGTGACCCGCAATTGGTCTACGCGGAAGCGGCATCCCCGGAAGGCCAAAAGTACCTCTGCGACATGGCCATGGGAGCGAACTTCGCAACGGTGAATCACTTGCTGATCAACCAACTCGTTTTGGAATCATTCCGTGACGTTTTCCCTGGCGTCCAAGGCGAACTGATCTATTTCATCAGCCACAACATTGCACGCCAAGAACCGATCGATGGCAAACTACAGTGGGTTCATCGCAAAGGAGCCACACGTGCATTTCCCGCAGGACACGAACAACTCGCGGGAACAGACTTTGAATCAACTGGGCATCCGATTCTGTTGCCGGGCAATCCTCGCGATGGTTCCAGCATCATGGTGGCTCGACCGGGTGCTTCCGTCTCCGCATTCAGCGTGAACCACGGAGCAGGGCGACAACTCAGTCGTACGAAGGCCAAGAAGCAATTGAACCAATCCAACGTCGATCAAGACTTATTGAATCATGACATCATCAGCAATTGCCGAGCCTACCCACGGGACGAGGCGCCGGATGCCTACAAAGACTTCAACGAAGTCCTGGCAAGCGTGCGGCACGCTGGACTCGCCGACGAGGTAGCTCGGTTGAAAGCAAAATTTGTGCTGAAGGACGGAGCCCCTGCCGACGACTGACGTGATCCAACAATCACGATGAAGCACCAAACTCTAGCGATTGCTGGAGGCCGCTTTTTGGGCCGCATTACTGATCGCTTGTTCGTTTTCAATCACCAGAAAGTGCCCGTGATCGCTGGTCACAAACACGGCGGTATCGTCCCAAGCGTTTTGCTGTGTCACCCAATTCACGACGGTTTCAAAAGCTTGTTCGCCACTGAACACCGCGCCAACGCTGTTGTCCAAGTTGTTCGCGTGGTTCGCCCAGTCCACGTCACCGGCTTCGATCAGCAACCAGAAACCCGGAGCCTTTTCTTTTTCGCTGGGTCGCTGCTTCGAGGATGACAACCACTTCAATGCGGATTCGGTCATCTGTGACAAATTTGGGTTCTCAATCAGATCCGCCTCGTCGTAGCGTTCGGTGCCTTTCACATCAAAGGTCGGGTTGAAGTTGCCGTCGGCAGTTTGAAATGGCAGGTGCCCGCCCTTCGTCCCAAAGAATCCAACTAAACGTTTGCCTTCTTCGATGGCCTGTTCGGTCGCTTCATTCAGGACCTCCGCACCGGAACGCCCCTCCGTTCGTTCGACCAACAGATAAGCGTTCTCCTCACCGTCCTTTGAGTCGCGTTTTAGGGCCTCACGATCCGATTCGTGGAAGTACTTGTTGCCGGCCATGAAGTTTTCACCTTGGGAACCATCCTTGCCAACGCCTTCGCCCCAACCTCCGCCAATCAACAAATCCAATCCGGGAAGAGGATCCTTGCGATGCGATGAAGAAGGTAACCCAACCAGATCACGAGTGATGTCTTGGTAGTCTTGCCGGACCACGTTGTTGGCATAGGCGGAACCCGGTGTCGCGTGACTCACGGGAACGCTGGTCACCACACCGACTCGGTAGCCTTTCTTTTGAAGCGTTCTGGCGATGGGTTCAGCAAACTTCCCATCCGGCATGACGTTGATCGAGCCGTTGTATGTTTTCACACCCGCCATCAAGCTGGTTGCTGATGAGGCGGAGTCAGTGAAGGTGTGTGGCACCTCGCGATCTTGGCCGATGACATACTCGCGACGCGATTGCTCGTGCCATGGCATCGGGCCCGCATGTTCCGGCGAGAACCCTCCGGTCGACTTCCCGGGTGCCGCGGTGATGGTTTGCGAATTGACATCCAACTTGGCCCCCGATGAGTACGGCGTGGTCACGATGAACGCGAAATCGGTTTTGACTCTGCGGTAATCCTGGAACAGCAATCCGGTGCCACGACCGCTGTCATAGCGATTGGCTTGATTGCGATACAGCGACGCGGCTCGCGTTGTTTGCCAATCCATGCCATCAAAGATCATCAAGATCACGTTGCGTTTGCCGGATTCGATTGCTGCCATTTGCAAGTCATACACGTCGACCTGATCGTGATAGTTGGCCGCGGGATGAAAGGTCCGCTCATCGACGCGACCAAAGTGTTCCCGCATGCGTTGAGCGTTTGAATACAAACTGCCGCGTTCTCGAAGCTCATTCAGCGTGTACCCAAACGTATACAGCGGTATCAAACGGTTGCTGTGATTGGTCCACGTGCTGTATTTCGCCGGATTGCTTCCCCAGTGCCCCCAAGGCGCGGACTGCTTCTTCATGGCGTTGGACTGCATGTCACGCAGTGGGTCGACCAAGTCCTCTTTTTCTGGCCCTAGATCCACCAGAGTCTTGGCTTTGTCCAACAGCTTCTTGACGGTCTCCTCCGCCGAGACAGAGTGGCAATCGAAAACAAACGGGCCGCAGAGCAGCAACCCAAACATGGTCAACGACGTGGGCAACAACGACTTGGGCAACAAGGAATGCTTCGGTGACATGTGAATCGGGCGGGAAAAGAAGGTGGGTGGGGAGGCGGGGGACACAAAGCGAATCGACGTTTCGGAATCCATCCGCGATACAGCACATCCGTCGAGATACGCTTCGCTGTGGAACAGATTCGCGGCTTCGGTCTGACGCAAGATCCTACTCGTAAAGTCGTCGAAGTGTCCGCATGGCGATGCCAGAAACTTGGCAGCGACATTTTGACATGAGATCTGGAAGAGGAAACGGATGAGGAAGACTTGGGGGAATAGAGGGAAAATGAGCCGCCAAAACTCAGCATGAAGCGAATTTCCACCCCGCCGCGCTCCACAATTTCCTTGACGATCGGTCTCAGCAGCCGTAACCTCTCAATCACCGCTCTGACGCACGAACGCTGGGCAAAACGCTTCCTTTTCGGGTTCGGCCAGAGTTACCAAGCACGGAGGATTTGCATTGGTATGACGAGCGTAGACCCTCATCCGCGTAGAAAGCTGCAGGCGGCCGCCGCCGTAACGCAAACTCATCATTTGGATCCCTCCGAATGCTTAGTGCTGATCAACGCGGCGTTTCTGCAAGAAATTAAAGACAGCAACCCAAATCTGTGGTTGGCAGCGGCCGAGTTGCGGGCCCTCTGCGAAACGGAAGATTGGAACCCGGAGGACTCCGCCCAATCACTCATCAAACGATTTGTACGTGCCCTCGGCGAAATTCGCGACTTGCTCTCGTTGCAATTCGGCCTGGAAGAGTCCTATGGTTACTTGAAGACCGCTGCACCGCCCCCCCAACTGGGAATATTCGCGACCGATTCGGGCGAATCACAAGCTCAACTGCACGAAGCACTCGAACAGCATCGACGGCTCTACCTCGACCTGTGCGATCTCATCGAACAGTCCGAGGAATTACAATATCGTGGTTGCGACCGCACCGCTGTGGTGTCGTTCGCCGAACAAGTTGCCCACTTCACGCGTGAGATGACACGTCATGAACGTCTCGAAGCCGAACTGATCGAAAGGGAGCTTTAGAATGCTAGGTGATTCACGCACCAAACCAATGGAAATCCTGTTGGTGGAAGACGGCCTCGTGGACGCGCGTGTTACGATTCACGCATTGCGTCGCAGCGGGCTGCATCACCGACTCACGTTGGTTCGAAGCGTGCACGAAGCGATTCTGTTCATGAAACGCACCGGCATTTTTGCTCGCGCCCCACGGTTGGATCTGTTGCTACTCGACATGATTCTGCCCGACGGAACTGGCATCGATGTGCTCGAAGAGATGTGCGAGCTGCAGCCGGATTCGGCCCGCGTCACGACGGTGGTTTTGACCGCCTGCGAAGAAGCTTCTTATCGAGAACGTTGTGACGAGCTTGGGGTCTACGACTACATCCAAAAACCAGTCAGCGAAGATGAATTCCTGCGAGTCGTTCGCGACCACAAAAAGCTGATGATTCACCTTCAACAAGCGGCCGTGTCAGCCGCAGCCGGCAACGCGGGCAATCATCCGTCGCACACCGGCGGCGGAATACAAGCCTGACCAGATCGATACTCGGCGAACCAAAGTTCGCTGAACCAACAATCGTTGCGATTCACTGACCGCTTGTGATGCAAATCACGAGCGGTTTTTCTTTGCCATTTGTGGTGCAGCAGTCCTGCAATTTCAAGACGTGCGAGCGGTGATCACTGAAGGCCGGCTCCGCCGATTTTGCAGGAACAGAGCCACCCGCATTCGCGACTCGTCCCCATGCAAAGGGTCCCACTCGCAAGACGCAGAAGACACCCGCTGTTTCGACGACGAAACTTTTATGCGCACGCATGCTGGCAACGTTGGACGGATTGATTGCCGCCCAGACATTTGCATCGCTTTGCAAAATCACGTCCAGCAACGCGGAGTAGACGCCCTGACCTCGCTGGCCTTTCTCAACCCTCGCGGCAAACAACCATCGTTGCTGCGTGTCCAGCGAGATGCGAACGTGTAGCTCGTGTTCATCAAACACGTCTTCCGCGATCCACGCTCCACCCAACGCGGGCGCGACGGGTGAGTCACGCTCTCGCCAAATGCCATGGGCTTTCGGCATCGGAGCTTCTTTCGCGGTGACGTCATCTTGGGATGGCGGTGAATACAACGTCACGCGCTCAACGGAAGCCAATTCGTCTGGCGTTCTCGATCGACGGGCGGCGAAATTTGCTGCTAGGTGCTCAGCCCCGGACGTTTCTCGCGCCGCCAAACGTACGATCACGCATCGGCGGTATCGCAGCAAAGACGCTGGTACGATTCGGCACCAAATGATGCCGAGCGTGTACAGCAGGCCGCGGCGGAACAAAGTTATCGCCCCATCGCCGCCTGACGGATTCGCTGAACCAAATCCGGATCGGGCTGGTTTAGCGTCATGACTTGCTCGCGTTGCTGACCGTTGGGATCTCGTAAGATCACGATCATTTCCGTTGCCGAAGTCCGAGGCTCTTTCGTTGCAGAAACTTGGGCGATTGGCGATGGGCTGCTTCCTGCCGCTGCCATGGTGAATTCGTTGCGAGGCGTCTGAGCAGGAGCATTCAAAGACTGCTCGCGGGTTGGTTGCTGATTGTTCGAGGCGATTTGCTCGCGAGGCATATCAGCAGCACCACCTTGGTAGAGGTTGGTCAGATTGATTCGATCCAGTTGCCAATAGACGGACCGCGGACCGGTGTAAATTCCAAGATCCGATTTGTAGTCAGCCGCGTTGCACACTCCAATCAGTACACCCCGATCGTCGAACAAACCTCCACCGCTGCGACCATCGATCGGGGCACCATCGATCTCCAAGTTCGACGCACCGATGTTTTGGTTGTACTTGTCGACGCCAGTGATTCGCGTGTCGCGACGACTCGGCGGATCACCGCGATCACAACCAAAGCTGAACGCCGTCTGGCCCACTTTGACGACTTCGCCAGCCGGCAATACTTTGACTGGTGTGACGGGGAACCCGGGACGAATTGCCACCAAACCAATGTCACGATCACCCGCGTCATAATCGACGACTTGTCCCATGACGGTTCGTACTTCGCCCGCAACAAACAAATCCACTTCGATTTTGTCTTTGCCTTCGCCGTCGCGGAAAAGGTGGCCGCAGGTCAGAATCAAAGCTTCATCGCCATTGGTGTCGACAATCGTTCCGGTTCCAGCACCGTAACCACGACCATCGAAGACTCGCAGTCGAACGGTGGCAGATTTTGCTTTCTCGATCGCATCGGCCAAGGACATGCTCGGCATGGGTTCCATCGATGCGTCTTGCGTGTGGGTCAACTGGGTGGCCGATTCCGCGGGACCTTGGTTGAGCGATTGCCAATCCGAATCCCACGGTTCACTCGCACGTTCTTTACGAATGGCTCGACGGGGACTTCGATCCACCGCGTTCTGACCCGAGGTCAGAGGTGCCAGTCGAGTTTGCGGTTCGTTGAGGCTGGGTTGATTGGTGGTGCTACGAGTCGGGATCAAAGGCCCAGCGGCGGATTGGCTGAGTGCATCAGTGAGCTCACTGATCGTTTGAACGCCCAACAGTCGCGTGACCTCTTTGCCCTCTCGCAGGACGATGTACGTCGGCGTGCTGCGGATACCAAAGCGGCGAGTCAAATGCGGCTCGCTCTGCACATCGACTTGGCGAACCGGGACTCCGCGAGCGATCAATTCCGAAACAACGGGCTTCATCGCTTGGCATGGGCCGCACTGTGCGGATGAAAACTCGAGCAAGATCGCGTCGCTGCCGACCGCCGTGGAAGCGAACGATTGAATCGCGAAACACACCGCCAAGCACTGAATGATCAGATGCTGACCAAACCAACGAAGTTGCCGCGATCGGTCGAGAACACCAGCCGAATGATGAGTCGTGTGCACTCCCGTCCCTCCTTGGACGATAGAAAAGTTTGCTCCGCACCGCTTGGAATCATTGCTATGAACCCAAGCCGTCGTGTTCGGGCGAGGAGTCTGATTGAGTCAGACCGCGATCCTTCGCGACCTCAACTCGTCCTCGTCCGTCGCGCGATACTCGGAGATCCACACACGCCGCGGCAACCCCAATCGAAACGGCCCTTTCGCGTTTCTTGAGTCTTTTCCAGAAGAAAGCAAAAAAAGCTCTGATAATTGGCGTGAAACCGCCGTTTCACGGTGTTGGCTGGCGAAGCGAAGTCACTCGCCTCGAATCACTCGGCTTTCTCGAGCCCGCTCGCCTTGGCTTCTTTTTCAGCTTGCTCTGACAACCGTTTGGCTGCCTCTTTCTTCGCCGCAGCATTCTCTTTGTCAGCCTTCTTTTTCGCGGCTGCTTCGGCGGCCTGCTGCTCCGTCTTCTCAGCCGCAATCGGATCGGCGATGTAAGGCTTGCCGGCTCGATAGCGATCCAAAATCTTGGAGGCAAACGTCTTGGCGTCTTCTGGTGCCGACTCGACGACCTTCTCTTGCCAACCGACGGCTTCCTTGAATTCACCCTGTGCCGCCAACGCTGCCGCCAGGGCAGAGAGATCGCTCACGTTCCCATAGCCGTTCAGCTCGCAAGCCTTTTTCGCGGCTTCGACAGCGGCATCTGGATCACGCAGCGATTCGTCTTCGGTGGTCGCCAACAACCAGGCTCGGTTTTGGTGCGCCAATGCATATTCCGGGGCCAGTTCAATGGCTCGGTCGTAATCCGCCAAGGCGTCCTTGGCTTTGCCCAATTGATAGCGGTTGTAACCACGGTTGTTCCACGCCACCGGGTCCTTTTCATTCAGTTCCAATGCCGCGGAAAAGTCCGCTGCCGCCGCCGCGTAGTTATGCTGCTGAAAACGAATGTAGCCACGTCCCATAACGGCCGCGACATCCTCCGGGTTGTCATCCACGATCGCGTCGTAGTCCTCGATCGCCTTTTCCATCTGCCCCGCGGATTTGTAGGCCAACGCTCGCTGCCGCAACAAACCAGCGTTTCCTTCACGAACCTCCAAGGCCTCGGTGTAGTCAGCGATTGCCGCGTCGAACTTACGCTGGGCCATGCGGACGGCGGCACGGTTGATGATTGGGGTGATGTCTTCGGGATCCAGTTCCAGAGCCCGTTCGTAATCCTTGATCGCTTTCTCATGTTCTCCGCGAGCAGCGTGAAAAAGTCCTCGACTGCTATAGGCGTGAGCCTCTTCGTATCCCTTTTCGATGGCCTCGTTGAAATCCGCCATCGCCTTTTCTTGCTCGCCCAAGGCCCACCAAGCGGAAGCTCGTAGCGTATGGTAACGTCCCTCGTCCGGATTCTCTTCAATCAGCTCGGAGTAAATGCCGGTCGATTCCGCGAGCTCCACGGCGTTCACCTTGTCCACGGCGCCACGCGTGCCGTCGTGAGTCACAATCACGTAGTCTTCACCGCGATCTTCAACCACCGTCAAAAGGTCACCTTTGGCGATGACATCTACGACCTGATCCTCTTTCGCAAATTGCATTTCCACACGAGCCACGACCGGTTGCCCAGGCTTGGCCGCCCGGATCGGCGTCGCATGCAAGGCGTTGAAAAGCAAACAAACGACGGCGAGTGGCAACAAGCGACTGATCATTTGTGGTGACTTCAACTGTGGTGAATTCAACAAAGTGTTCATGTATGAGTGGAAGGGTTCAGAGTCATTGAGTCGCCGCTGCTCTCGACAATTCGTACGCCTGGGCTGCCGGCGAGGCCCACATCGCGTTGCCGGGCAATCGTCGATTGGCGGGTCAGCAACGCTTGGCAACCAGAGACGTGCCGTCATTCGACCGTGCAACTCCGGCGTGCGTCTCAACGAAACTCTATCAATCGACCGCCCAAGCCACGAGAGACGGGGACGAAAAAACCACCGCCCGCGAGATGAATTCCCCTGGAAATTTCGCACTCGGCGGCCGGATCAGCCACGGCACGGTTGACCTTGCTGAATCTACGTGCTGTAGGATGTTTGCGATGACTGCAACGGATGTTCCGGTTGCAACATTTGAGAGGATTTTTCCGACCTGAACGATTGTAACCTGGTTGGGTTGATCTAATCTGATGCATCGAAAGTGGGTGAGTGATCCCCCAAATGTCCGTCCTGAACTGCACGAATGTGTGGCTGCATCGCCGATCGCCGGCGTCTCAGTCACCCAATCAGCGGTGTGGCTGCTATCTCAGCGAGCCAGCGGACCGCACTCGGCACACAACACACCGTCGTTTTTGACTCATAGAGGATTTCACCAGTGAATTTACGATCCATGATGGCGGGGGTCGCCGCGGCGTGCCTCGCTTTCACCGCGACCATTTCGATGGCTCAGTGCATGCCATGTGGAGGCTGCTCCGATCCGTGTGGCGTATCCACCTCCGTCGTCAGCAGCGGTTGCGGCGGTGCCATTGGCTGCGGCCAAGGCTACGTCGTTCCCAGTGCAAGCTACTCCGGCGGATACGCCAGCAGCTGCGGCACGTCCGTGCTGGGCGGAACTTCCGTGGTTCAATCCGTTTCGCCGGCCCGCGAAACGATTTGCGAACCTGTCGTTGGCTATCGCGTTGTGATGAAGCCGACCTACGTGACCGAAACCCGCATGGTCAACGTGACGGAAAGCCAACCGGAAACTCGTTTCCGTACCAAAACGGTTTACAAGACCGTGCCCGGGACGGAAGAGAACTACCGCACGAAGGTCGTCAACGTTCCAAAGACCGATACCAAAACCATCAAATACTCGGTCTTGGTTCCTGTAAAAGAAGAAAAGCAGGTGCAAGTCACGGAAAGCGTTCCGCAGTGGAACGAGGTTCCTGAAGAGTACACTGTTCGTGTCCCAACCTTGGTCGATGTGCCAGAAACCTACACGGTCAAAGTCGCCAAATTGGTGGACGAGAGCTTCACTTACACCGTCAACGTTCCTCAAGCGGTCACGACTCAAAAGACCCGCACCGTGGTCAATGCGGTTCCGGTCACCAAGAGCCGCACCATCGAAGTCGCCGTTCCCACAACGACGATGAAAACGGTCACGAAAGACTACGGCCACTGGGAAGAACAAGTCGTTGAAGTGGCCGCGGCTCCCGTGGCGACCAACGTTGCTTACTCAAGCGGTTGCCAGCCTTCGCTCTCGTCGTCTTCCGCTTGCGGATGCGTCAGTCGTTGCGGCGGATGTCGCTCCTGTGGCGGTTGCGTTTCCTCTTGCGGTGGATGCAACACGGGTTGTGGCCAATCGTACGCAGGCTGTGGCGGAGGGGTGTCTTACGCTGCTTCCGCTTCCGCCGGATGTGGATCGGCAACCACCACCGTGACCAAACGTGTTTGGGTGCCCAATGTCGTGACAGAAGAAGTCCCGGTCACCACCAGCACCACCGAATCGCAGGTCGTCAACTACACCGTTTACGAACAACAGGCCACGCAGGTCCCTTACGAGTGCACCACGATCGTCTACCAACCTGAAACCCGCACGGGAACCAAGAAGGTTGTGAAGTACGTTGACGAGACTCGCACGCGTACCCGCAAAGAAGTGCAGTACAACGAAGAGACTCGCACCCGAGTTCGCAAACACCTGACGTACACCTCGGTGACCAAAACGGAAACCATCCCGTACGTGACCTACAAGACCGAGGAACGAACGAAAGAAGTCAGCTTCACCTACAACGTTCCGGAGTACACTGTCGAACCTTACACCACCACCCGCTACGACCAAGTCGCGGAACAGGTGATCGAGGAATACACGGTCGACGTTCCCGTGACCGTCACAAAAGAAAAGCAGGTCCAGGTCTGCAAGATGGTGCCAACCTTGGTGGAAGAATCCTTCACACCGTGCACCGAATCGATCAGTGCTCCTGCCGTTTCGGCGCCGATTCACGTTGGTCCTTCGGTCATGATGGGCGGTGATTCGTCCGGATGCTCGTCACCGATCATGTACCAGTCGGCACCTTCGGTTGGCAGTGGATGCGGCAGCTGCGGCGCGACCGTCAGCGCTTCGCCCTGCACCGGTTGCTGAATGAAATCAGCGGATCACCCGATTCGCGATCAGAACCTGGACCGAGCCACTCCACTCGGTTCACCTAACCCGCTCACGATCCGTCGTGGGCGGGTTTTCTTTTGGCCAATCGCAGTTGATTTCAGCACTCGTGTTTACACCACTCATGATTGCACTCGCGGTCGCCCACAATCACTCAGCAAGTGATCTCGAAATCAGAATTTTGGCGAACGCTGCATTGCCCAAATCGACTCGAGCGATTCACGACGAGTGGGCTTGTTCCAAACCGCTTTGACGCCGGCTTTCATCGCCAATTCAACCTGGTGAGGCGTGGCCATCCCCGTCATCCAGACATGCACTTCGGTGTCGTTGTCATGTAGTGAACCCGGCCCGCAAACAGAGCCATTGACTTGCGTTGATCGGTCCGGCGTCCAAACCGAATCGTCCCAAACCACGATGGCGTCTTGAATACGATCCGATTGAGATACCCCGTTGCGCCGCCAAGTCATGACGGGAACGGCTCGATTGTGTTGTCGACCAATCGACTCAACCGCATCAAAGATGGCGTCCGCGGTCGCCCACCAACGGGACACCAGAATGACGGGGCGTACAGCACAGGCAGTGCACTCACCATCCAATCCGGGCAACTCGCTCGAGTCGCTATCGCCACGTCCTGAAACAACACAGTTCCCTTCGGGCAATCTGGCAACTCCGTCGCGTGATCGTTCATCTGAACTGGCCAGCCAATGTGGCAACACCTCACTCGTGTCTCGCCAACTGATTGTCGCCACCCAATCGTCATGCCATTCATCGGCCTTGGATGACTTCGGGGACGTTAGTGTTGCTGTCGTTTGATTCGTCGCGGCGACTCGCGTTGGCAATTGAACGGAGGGAGCCACCAAAGGACCGATCCACCGCATCACGCGAGCTTCGGGGACCACGGCCCGCAAAGCTTGAACTTCGCCCGCCTCCAACGCGATGCGTTCGCACTGGACGATCAACACATGAGACACCGGCAAGCGTCGAGGTGCGTTGAGGAATTGCTCGATCGTCGGGAACGTCGAAATGGCATCGCAACCGGACTCGCAAATCGCACGAGCGGAACGCGTCAACGCATCGTCACAAGGACCGATCCATGCAACGATCCTTGGCTCGCCCGCGGATGCCGCGAAATCGACGGTGGGGGTGGGTTTAGAAAGCGTGGTGCTCATCTAGCGACATCTCAGCCTCGTTCAGGAGCGCCCACGTGTCCGCGGGCGTGTCACTCGCTCGCACCCCTTCCAAGAAGGCTTCATCGGAAACGATGCGGCTTAGCTTTGCCAAAATACGCAAGTGAGAACTGTCGTCATAAGAGCAGATCAAAAAGAAAATGTCGGTCAGCTGCCCCGTGTCTGAAAAGGGCACGGCTGTCGGACAAACCCCAAGAGCCACCACAGATTCAGCCAAGATCGATGTCTGCGGCCGTCGAGGGTGAAGCAACGCCACACCGCAGTCCAAGGCCGTCGGATGCAACTTTTCGCGACTGGCCACCGCCTCGGCCATCGCCGGTGCGTCCCACAACATTCCCGTGCGACTGGCCAATTCGCACATGTTGCGAATCACGCTGCCGCGAGTCCTGCCGACGAACGGATTGGCGATCAAATCGACTGGACAAAGCTCCGATAGATTTTGCGGCGGAGCATCGGACTGGCGATGCAGAACGGCTCGTACCTGATCCAGCTCGCCTTGGTCGCTCAGCCCGATGCGTTCTTCCAACCAATGGTGGATCTCGGCTTCGTTGAAACGCCAATCGCCGCCGACTCGGCGCCCCGGCAAATTGCCTCGCGTCGCCATTTTGCGAACTTGATCGGGAGTGATGTGCAGGTATTCAGCCAATTGTGGGATGTCTAGATCTTCCATTGCCCAAGCTGCCTTCTCGCTTCGTCGAGTGTTTCAAGTCCGGAATAGTTTGCAGGCCAGATTTATCTTGACGAAAGTTCGCGAAAATCGCTAAATCGACTCAAGTTTGTGAACTGACCGTGCCCGCCGTCTCCCAAGTGCATCCTTTTGGCGACTTCATCTCATCCCTTCGTCGCACCGCAGACGGGCGTCATCATAGGAGGATTCTCGCGAATCGTCTTTCCTACGATGCTTGCCCCCTGCACGATGCTGGCCGCGTGGGTGTGCGTCATTTCGATAAGCCGGCCGCAGCGAGTTCTCGCTCAAACAGGCTACGCAGAAACACCGCAAACCAACATGGCCCCCATCCAATCGCCGGGAATGGGTGGTTCGCCGTACGGATCCGGCGGTGTTGCCCCGCCGCCCGCAGTGGGTGGAACCGCGAATCCCGCGCCAAATGGTGGCTATGGAAGCTCGATCTATTCCAGCCCAAATTTCGCAACGCCTCCCCCACCCGGCACAGCACCGGTTTCGGGGTCGCTGTTTGACCCTTACGCCTCCGCCTCTTCGGCACCCAACTCATTCGCGGTTCCTCAATACACACCGAGCACACCGCCCGGAACCACCGCGCCACTTGGCTACCCGACGGCTTCGGCCGGCACCACAGGAGCCTATCCGCCCGCAACCGGCAACGCGGCCTATCCCAATGGCGGGCTGCTCAATGGCATTTTCTCCGGCGATCTTTTCCGCAGCAGTTCCACCACCGTCCCCTACCAAGGTGGCACGATCCAAGGCAGTGGGTTCAACACAGGCTACGGCGGCGGAACCGCGGTCCCGTACAGCGCCGGTTCGATTTACGCAGGCGCACCGCCGGCTTACCCGGGAACGGGAATGTCCTATTCCGGTGCGTCACCCTACGCGGGTGCCACGGTTCCTCCCGCGGGTTTGGATCCCTATCCAAGCGCCGCTTATCCATCGGGATCACCCTCGACCCTGTTCCCGGGTGGAATTTCAGGAACGCCCAACAGTTTGTTCCCCAGCGGATTCAGTTCCGCGGAAGCGATCAGCGCCTACAAATTGCTGCACGGCCCTCGTCTCCGACACACCTTCATCAGCGGCGGCGACGGCGCGACCGACCTGGGATACAACCAAACCGATGCATCCATTGGCTTCGCCTTCCCAAACTTTTTGTTCAGCACGCGACCGCTATTCGTTGTCCCGTCGTTTTCGCTCTATCTGTTCGATGGGCCTGCCACACCGCCCACCGTTCCAACACGGATGCTGCCGAGCAACGCATATGCGGCCTCGTTGGATTTTGGATGGCAAACAGATCCCAATCAGATGATCGGGGCCGAATTGGGAGTCCGCGTGGGGGCGTATACCGATTTTGACACCTTCAACAGCGACAGCATTCGGGTGTTGGGGAAAGGCTTGGCATCTTTCCGCTTGACCCCGACCTCGACGTTCAAAGCCGGGGTGTATTACCTCGATCGACTCGACGTGAAGTTGCTCCCGGCGGGGGGATGGTTGTGGCAACCTGATCCCTACACCCGATTCGATATCTATTTCCCTGAGCCCAAACTGGCAAAATACTGGCGAACGATCGGCACCCGAGACGTTTGGTGGTATCTGGCGGGCGAGTACGGCGGCGATTCTTGGACACTCAGCGATTCTTTGCTGGCTGCCGATGGCGAACGAGTCGATATCAACCAGATCAACGTGATGTTCGGATTCGAGTGGGGCCAGACACAGCTTTTGCGTTCCGGCCAACGCTCCGGATTTATCGAAGCAGGTGTCTCGTTCGACCGAGAATTGCTGTACGAACAGTCGATTGAGGGCAACACGAACCTCGACGAAGCGTTTATTCTTAGAGCAGGAATCGGCTACTGAGCCGAATTTCCCGCGGCGGCGAATTTGACGTTGCGTTCGCAGAGGGGCACGCTAAACTCCTGCGATTC
Organism: Rhodopirellula halodulae; assembly: GCF_020966775.1. Taxonomy (NCBI): domain Bacteria; kingdom Pseudomonadati; phylum Planctomycetota; class Planctomycetia; order Pirellulales; family Pirellulaceae; genus Rhodopirellula; species Rhodopirellula halodulae. The sequence continues at coordinate 1,920,523 of NZ_JAJKFV010000029.1, read as the reverse complement.
AGAAACATTGGCCACCGCGATCACATACGATCAGGAAAGCATTTGTCGGTATGACGATTTCGAAAGAACGGAAAGAAGAAGTGGTTCGCGAGCACGGCGCCGCGGCCGGAGACACAGGGTCTCCTGAAGTGCAAATCGCGATTTTGACAGAACGAATCAACGGATTGACCGAACACATGCGAACCCATCGCAAGGATTACGCCTCGCGTCGTGGTTTGTTGGGTCTGGTGAGTCGTCGTCGCCGTCTGTTGGACTACGTTCGTGGGCAAGACCCACAGCGATACCTCGATATCATCGGTAAACTCGGTATCCGCAAATAAGTTGTGGCCGGGTGGTCGTCGGCGTGGCCGCGGCCACATGGCGTGCGTCCCCCCGGGCTCTTTGGTCCCGGGGCGGGATGGGGTCGCGGCATGCTTGCCAGCGACCCGTCAACGCTTTGGGAAAATCCCTCTCTGGATTTCAATCCTTCCCCTTCCAAATCAGTGAACGCGATCGCCGATTCACTGGCTTCCCTTTGACGTGCCTCCGTTGGCGACCGATCCGGTTGCATCGAGCCGTCTCGTCAAAGCAGCTCAAACGTGATGCCCGAAGGGTGTCCAACGCGATCCAACCAAATCACGCCCACGTTTGGTTGTCTCGAATCGTGACCTTCGTTTTGCGAAACCACGGTTCTTCATTTTGTTGTGCGGCGACCGTGTCGCCGTCTGTTCCCATCGGCTGTTGAGGCTGACGTGGCCTTGTCGGCCGGGGATGCAAAACGGGCCGGTTTCGGAGAAACCGTTCCAAATTGTTGTTTGTTGTGTAGATGCAGGAAAAGAGGTTGTTGTGAGTGTTCAAAAAATTCGCGTGGAGCGAAAGATTGGCGATTCGGTGCTGTCGTTTGAAACAGGCCAAATCGCGAAACAAGCCGCCGGCAGTGTGCTGGTGCAATACGGCGAAACGGTCGTGCTGGTGGCCGTCGCCTCCGGTGCTCCTCGCCCGGGAATCGATTTCTTCCCATTGATGTGTGATTACCGCGAGCGTTTGGCTGCGGCTGGCAAATTCCCCGGTGGATTCCTGAAACGCGAAGGCCGCCCAAGCACCAAAGAAATCCTTAGCTCGCGATTGATGGACCGCCCGATCCGTCCGCTGTGGCCCAACGGTTTCAAAGATGAAGTTCAAATCCAAGCGACCGTCATCGCCAGCGATTTGCAAAACGATGGTGACGTCTTGGCAATGATCGGTGGAGCCACCGCTTGCCATATCAGCTCACTGCCTTTCCAAGGTCCTTTGGGCAGCGTGCGAGTCGGCAAGATCGATGGCAAATTGATCGCCTTCCCGACCGCGGACCAACTCGAAGAAAGCGAGTTGGACATGATCGTCAGCGGTAGCCGCGAAATGGTTGCCATGATCGAGGGCTTCGCCAACGAAATGCCAGAAGACGAGATGATGGAAGCCATCACGTTCGCACACGATGCGATTCGCGAAGTCATCGATCTGCAAGAAGAGTTCTACAACAAGGTCAGCCCTGAAAAGGTTCCTTTCGAAGCTCCTGAGGACGACGGATTGTTGCAGCGTCTGACCGACGCCTACTACAACGACTTCAAAGCGGCTCAGCAAACCTCGGGCAAATTGGCTCGCCAAGACGCCGTTCGCGAAATTCGCGACCGTGCCATGGCCGACGTCATTCCTGATCCAGACGCCGATGGCGCTGTCTGCATCAATCGCTTCAAGACCGTGTGGCACGACCTGGAAGAAAAAGTCGTTCGTGACCTGATCTTGGCTGGCACACGTCCCGACGGTCGCGATCACAAATCGCTGCGTGCGATCCACTGCGAAACGGACTTGCTGCCCCGCGTTCATGGTTCGGCCATGTTCCAACGTGGTGAGACGCAAGCACTCATTACCATCGCTCTGGGAACCAGCCGTGACGAACAACGCGTCGACGGCCTGCAAGACGAGTACAGCAAGAAGTTCATGCTGGACTACAACTTCCCGTCCTACTCGGTTGGCGAATGCCGTCCGATCCGTGGCCCAGGCCGTCGTGAAATCGGACACGGATGCTTGGCGGAACGCAGTGTGGCTCCCGTCTTGCCATCGGCGGACGACTTCCCTTACACGATTCGCGTGATCAGCGACATCACCGAATCCAACGGTAGCTCCTCGATGGCTTCCGTCTGCGGTGCAACTCTTGGCCTGATGGCCTCGGGTGTGCCGATCAGCAATCCCGTCGCCGGGATCTCGGTCGGTCTGGTTCGCGAAACCGACGACAACTGGTGCTTGATCACCGACATCCTCGGAACCGAAGACCACTTCGGTGACATGGACTTCAAGATTGCTGGTACGCAAAACGGCATCACCGGGATCCAGTTGGACCTGAAGGTCACCGGAATCGCCAACGACATCATCCGCGCCACGCTGAAGCAATCTCGCGAAGCTCGGATCGAGATCCTCAAGAAGATGCTGACGACGATCCCACGTCCTCGTCGCGAAATCTCGCCAACCGCTCCTCGTTTGCTCCGCACCAAGATCTCGCCCGACAAGATCGGTGCTTTGATCGGCCCCGGCGGCAAAAACATCCGCGGTATCCAAGAAACCACCGGTGCCGTCATCGAAGTTGATGATGAAGGAACCGTCTTGGTCGCCAGCAGCAACAAAGAATCGGCGCAAGAAGCCATGCGTCAGGTGGAAGCCTGCACCGCGACCGTCCAGATCGGCAAAATCTACGACGGAACCGTCAGCAGCATCAAAGAGTTTGGTGCCTTTGTTGAAATCCTACCTGGACGCGACGGATTGGTTCACATCAGCGAGATGAGTGGCGGCTACATCAGCAGCCTGGATCAGGTGATCGCCGTCGGCGATGCAATGAAGGTTCTCGTGATCGATGTCGACGAACATGACCGCGTGAAGCTGAGCCGTCGCAAAGCTCTGGAAGAGCTCGGCGAAGACGATCCATTGGCCGTTGAAGGCGAAGGATCCAGCGACGGTGAAGGCGGAGGTGACGGCGAAGACCGTCCACGTCGTCGTCGTGGCGGCGGTGGTGGCGGTCGAGGCCGCGGCCCACGTCGCGGCGGTGGTGGCGGACGCGACCGCGACTGATCGCTCACCGTAACTCGCGCTTCGCGACTTAGGTTTCGCGACTTGCAAATGAAGCATCGAGTCCCCGGTGTTGGGTTCAACACCGGGGATTTTTTTGTCGACTCAAGGCGCGACCGGTTGCTTGAGGTAAGCCATCAAGTTGGCCATGTCATCTACTGACATCAGCTCATCAAAATTATTCGGCATCAGCGATCGCGACGACTCCTTTTGCAATTCAACGGAATCGGCCGTCACGCGTTGCGTTTTCCCATCCGAAGTTGTGACGCGTAGGATCGTCGCACTCTCTTCTGCAACTAAGCCGACCACTACTCGGCCGTCATCCAGCAGCAGGCTCTGAGTCCGAAAGGCCTGGTCGATGTTCCGATCCGGCAGCAAGACATCTTCCATCAGCCTTTCAAAGCTGCGTGTCACCGCTCCATCCAATTGCGGCCCAACGAGCATGCCTTCGCTATGAAGTTGGTGACAAGCCTGACAGTGCTTCGCAAAAACAGCTTTGCCAAGACTAGGGTCGCCGAGTTGCGAACGAACGGATTCCAGCTTCTGCGAGAAAGCCACCAGCTTGGCATCGTCATCGTTGATTTCTGAGACCAATTTTTCCACGCGGGCTTGTAGCGAATCATCGGCCCCCGCCGACAACAGTTGTTCGACATCAGCATCGGCTAGCAACTCTTTCGCCAAATGGCCATTCTCAATCGATTCAAGCAGTGTCTCGACATTCGCCCCACCACGCAGCCAATGACCAGCCAACTGAACTTGCTGTCGTGCGCTCAAAAGTTTTGCCACCTCGGCCAACACACCGGCTGGGTTCGATCCTGCATCGAGAATCGCTTGCAACACAGCATCGATGTTTTGCGGCGACAGGTCATGTCGCAGCGTAAATGCCGCTAGCGCAGCGTATTCAGCTTCACCGCCCAAGTTCGCCAGGGTTTTCGCCAAACGCAGCCTGGCAAGTAAACCAAGTTGTTCGTTGGCCAAACGCTTTCGAAGAACAGAGTCGAAACCTTCGGGACGAATTTTCTCGGCCCAATCCAGCAACCGCTTCCAACGCGAGGTCGATTCATTCGGCTCCAACCAAGCGGGATCAAACTGCCCCAATGCCACCCATGCGTACGCATTCCCCGCGTCGCCATCGACAGCCTCGATGCGAACCAGCTCGCCCTTCAGTTCGCCGGTATTCCAAACCACATGTTGAGCAACGTCGGATCGGGGCACCGACACGCGATGGACAACTTGACCGCCACTCGCCGATCGTAGCTGGACCACATTCGCATCATCGTTCGACTCACCGGGAGGCAGATTGTGCCCCGCGATCCAGAAAGAGATTCGCTTGGGAGCGAGCAACCAATCGCTGGCGAGGGTGCCGACATACGTTTCACCGAGTGGGAAGCTGCTACGCAACTTTGCAAACTCTTCGTGCTCCACATTGGGAATGGCTGCTGAAATCAGACGCGACTCTGACCGCCACTCCTGATCACCCGAGGCAAACCATGCGACAGGAATTTGGTCAGCCGATGTCAAATCAGCCCACTCGGCCTTGATCAATTCCAGAGCCCAATTTCGAATCGGAGTTGGAACATTTGCCGCGCGAGTTCCGCCAGCTTCGTAAAGAAGCCCCAACCACTGAAACGCACGTTCGGCATCGTCATCGGACAATCGCCTGGCCAAATCCACACAAGCTTCCAACTGCTTCGGCCTGGCTAGCGACACAGCGTGACCTAGCAATGCCTCGCTGGTTGCTTGGTCGACATTTGACGTCGCCAACGACTTCAGATGTTTCAAGATTGGTGTTACGACTTTTTCATCGTTGATCCCAAGCATGATCGAAGCGACCTCGCGATCCGACTCCGCATTCCAAAATGGGTCACTAGATGGCGTCCGAATCAGCAGATCGCGTATGGCGATACGAATCGTCTGCCGCAGCACCACATCTTCGTCGTCAACTTCTGCCAAAGAAGACAACAGACGATTTACATCGGAGACGTCCCCCCGTTGCCCAAGACACTCGGCAGCCGATCTCACCACATGCGAATTTTCATGCGCCAGCAATTCGCGAAGATCGGACAGAGTGAACTCACCTGAATTAACGTCGGTACTCCGACGAATTCGCGAAACCAACCGCTGTTTTTCGCTAGACGAATGCTGGGCATCCACTCGTGGCCCCATGTAACGAATCTGCCAAATCCGTCCACTCGTTCGGTCACGACCGGGATGCTCCAAAGGCACCTCATAGTGACCAATGATTTTATTGTAGAAGTCAGCAACGTAGATGTTCCCCGAACCATCCACTTGCAGATCAACCGGGCGAAACCACGGATCATCACTGGTCAAGAAATCAGGATTCGCCTCTCCCTTCGCGGTCGCCCCGTCAAACACACGCGAAGTCCAATTCAAGCGAGATGTCATCACATTGCCGCTCAAAAAACTCCCGCGAAGCGGAACGTTTGGCGAGTCCGGAGGAAAGTACTGAATCCCTGAAATCGCGGTGCTACCGTGCAAAGTCTCCATCATCGGCGGGAGAAACCCCAAGCCATCGTGCGGCAGGCCAAAGCTTGGATAGCATGCCCCCGCAATCAATTGTGTGATCGGTTTGCTGTGGCAATCCGCCGAATACCAATATCCCCATTCGTCACTCGTCATCCCAAAAGGATTCACCTGCCCCTTCGTGACTCGTTCAATTCGGCTCCCATCCGGACGAAATCGGAACGTGTTTCCAGACACCAGGGAAACCTCGTGTCCATCTCTACCTGCTACTTGACTGCGGTTGCTGAAACCGTGGCAAGCGTAGATCCAACCATCACCGCCATCCCGCATTGCGTTGATCATCCCATGCGTGTCGCGTGTCGTATCAAACGGCCCGAGAATGATTTCTCGCTCATCAGATCGCCCATCGCCATCGGTGTCTTTCAAATACCAAATGTTCGGAATGCTGAAGCACAAACATCCATCGCCAAATGGCAACACGCCCATGGGAATGTTCAAACCATCTGCAAAGGTGACGACGGACTCCGCGAAACCGTCTCCGTCTTTGTCTTCAAGAATCTTGATCGAGTCAGGCCCAACTTCGTCGTTCGCGACTGGGTACGGGTAGGCCACCGTGTTGGTCACCCACAATCTTCCGCGATCGTCCAACGCCATGTTCAAAGGTTTCGCGATTTGCGGCTCAGCAGCGAACAAACGGATCTCAAAATCCGGGGGCAGGTGAAAACCCTGCATCTCCTCCTGAGGTGATCGATGCCCCGTCGACCGCACTCCCTCGCCATACACCGCCGGTTCGGTGAGTGGTTCCTCCGCCCCGATGGGTGCCTCGGGCGAATGAACGGGTTGCTCCGCGTCCAAAACGACGCTTCGGCTACCGACAACCCAGCCAACGACAAAAATGGCCATCAACGACCATCGTTTCGCGGATTGCGGCAAGCGTTTCCGTATTCGACTCAACAACGAAAGGGTGGACGACATTGCTTTCCTTCAATTCGGCAGTTGGTTTTGGCTGGAAAACACCATACCCCAACCCATTTCAGCATTGGTGGTTTACAATGTGTTTCCTTCCTCGACTCACCCTCCCGAAGATCTCACCGATGCTCAAACACCTTCCGCTAGCACTTGCCGCAGCCCTCGCCCCGGCGTTCCTGAATCTCACTGCCTACGGCGATGAAGCACAATCACCTTCCTCCGACAAACTTCAGGTCCTGCTGGTCGCGGGGGGCTGCTGCCACGATTACGCAACGCAGTCCAAGTTGTTGAAGGAAGGACTCGAAGAAAGAATCGACGCAGAGGTCACGGTGGTGTTGAGCGATGACAAGTCCACTCAGGCCCGTTTCGAGATCTACGAATCGGATGAGTGGGCCGACGGCTACGATGTCGTGATCCACGATGAGTGTTCCGCCAACGTCACTGAAAAGCCGTACGTCAACCGAATCCTAGACACGCACCTTGACGGCGTCCCCGCTGTGAACTTGCACTGCGCCATGCACAGCTATCGATGGGGCGACTACAAAAACCCCGTGCAACCGGGTGCCGAGAACGCCGGATGGTTTGAGATGCTGGGTCTGCAATCCAGCGGTCACGGCCCCAAGTTTCCAATCGACATTCAGCACCAGAACGAACACCCAATCACCAAGGGCATGAAAGACTGGACCACCATCAACGAAGAACTTTACAACAACGTTCGCATCTTCGATGGCGCATCGGCTCTGATTAGCGGAGTCCAGGAGACTCCACCCAACAAACGCCAACTCAAACAAGACCCCAACGCGCAGCCCAACACAGCCACCGCCGTCGTTGCATGGACCAACGAGTACGGCCCCAACAAAACGCGAATTTTCAGCACATCGCTGGGACACCAAAATGAGACCGTCGCCGATGCTCGCTACATGGACTTGGTCTCCCGCGGGGTTCTGTGGGCCGCCGGTCGTTTGCAAGAAGAATCGAAATAGCAGTAGCCACTGATTTTGGCAAACAAGTGAATTTGGCAAACGGGCTGTCAGTCACGGCAGATCACCAGCCCGAGCTGACTCGCAAACCAACCAACTGATCAATCAACGTGAACGGCGGACCCGAATGGTCCGCCGTTTTTTTTGTTCGCACAGAATCAATTACGTTCCGGCAATCGACACAACACCACGCCTCAACGGTTTAAAAATCGACATGCAAATTTCAAACTCGGCTATGGGATTCCCCGCTCTCCAGTGGAAACTAATCCGTCAGAATGAACCCCTGAAGACAAATGATCCTCCCTAACCCCATCGTTGCCCCGCCTTCCTGATGAGCAGCAGCATGAAATTCCGGACTGTTTTGACAGCCATTTTGGCGTGCGTCACTTCCCCGCTCGCCCTTGCCCAAGACCAATCCCAGCCACACCCAGCCACGCTCCCGCATCCGCAGGTTGAGCCCGCGCTGGAATCCATTCACGAGACGATCGAAAGCGGCCCCTTCCAAGCGGAATGGAATTCGTTGGAAGCCTACGAGATTCCGCAGTGGTACAAGGACGCCAAATTCGGCATCTTCATTCACTGGGGCGCCTACAGCGTTCCCGCGTTTGGCAGCGAGTGGTATCCGCGGCAGATGTATATCAACCGCGGTCGTCGAGGAGACAACTTCTTCGAACACCATGTGAAGACCTACGGTCCGCAAAAGGAATTCGGCTACAAAGACTTCATCCCACAATTCAAAGCCGAGAAGTTCGACGCGAAAGCGTGGGCCAAGCTCTTCAAGGACACCGGCGCTCGCTACGTCATTCCTGTTGCGGAGCACCACGACGGGTTCCCCATGTACGACTGTGCGTTCACACGCTGGGACGCCTCGGAGATGGGGCCCAAACGCGACATCATCCAAGAATTGTCCGAGGCCATCCGGGCTGAAGGAATGAAATTCGGCGTCAGCAGCCACCGTGCATTCAATTGGATGTTCTACGTCCGCGATCCATCATTCGACAACGCGGACCCTCAGTACGCTGATCTCTACGGCCGTCCGATGCCGTTCTTGTTCGAAGATGATGCGTGGGATTACCGCAAAAGTTTCGTCCCACAAGACCAACAATTCAAAGATGACTGGTTGGCTCGTTCGTGCGAGCTGATCGACAAGTATCAGCCCGACGTGTTTTGGTTCGACTTCGGCATCACCCCAAAGCACCAAGACACCGACCACCTGAACAATTCGTTCGCTGAACACCTGCAAAAATTTGCTGCCTACTACTACAACAAGACGTCCTCCAACGAGGACTTGGGCATCATCAACTACAAGTTCAACGCGTTCCCTGAATCGGCCGCGGTTCTGGACAAAGAGCGTTCGAAGATGGCCGAGATCCGCAAACCTTTCTGGCAAACGGACACCGCGGTCAGCTCCAGCTCTTGGGGTTACACCAAAAACCAACGCTACAAGACGCCCGAGCGTTTGGTCAACGATTTGGTGGACATCGTCAGCAAGAACGGTTGCCTTCTCCTGAACGTCGGTCCCCGTGCAGACGGCACCATTCCCGATGAAGACCAAGCGATCCTGAAAGCAATCGGCGATTGGTTAAAGGTCAATGGGGAAGCGATCTATGGCACGACTTATTGGAAGACCTTCGGTGAAGGTCCCACATCCGTCTCAACGGGTCACGTTTCCGAATCGAAAGACAAGCCGTTTACATCGGAAGACCTGCGATTCACGACCAAGGACGACACACTGTACGTGCATGGTTTGAAATGGCCAGAGAACAATCAAGTGACGGTCAAAACGTTGGCCAGTGGCAGCGAACTTTATACCGAAGAGATCGGCGCCATCACGTTGCTGGGGTCCGACAAGGAAATCAAATGGGAACGCAGTGAAGACGGAGTCGTGGTGACGCTTCCTGAAGAGAACGCGTCGAAGTTTGCTTATGTCCTGAAGGTAACTCAGTGATGCCAGAGTCCATCGCCTCTCGACCTCGAGAGAAAGCTGCCGATGTATCGATTGGCAACGTTCTACCGCCAATCGTTTTTGGCACGAGTGCGTTGGGCAATCTCTATCAAGCGGTCGATCAAAACACCAAACGGTCGATCGTTTCCGAATGGTTCGAACACTGCAACGGTGTCGTTGCAGCGGACTCCGCGGGAAAGTACGGCGCTGGCCTCGCACTTGAATGCATGGCCGACGCGTTGCGTTCCCTGGAAATTTCTCCCAATCAAGTGTTGATCAGCAACAAGCTTGGTTGGCGACGGGTTCCGTTGAAGACGCCCGAGCCGACGTTCGAACCCGGTGCTTGGGTGGGACTCGAGCACGACGCTGTCCAGGACATCAGTTACGACGGCATCCTGCGTTGCTGGGAACAGGGCTGCGAGTTGATGGCCCCCTACCAACCGCAGTTAGTATCGGTTCATGACCCGGACGAGTACCTCACTGCGTCAACCAGCGAGGATGATCGAAAACGACGCTGGGATGACATCCTCGGCGCCTATCAGGCATTGAGTGAACTGCGAGACCGAGGCGACGTGCTCGGCATTGGCGTGGGATCGAAAGACTGGCGAGTTTCCGAAGAGTTGACACGAGCGTTCCCATTGGACTGGGTGATGCTGGCAACCAGTTTGACCATCCGCGAACACCCGCCGGCATTGTTGGACTTCATCGAGCGAATGCGGCAAAGCAATGTCAGCATCATCAACTCGGCGGTGTTCCACGCCGGCTTTTTGACGGGCGGTCAATACTACGATTACCGCAAGGTCACCGGAGAATCAGCAGAAGACCAAGTCCTGATTTGTTGGCGAGATCGCTTCCATCATCACTGCGAGCAACATGGCGTCTTGCCCGCCGAAGCTTGCGTGGCATTTGGAATGTCGCCTCCGGGGGTTATTGCCACGGCGCTGAACAGCAGCAATCCAAAACGCATTGCGCAGAACGTTGGCTTGGTATCAGCGAATCCGCCAAAGGCCTTCTGGGATTCGATGAAACAAGAAGGCTTGGTCGATCCGGCTTACCCCTTTGTTTGAAGCAACCGCTATCATTGGGCCGGCATACTGATCGAGCCCGCATGAACTCACCAATGAGTTCTCTTCTCCCGTCCTCCCCACCTCTACTCTCCTCCGGAAACTCATGGCCGAATCCAGCGTCGCGGACACACAAAACCAAACGGAAGTGGTCCCCAAGAGTTACTTGGTTGCATTCATTCTCACGACGTTTTGTTTTGCCCTCTGGGGATTCGCGAACGACATCACCAACCCTCTGGTGGAAGCCTTTGGCCGCATCTTCAACCAAAGTAACTTCGTCAGTTCGTTCGTGCAGTTTGCTTTTTATGGTGGCTACTGCTTCATGGCATTGCCGGCCGCTCTGTTCATTAAGAAGTTCTCGTACAAGACAGGCTTGCTGGTTGGATTGGCGCTGTACGCCTTGGGTGGACTGGCATTCATTCCCGCGGCCAGCGTTGGTGAATTCATGCCGTTTCTCATCGCGTTTTTCGTGATGACTTGCGGACTAAGTTTTCTTGAGACGAGTGCCAATCCTTACATTCTTTCGATGGGACCGGAATCCACGGCGACCCAGCGTCTGAACTTGGCACAATCCTTCAACCCACTCGGTTCGATCGTCGGCATCCTGACCGCGAAGTACGCAATTCTTTCGAACATCAATCCGCTCGATGGACCGGAGCGAGCCGAGTTGCCGGCGGAACAATTCGATGCGATGAAGTTTTCGGACCTCGCGATTGTTCGCGGCCCCTACGTGGCAATCGGACTGGTCATCGTCACGATGTTCATCTTGATTCTGGTCAAGAAAATGCCTCGCAATCATGACGCTGATGGATCACTCGATATCGGTGGCACGCTTTCGCGACTGTTTGCCAATTCGCGATATGTGGGAGGCGTTATCGCACAAGCCTTCTACGTCGGTGCTCAGATCATGTGCTGGACGTTCACCGCCCAATACGGCAAAGCGGTCTTCATGGACGAAGGCATGTCCGCCGGGGAGGCAGCCGCTGCGGCATCGTCCTTCACCCTGTACTCGATGGTGCTTTTCGCAGTCGCCCGATTCGTTTGCACGTTCCTGCTCAAGTACGTTCGCCCGGGAGCCTTGTTGATGGTCCTGGCCTTGGGTGCGATCGGACTGCTGCTTCCCGTCATGTTTGTGGGCGGACAAATTGGTCTTTGGGCATTGGTCGGCGTATCGGGTTGCATGTCATTGATGTTCCCAACGATCTACGGAATCGCCCTGGATCGTGTCGGGGACGATGCAAAACTGGGTGCCGCCGGTTTGGTGATGGCCATTGCCGGTGGCTCGATCATGCCTCCGCTGCAGGGCTATTTGATCGATTCGTGGTCACTGAACCTCTCGTTTGTTTTGCCGGTCATCTGTTTCATCGTGATCGCGATCTACGGACTCTCCACGGCAAAACCACAGCCTGAACCGACTCCCGCGGTGGCTTGATGCCGAGGTGACGGGTGCGGGCGGCCAAATGAAATTGTTCGCCCACACCTTGCCATGAGTCGATCATGTTTCAGGGTTAGCCAAACGGCGGCTTCTGTGTGACACTGGAGCGGAACGGTTGATCTCGATTGCCTTGAAATCAACCGTCGGCAACCCGCTCCCCCGCTCATCACCGTCGCTGCAATGTCGATTCAATGGTTTCCTGGCCACATGCACAAAGCTCGGCTGGAGATGCAATCCGCACTTCCCAAAGTGGACGTGGTGATTGAGATCATCGACGCTCGCATTCCATATTCCAGCGCCAACCCGTTGCTGTCGGATTTGCGAGGAGACAAAGCCTGTTTGAAGGTGTTGGCCAAGTCAGACTTGGCCGACCCGCGGATGACGGAGGAATGGCTGGAGTTCTTCGAACGATCCGAGTCGACTCGTGCCCGTGCGGTCACGACGGAAGATGTGCCCACCATCCGTCGTTTGAAGTCCGCTGTGATCGGCATGTGCCCGCAACGCCAGGGCCGACTGATCAATGCCATGGTGATGGGGATCCCCAACGTGGGCAAATCCACCATCATCAATTTTTTGGCAGGACGCAAAGTCGCGAAAACGGGGAACACGCCCGCCGTGACCCAGCATCAGCAAAAAGTCGACATTGGTGACGGCGTCATTTTGTGGGATACGCCCGGCATGCTCTGGCCGAAAGTCCACAACCCAAATAGCGGCTACCGTTTGGCATTGATTGGGTCCATCAAGGACACGGCGATGGACTACAGCGACGTCGGCTTTTTCGCGGCACGGCACCTCAGCCAGCACTACCCGGACCGATTGGCCGAACGTTTCGACCTGGAAGAAATTGCCGAAAACGAACTCGGCATCATTGAAGACATCGGTCGTCGACGCGGTTGCTTAGGTCGAAACAACCGAGTCGATTTGGAACGAGCGTCGCGAATTTTGATTCAGGAATATCGCTCGGGCGGTCTGGGACGTCTGACACTCGAAACGCCGGCCACGATGCAGCGAGAACGCTTGCAAACGGAAAAAGCCGTGGCGGAAGCGGCGGAAGCGGCTCGCTTGAAGGACGAGAAACGCAAGAAGCGTTTCAAAGCCAAACAGCGAGCCCAACGAAAGTCTCGCGAAATGGACGCTTCACGTCGCGAACGTCGTCGGTGAGCGTGATGCTCAACGCAAAGTGTGACGAATTTTCGACAACAATCGTCGTCACATTTTGCCAATCGGTTCAGACAGTCTGCCGTTTCAGGCACCAATTCAACTGAACTAGTTCGTGCTTTTGGTCGCGAACAGTTCGTGAAAGAAGACCCGCATGGCATCCCAAGATCGCATGTCGGCTTTCTCGTTGTAGGCAGCTCCTTTGCTGTTGTCATTGCCCGCCATCGGCTGAGTGAATGAATGCACCGCGTTGGCGTAAACATTCATTTGCCAATCAACTTCATGCTCATCGAACTCAGCAATCATGGCTTTGATGTCTTCTTCGGGAACGAAGGGATCGTCCGCACCATGGCAGAGAAGAATTTTGGCCTGGATGTTGGCTCCGTCTTCAGGCGTTGGTGAATCCAATCCGCCATGGAAGCTGACCACACCGTTGACCTCCGCTCCACTTCGAACCAACTCAAGCACGCCCGTTCCGCCGAAGCAATAACCGATGGCGGCAAGATGCCCCTCCGCGACGTTTTCCGCTTTGCGAAGTTGTTCCAGGCCAAGATTCAGCCGGCGTCGATACAATTCGCGATCACCTTTGTATTTGCCTGACATCGACGCCGCTTCGGTCGTATCAGCAGGCCGAACGCCTCGACCGTAGATATCCAAAGCAAACGCGACGTAGCCGAGCTCAGCGAGTTGTTTGCAACGACGACGTTCGTAGTCCGTCAGTCCCATCCATTGATGAACGACCAAGACGCCAGGCTTTCCTTCCATGCCCTGAGTCCCCGCGGGACGGACTTTGGTATCGAACGCCAAAAACCCTTCCAACGTCACATCGCCGTCTTGATAAACAATGGTCTGAGTTTGAATCTCAGCTTGAGCAATACTGCTGAGCAAGCAAAGTGCGATCAAACCTCCTGCAACGGCCCCGGTGAACCGGCTTGTGGAGCGAACGAAAAATGCGTTGGTCGAACGCAGCATGGCTGAACCTCGTGAAGTGCGACGTGATGGAAATTCGTTGCGCGATTGTAGAGTCTGAACCGCCCCATCGAAAAGAGTCGGCGAGGAAGCGATCTCTTTCTGGCTATCGCTGGGTACGAAAGATCACTCTGGTGCGAAGCAACTTGGCATGATACGCCGATGACTCAGGATCAGTAGCGTCGCACACGGGCGATCAACAACAACCCGACGCCCGACAACACCACATTGCCAATCCAAACACCGTAGGGTGGCATGTCGCCTGATTTCGCTTGATCCAGCCCCAACAAGTACAGCGGGTAGTAGACCAGGATCGTCGGCAGGAAGCACATTCCGAAGGTGGTCCAGTAATCGCTGGTTTTAGCCACAATTGCCAGCGGAGCACCGACGAGGACAAAGAAGAAGCAAGTGAAGCCTTCTGCCCAACGTCGCCAAGGCTCCGTTCGTAAACGCGTCAAGCGATGACGACTGCCGTTGAGGCTGGATTGGATCGATTGTGATTTCTCGCCACCGATCTCGGTCGGGCGCGAGGTCATCAACGAGAATCCGGTGAAGGCGGCCAGCTCACCGATCTTTGCGTGAGTCCGTTCTCGCTGTCGCAACTTCTCGTCACGAATCAGACGCAACGGCAACTCACTGGGACTGCGTGTTGAAATGTCGTCTTCGTCCAACGCGTTGCCCAGCGGAATCTCGAAGTCGTATTCGCCCGGGATGTAGCCCTGAAGAGCTTTCCCGCGAATCATTTCACTGTCGATCAATTTGAGTTTCAACGATTGGCTTTCCTCGTCCATGACCAATTGCCCTTCGTTGGCAGTGACCGTGAAAGCGTCGTCGCCATTGCCGCGAACGGTGACTCTTGGGGAAATCATTCGCCGGCCAACAATTTCGCGAACGTGGATCGAAAACCCATGATCGGAGGTGTAGGAATGGTCGGACTGCAGCAAGCGGTAGGCGATGTCTTCGATCGACAGCAACACCACTCGCTTCACACCGGGCTTGCCCCAGGAAACCGCCATGTCGCTGCAATACACCGCGACGGGGCTGAGCAACGCCGCGAAAACAATCGCCGGCTGCAGCAACTTCAACGGCGAAATGCCCGATGCTTTGACCGTCGAGATTTCGCCATCCGCCGCCATCCGTCCATAAACACAGCAAACGGAAAACAACGCGGTCGCCGGAACGGCATGCTGCAAAGAAATCGGGATCGCGAATGGCAAGAGCTGCAGCACTGCCATCGGGCCGAGCCCTTTTCGAATCAACTCCCGTCCCACCGCGATGAGCAAAATCAACGTTGTGAGCACCACCAACGCGATCACGAAGATCCGAAGGATCTCGAACAGGATCGTGCGTGTTAAACGGGTGGGGATCACGGATTGTCAAGCAAAAACGGGGAGAAACACTTCGTCAGACGTGGCATAGCAAATTGTCTCGCGCGGACGACAGACCACTCACGCCGGACTGTGAAACACGAGTGTGTTGGGCTCAATGAGCGAATTGCTATCAAGTTGGCACGTTTCCTGCCTGAGTAGCACTCCGAAACAGCTTGTCACCTTGGATCCTGCCCCACACCGTCAATGATTTGGTTCGTCGCATACATCAGCAGCGTTGCGGGTGCATTCCTGAGCATCGTGGCGATCACGATGATTCGGCACGAGGAACGTCACAATGTGGGACGTTTGGGATGGTTGGGGCTGGTTCTATTGTCGCCGCCGATCGGTTTGATTCTGTTTCTATGGCTCGGCGGTCGCAAAATCTCCGCTGAGCATTCACAGCGCAAGCTGGTCGATCTCCCTCCAGCCGAAGCCGCGAGCGTCCCTGCGGAAACGAGCTTGGAAAAGCTACTCGAAACTCGCGGGTTGCGACGCCCCACGGTGGGCAATGAAATCCAATTGCTCGATGACACGCGAGATGTCTTGGAAGCCTACTTGCGGTTGATCGAGGAAGCGAAAGACACGATCTACATCATGACCTTCATCATGGATGAGCGAAAAGGCGCGCAGCGAATCGTCGATCAGCTCTGCCGACGAGCTCGCGACGGCGTCCAGGTACGTTTGCTGTGCGATGGATTCGGCTCCTTTCAAATGTCGGACACACAACTGGAGCAAATCCGCGCGGCGGGTGGTCGAGCAGAACGCTTCAAACCAATGTCTCAACTCAGCCGGTTGGCATATCTGAATTTCCGAAATCACCGGAAGCTGGCGGTCGTTGACGCGAGGAAAGCGATCCTTGGTGGAGCCAACTTGGTCGAAGAAGAACTTGACGTGTCCGGCAACGACAATCGCTGGGTGGACATGAGCGTCCAGATCGAAGGCCCTGCCGCGGCACAATTGCAAGCGGTGTTCTGCAGCGATTGGAACTTCGTCACGGAAGAGCAATTGCCACCGACGGATTTTCAAATTGATGAACGATCCGTTGAGAACACAGCGAATGATCAACGGACGCGGATGACCACCATGCCGATCGGGCCGGATGGTCCAGAGGAGATCCTGGAGGACTTCTGGGATTTCATGATCCATCGAGCGGAGGAACGCATTTGGATTTGCACGCCCTACTTTGTTCCGACGTCGCAAGCGATCAGTTCTTTGGAGGCGGCGTGTCGTCGAGGCATCGATGTGAGAATCCTGGTTCCTGAGAACAGTGATCTGCGTCCCGTGGATTACGCCCGTATCGATTACATGAACGACCTCGAATACTTGGGCGGAAAGATTTATCGCTATCAGGACGCCATGGTCCACGCCAAGGTAGGAATCATCGATCAGTCGGCGGCCCTCGTCGGTTCAGCCAACTTCGATGTGAGATCGTTCTTTTTGAACTACGAGCTATCCGTTGTGGTGCACGACCAACCGACGATCAAGCGGTTCAGTGACTGGTACGAATCGTTGCTACCCAACTGCGATGAAGGCGTGCCAGAAACCACGACTTGGCGAGCGACGTTGGGACTCTGTGCACGCTTGTTCGCATCGGAGTTGTGACGTCGGTCGTCGCAACCAGGTGTCTTTCAGCAACCAGGCGTCTTCCAAGCAAGAATCGAACACGTCCTGAATTGATGGTAGCTCGCACGTGCCACACAGCACGATCTCATAAAATCAACGCACCAAAGGTCCACTCGGCATTGCCAAACCGCCCGAGTTGATTCGCCAACCGCAGCGGCGGCCCCATCACATTTCAACCTCTGTTTCCTTTCAACCAAACGTTCTTCTTCATGTATTCCGAAACAGCTGGCACGCGAAAGACACTGGGCGACGTTGACGTCATCTATCACGATGGCATCTACCATCTCTTTCACCTCGTCCTGCCCAACCACGACTTCATCGCTCACGCTGTGAGCGACAATTGTTTCTCGTGGCGGCGAGTTGAGAACGCATTGTTCATCGGTGATCCGGGTAGCTGGGACGACTCCATGCTTTGGACCATGCACGTGACGCCCAATCCGCATCGCAAAGGATCATGGCGGATGTTCTACACCGGACTTTCACGCCGAGATCACGGAGCCAAGCAACGTTTGGGCATGGCAGAGAGCGATGACTTGTATTGTTGGAAGAAGGTCCCCGTTGCTTGGGAGGACCGACGTTCAGAATTGCCTTACGAGCTGCCACTTCGTCCACCGCAACCTCCTTTCGAACAAGACATGCAGAGCTGTTTTCCGCTCAGCCCGGACCGTGAACACTATGAGTCCGAAATTGACGAAGGCAGGAACTGGGTGTCATGGCGTGACCCGTTCTATTATCGCGAGGGTGCTCGTGGATGGTTGCTCGCCGCGGGTCGCGTGAACCACGGACCAATTGTCCGCCGTGGTTGCGTGGCGGTGATGGAAGAAACCAAGCCGAATCAATTCGAGCAGCGGCCCCCGCTACATCATCCTGGACTGTACGACGACATCGAAGTCCCCAATTTGTTCAAGATCAACGGAGACTACTACCTCGTCGGCAGTATGCGAGAAGACGCGAAAATTCGTTATTGGCACACCGAGAAAATTGGCAAGCCTTGGCGAAGCTATGCCGACAACGTTCTGCTTGCCAGCGGTAACTACGCCGGTCGAATCACCAACGATGAGCGGGGTGTGTTGCTGTGGTCGTTCTTCACTCCCGGTGGAGCCGACCGTCAAACCGAAAACCTGATGCCGCCTCCCAAACGAATCGCTCGCCTTCCCAATGGTCAGCTCGAGGTACGCACCTTTGAGGGTTTCGATTCCTTGGTGGACGAGGAGTTGGAAGTCGACAAACTCACCCCCATCAAATCGGTCGACTGCCAATCCGATCGAACCAAACACGATGGGTCGTTCGAGATGAACTGCGAGTCGGGTTTTCAGTGCTTCGTGATGGAAGAGGACCTGAGCTGTTTTCGTCTGAGAGCCAAAATGCAAATGCTCAACGATGGAAAGTGCGGCATCGCCTTTCGGTTGAATCGCGAAAACCACGATGGCTACTACCTCTCATTGGACTTGTTCAAAGGAGTGGGCCAACTGAGAGCGTGGGGAAGCGGCCCCGATGGTGCCGGCGAAGAAACGATGCAATTTCGAACGCTTCAGGCTGGTTACTGGGAACGCGAAAAACGCGGGGAAGCGGAGATTCAATTGATCGCGTACGGCAGCTACATCGAAGTCTCAGTTGGCAATCGCGTTCTGCTGTCCTTGGCTGATCAAACCTTCCACGTCGGTGCGGTCGGTTTCAACCTAGAAAGCGGGCGGCTTCGAGTCTGCGACCTGCGTGTCGAACGGTTTTTGCCTCCACTTCAATCGGACGAGCACTTGGCGAACGGATAAATCGCGTCGCCCTCGAGAGGGAACCCTTCTCCCACCGAGCCGTCATTTTCTTTGCTCAAAATTCACAGGCCAGCCAGTTTGGGTAGACTCGGGATTGTTTAGGTTACGCCCAGATTTCTGAAACCTTCCTCCCGCCTAGTCCAGCAGCATGCCTACCCAAGCCCTGCCTTCGATGAAACGCGTCGCGCGAACGACGCTCCTGTGCCTCAGCATCATCCCGTTCACGGCATCCTCCGCCCACGACGGAGCAGAGGGCCATTCCCACGAACACACCAATGAGAGCTTTTTCACGACTCGCGAAAAGCCTCAGGTGTTGCCACTGGCTACGGAAGAAGACGCATTTCAATTCATCGTCTATGGCGACCGCACGGGTGGCAGTCCGGCTGGATTAAAAGTCCTCGAACAAGCCGTTGCGGACACCAATCTGTTGTCACCCGACTTGGTGATGACGGTTGGTGACCTGATCCAGGGTTACAACGAAAAACCCGAATGGATGCGGCAAATGTCTGAATACAAAGAGATCATGAATCGCCTGGATGTGCGTTGGTTCCCTGTCGCTGGAAACCACGATGTCTACTGGCGAGGCAAGGGCCCGGCCCCGCAAGGCCACCACGAATCCAATTACGAACAGCACTTTGGTCCGCTCTGGTACACGTTCCGCCACAAGAACGCAGGCTTTGTGGTTCTGTACAGCGATGAAGGTGATCCGGTGACGAACCAAAAAGCGTTTAACATCGGCAAGTTGCAACGCATGAGTGACGAACAACTCGCCTTCCTCGAAAAAGCGTTGCAGCAGCACAAGGAACTCGACCATGTGTTTGTCTTTTTGCATCACCCACGTTGGATCGGTGGCGGATACACGGGTTCCAACTGGGACACCGTCCACAAGATGATGAAAGAGGCGGGCAATGTTTCGGCCGTGTTTGCCGGCCACATCCACCACATGCGATACGACGGACTCAAAGACGGCATCGAGTACTTCACGCTGGCAACCACCGGTGGTCACTTATCCGCAGAAATTCCCGGCGCGGGCTTCCTGCATCATTTGAATGTTGTGACGGTTCGCCCGGATCACATCTCCGTTGCGTCGTTGCCGGTGGGCGCGGTGATGGACCCGAAAGAGTTCACCGAGGAATTCATCGAAGAAGTCGGCTTGGCTCGCAAACTGCGTCCGATCATCGATTCAAGCGATTTGCTTTTGAACACCAACGGCAGTGCTGCTGGGAAAGTCACGATCAGTGTCACGAACCCATCGCCTCGGGAGATGGAAGTCACGGCGTCGATTGGTTCGGCATCCCGTGATTGGTTAAGCACTCTGGATCACCAACACATGACATTGGCCGCCGGAGAACGCGTGGAATTTGACGTCAAGCTTCAACGGATGCCCGACATGGATGCGACTTGGACCATCCCGCGTATCGAGTTGCACCCAACTTTCCTGGGCGAGTCCGCACGGATCGAATTGCCCAGTGTATCGACTCCGGTTGACATTCGATTGGCCGCCGTGCCCGCCGACTTTTTCCGTGGCGAGATGAATCAATGCCTGGTGATGAAGAATGAGAAGTCGGCCATTCGGATCGACAGTGACACGCTCGATCTTCCTGACGGCCCCTTCACGTTGGAAGCTTGGCTGAATCCAAGTCAAACCGAGGGCATGCGAGCGGCAGTCGCGAAAACACAAAGCAGCGAATTCGCGTTCTTTTCCGATGAGGGTGTTCCGCAGTTCGATGTGAATTTGAACGGCAAGTACTACACCGCCAAAGCAAAAAACAAACTGCCCGTCGATCAGTGGACGCACGTGGCTGGCGTCTTCGACGGAAAAGAAGTCCGTTTGTACGTGGATGGAAAACAAGTCGGCTCGATCGCCGCGAAAGGCAAACGAACCACTAACCGGCTGCCACTCTTCATCGGTGCGGATCCCGACAACGCGGGCCAACCCACACGTCCCTTCCTGGGAAAAATTGACGAGGTAAGGCTGACGACCGGTGCGACCTACACCGTGGATTTCACTCCCGCAAAGCGGTTCGAACCCAGCGAAGCCGCGCGATTGCTTCTGCACCTGGATCGGAATCTGGGCCCCTATGTTCTGGATCACAGCCCGGTGGCTGGAAAGGGAACACTTGGGACTTCATCAACGTTTTCTGCTCGTTGATACCTGCCGCTTTAATCGTTGCAACCTGAATTGCCACGATTGAATGCGTCTGTTCACTTGTGCAAATTTCTTGGTCGAGTCCGCTCGGCCGAGAATCGTTGCCCATAGTTTCCGTGGCGATATGCCCCGATCGCTTTCCCTGGCGAATCCCACGGCAACTTCCGAGCGACGACATCTATGACGACCACCATCCAACCCAGCGTCAAACCTTCCCTGGCGGCTCCCGAGCATTTGGACCAGGCACATTCGACGCCGGATACGTCGATCAATCCCGAAGAATTCTTGCAGCGGATTGACGATACGCTTGGCCTGATCGCCGAAGCCAACCAAATCGCGAGCGGATGGACACCGGTCAAACAAATCGACGTGTCGGTGATTGTTCCCATCCACAATTGCCGCGACACGATTCCAGAGGTCATCGATCGCATCGACGAAGTCATGCCTCCGGCGACGGAAACCATCCTAATCGATGATGGCAGCGTGGACGGAAGCTGGCACTACCTTCGTGGCCTGCCGCAACGCGACAACCGCATCATTCTTCGACGGCGGCATCACCACGGTCGCGGATCAGCCATTCGCATGGGTTTGCGTCACACCCAAGGTCATGTGGTCGCAATCCAAGACGCGGACATGGCCTATGATCCAGCCGACCTACTAGGTGCGATCTGGCCCATTTTGGAAGAGCAGGCCGAAGTGGTTTACGGATCACGTTCCATGCGTCGCGGTGGTTCCCATCGCAACAACCTGCGTGGTGGCTTGGGCAACCAAATGGGGCGGCTGGTCAACCGCTGCCTGACGACGTGCAGCAATCTCACGACCGGACTGCATTTGTCCGATCTGGAAACGGGCCACAAAGTCTTCTTGGGTGATCTGATCCGTTCGCTTCCGCTCTCGGAAACGGGCTCGGGAATCGATGCAGAAATCACGGCCAAAGTTGCGAAAGCGGCGTCCACTATCATGGAAGTGCCCACGCACTACACCGCTGATCTGCGTGCTCCGGAATACAGCCGCAACGTTCGCACCGCCATGACGACGCTGCGAAGCCTCTTCACGCATCGCAACGGAAACTGAGCGATCAAACGCTGGGTCCCGGCGGACGGTTCTGAATGCTCAGCTCCTCTTCCGCGTCATCCCCACCGTATTCCAGAACACTGTGCACATGGTACGGCGATAAACGAGCTTCGCCGCCGAGCGCGGTGAGATGAATTAAGAACGAACAGCCAACCACTTTGGCTTCGCACTTCTCAAGCAACCGCAAACACGCTTCGACCGTTCCGCCGGTCGCCAACAGGTCGTCAACGATCAACACACGTTGCCCCGGTTGAATTCCATCGACGTGAATCTGAAGTTCGTCCGTTCCGTATTCCAATTCATACGCAAAGGAATGCAGATCAAAAGGCAGCTTGCCTGGTTTGCGAATGGGTACGAACCCCGCGCCCAAACGCATTGCCAACGGGGTGCCAAAGATGAACCCGCGAGCTTCCGCGGCGGCGACCACGTCGATCTTCTGGTCCAAGAATGGCTCGGCCATCTGGTCGACGGCCGCGGTCAACGCATCGCAATTGGCGAGCAAGGGTGTGATGTCACGAAACAAGATGCCGGGTTTGGGGTAATCCGGAATGTCACGAACGTGATGACGCAAATCCATGAGCAAATACGATTCATGTTGAGAAGCGAGATCAGTTGATTCGACTATCGATCAATCTGTTGCACGCATCCTAACGAATCGGATGGGTCATCTCACACCGGTCGAACAACCGTGACCGGTGAATTGAAAGAAACTGGAGATGCAGATCACCTCCGGTTAAACGCCGTTTCTTCCAACAGCGTTTACAAGTTTCGAGAAAAGCAGGTCTTCCGCGAATCAGACCGCAGGATCGACCTTGGGCGTGTCGAAGATGCGATTCCATTCCGTCGGAGCAACCACGCCAGACGAGGTTTCTCGTTCGGCCGCACGACGGCAATCGATGCAGTCGACCGCGTAGGGAATTGCTTTCAAACGATTCAGTGGAATGGGTTTGCCACAATCTTCACAATCACCGAATCGTCCATCCTCGAATCGAGCAATCGCTTCCTCGATCGCCAACAATTCGCGACTTTCGACTTCGACCAATTGACTGTTTAGCTCGTCTTGAACCGTGTCAGCGGCGGCATCCAAGGCGTCGCCGGTTTTCTGATTGTGAAGCTCTTGCAACAGGCTCAAGTCACCCTCCAAAGCCTTTCGAAGCGCGTCTCGGCGTCGGAGCAGCGTTACCCGAAGCTTTTTCAGTGTTTCATCGCGAGACATCGTTCACCTCTCTGGCTGGCAAAGTAACCAAATCCGACCCAACTGCGGCAATCACTGTGACGCAGGCCAGGTCATTCAAGTTCACTCAAAAAGAGCATCCCTAGCTGCTTACCGAATGACCTCGGCGTTTCATTAGGGTAGACCGCGGAAAAGCGTTTCTCGTTCACAAAGGGACCGTTTGCGGCGATTTGAGGCGCTCGAAATCCCGAAATTTCGGCCTGCGAGGGAAATCCTAACACCAACCCCCTCTTTTGGACCATCTCGAATTCAGATTTGTTTTGAGTGGCACCGAACCGTCCTTTCGCATCATGCAGCGATTCGGTTTGCTGCCTACGCAAGGAATTCGCTATCAGCAACCAAGCCCAAACGCGATGGCACAGCCTACGCAGCCCCGAATCCGACCTCGGAGACAATCGAACCTGGAGACAATCGAACCTGGGGGGTAATCGAAAAAGTCGCACCTAACCCGCAAAGTTTGCCAAAACCGCACAATTGCGTTCATGCCCCTGATCGGAATAACCGAATGAACAGGAACAAGTGGTTCCTCCGAACCGCCTGAACGAATGCCCATCATCCTGGCGACCTTTCGAGCCCCTCCCAAGACGGCTCCTACACTCAATTCTTCGCCGGGCTGATCCGTTCATAAACCATTCCCGTGAGAAGGAACTCCGTGGTGGCAACTGACTCCCCGAACACACCGAACCACAACGACTCCGCCTCCGCGACTGTCTATGCGGATTCATTCCGATCCGGCCGAGCAGCAGACGACCGGCAACCGTTCAGCGGCAGCTCCAGCCGATCCAACACACGGTTTGCCCGGCCGTCTTCGGGTCGTCCGTCCATGGAAGACCAGGGCACGATGTGGAACCAAGAGGACGCGATTGAATTTCGAGTCCGCTCGCAGAATCACCCCACACGCCGTCTTCGCCTGGCGGGAGCACGCTACACCTTGGGCAATGGTGTTGGCTGTTCGATCCGATTGGACGATCCGACGCTGCGACCTTTGCACGCAGTGCTCATTCGCGACGCGCATCGAATCCTTGTTCGTGCCTATTCGATTCCTCTGCTGATCAACAACGTTCGCGTGACGGAAGGCACTTTGCAACAAGGCGATGTGCTTCGTTTGGGGAACTATGAATTCGAACTGATTCAAGCGAAGCTCTCTGAACCTCAACCCGCTGCACCGACGGCTCACCGCTTCAGTCAGACGGTCCCGGCACCGGCATCGCAATCCATGTTCGACTCCAGTGTCGAATTCCAGAAGGAAGCTGCACGTTGGAAGAAGCTCAAGGAAGAAGCCGAGCGTCATGACCAATGGGTTCGTTCGCGACAAGACGAACTGCAACGACAAGCCGACCAAATTGAAGCTCAGTTCAAAGCACTCCGAGAGCGTGAAGACGAGATCCGCTCGCAGGAATCAGCAGCGGTTGAGCTTCACGCTGAGTTTCAACAACGCCATCGCGACTTGACCAAACGTCAGAACGAGTTGGCTGTTCAGCAAGAACAACTGCAAGAGCAAAAAGAAGACTTCGCAAGCCAACAAAAACGTTTGCAGAGCCGTGACGACGAGTATCGCTCACAAATCGAAGAGCTATTGCTGGAAAAAGAACAGTTCTTTGAGCGTCAACTCGCCAGCGAGCAGCGGTTGGTCGAAACTCGCCAACAGTTGAAAGCTTCTCAGAGCCAAGCTGACCAAGCTGCCGAAGCCGTGACGCAAATGCGAGCCAAATTCGCATCGCTGAATGAGCAGTTGCTGGCACTGGGCGAGCAACAAGAATCGCTGCAAACCATTGGATTGGAACGAGTCGAAGAACACGCTCGCCAGTGCAAAGAACTGTCAACAGCTCGCGATGAAGCAATCGCTCAGCGTGATCTCGCGAACACTGAACGCGACAAATTGGTCGATCAAAAGGCCAGCAGCGATGCCAAGTTGTACGAAACGCAGGAACAATACGACGAACTGCTGAAGACAGAGGAGTCTTTGCGGGCAGAGATTGAGGCGTTGCAAAGCGAGATCTCAGAAGCTCGTGAAGAAGCACAATCGCTGCGTCGTGATTGCCAACACGCTCGCAACACAATCAGCGAATTGGAATCTCGAGTTCGCGAGTCCGAGGATCGCCACGACATCGATCGCACCTCTTGGAATGAAGAGATGGACGCTCTTCGCAAGGGCGTCGACGAATTGACACTCAGCCTGGCCCAGGCAGAGCAACAACTCGCGCAACTTCGTGAAGACAACGATAAACTTCGCGAGACGCTTTCGGTCACCGAGGAACAACGCGACGAATACAAAGCCAAACTCAAGACCTCAGAAAAGGCCCGCGTTCGCGCCGAACGCGAGAACTCCGAAACCCGTCAATTGTTTGATCGGTCCACCCGAGACCACGATGACACGCTCGATCAAATTGAAAAGCTGGAAGAAGAAACGCGGCAACTGATTCGTGGAGAACGGCCCGCTTCTCCGGCAAAGAATGGTCCAAGCATTCAACTCGGGATTCTTTCGACCGACGAGGCAGCGGAAGAGAGTCCAGCCGTAGAGAACCTCGCTAACTCGTCCGAAGCGGTTGACGAAGATGCCGACGCTTCCATCCTGAACCTTCGCGATGAAAGCGCGAGTGAGTTTGATGCTCCCTCAAGTAGCGAAGCTGCGGGCAGTGTTTCCTGGCTCTCTGATGAGAGCGACAGCGATGCGGATGGACTGATCGACGAAGCGATGCACGTGGTGCATGACGCGGAAACCGATCAACTGCTTCAAGAAGCCGAAGAAAAGGCCGCTAGTTGGAGCACGCCCATCGCTACGGACGAGGAACCCACCAGCGTCGAAGACGACTCCGACGCCTGGCCAACCTACGAGAGTTCGTCGAACGCCGAAGCTGACTTGCTTCGCAAATCCGAAAGCGATCCTGAACCAGATTCTGACGTTGCTCCTGAATGGCCAGAAGACGCTCGGTCGCATCTTCTTCCCGAAGAGCGATCGCCACTGCAAGACGACCATGTCGAAACGACAGCATCCGCAGAAGCAGATGTCTGGAACACCGCCGCAACGGAACCCGCTGAACGAAGCGACAACGAAGAGGACGCTCAGGTCCAACAATTCGCAGCCGATTTCACCGAAGCTGCTCAAGCAGAAGCCGATCAATTCCGCGAAGCACGTCTTTCGCAAGAGTGGAACAGCCACACCGACACAAGCGAACCCGTCGAATCTGCGGAAGACGAAACGGCGTCTCCAACGCCAGAAGCATACAACGACGCGGGACCAGCGATCGAAGCGGAAGCCAATCCATTCCAAGACGCTTTCGCCGAAAATGAAGCGTCTGACGAGGGAATGGAACAGCCTCTCGCACCGGTCTCAAAGGATTGGGAGCAAGAAGCATTGCACCGTGACGCGTTCGACGCAGACACACCCGGCGACGTCATTTTCGACAATGACTTGAGTGCAGACCAAACTGGCCTGTCGCAAGAAACGGACGACGACGTTCCGCGAGGGTCGTTGGCGGACCAATTGATCCGTGACTTGCGTGGCGATGCGTCATCGGATGACGAGGTCGCTTCGGAAGCATCACTCGCAGACTCCGGCACTCAAATGTGGGATGGCCAATCGGACTTTGCTCCGGGGTTGCAGGACGAACATCTAGATCAATCGGACGCTGCAGACTTCGGAACCGGCGAATTGGAAGCATCCGATTCGTTTGAATCGCCAACCTGGAAATCTGAAGAACCCCAATCCACCGACGAATTGGGGTCCACCCAGGCATTCTCAGCGGATGATCTTCAACAAGCTGCCGCTGAATTGCCACAAGAGGAATACGCGTCTGAACTGGCCGAAGAAGAACTCGCCGATGAAGAGCTGGTTGCTGACGAACCTGTGGCGCAAGCAGAAACGGACGAGCCCGAAGACGATTCCATCGAAGCCTACATGAACCGCTTGCTGCAGCGAGTCTCACAACAGCCCGGCGATGCCCCGGTGGCGAAGCCTGAGCCAGCAAAAGCCCAAGCTCCTGCTAAACCCGCAACTCCGAAAATCGAGTCGGCTGAACCGGAGTTGGAAGTGGCGGAAGTCGTCGACCCTAACGCACCGCTGATTCCTCGCTCGCAGGCTCCCGAGCGCAACAGCAACCTCTCCGCAATGCGTGAACTCGCCAACGAGTCCGCACGCAGTGCTGTGGAACGCAGTGCAAAATCTCAAACGCACAGCTCTCGCGTTCAGGCAATGGTGAAGTTCATGCAAGCCGGTGTGGCTGTGATCTGCGGCATTGCCGCCGTCGCCTGGGTTCATGGCATGCTGAAGATCGTGGCCGCCGTTGCCGCCTTGTTGATCGCAGTCATTTGCGTGAAAGAAGGCATGACGTTGCTATCGGCGTCACGCAATAAAGCCAAAGCCAAGAAGCAAGCCTCCGATGCCGTGGCGGTTGTGGACGCTGAGGTGCCTGCAACTACCGAGTGAGTATTTTGGACAACGCAACTCTCTTGATCTGCAACTCACAGCGAATCGGGTACAACCGCGACTCGCACGGGTCGCTGATCACTCGCATAGTGAAATGCGTCCTGCGTCTGACTCAACGGAAACGTTCGGCTAACCAAACTGTCAAACGGAAAGCGATTGGCGTTTCGATCCAAAAACGCCAGCGCGTTCTCCAAGTCTTTCGGTAGATAGTTGTGCAGGCCACGAATCGTCAGCATCCTTCTGACGATCGATTCTGGATACACTTCGATGGAATCCGAAGGGAACACCGACCCCACCAACAAAGCGACTCCGCCCAACCGTACGGAGTGCAGGCAACTCTCTACCGCGGATGTCATTCCCGCAAAGTCGATGGCGAAGTCCACTCCTCGGCCATCCGTCAGATCCATGATCCGTTGTTCCAGGTGGGCCGGATCGGTGTCATGAATCACTTCGGTTGCACCAAAGTCATCGGCAAGTGACGCTCGTCCTTCGTCCGGATCCAATACGACGATTTGCTTCGCCCCGGCCTCATGCAATTGTGCCGCTGCGGTCAGCCCCAGCATCCCAGCCCCGACGATCAAACCCGCCGAATCATGCAATCGCTGTGTTTGACTCACCAACCGCATCGCCGCGGAAACAGTTGCGGTGGCGCAGTTCACGGGCGTCGCAACGGCGTCGCTGAGTGAGTCAGGAATCGGAAACACTGGCGTCCCAGCGATCAACACACAGTGTTGGCTCAGGCCACCGGTTGGATGTCCCTCGTTGACTTCGTGACCGTACTTGAACAGTGAATCGCACTTCTGGTTCAGGTCGTTGTCACAGAAGAAACAGCACTCGCATCCAACGGACATCGCCCATGTGA
The DNA here is from genome assembly GCF_020966775.1 of Rhodopirellula halodulae. NCBI lineage: Bacteria > Pseudomonadati > Planctomycetota > Planctomycetia > Pirellulales > Pirellulaceae > Rhodopirellula > Rhodopirellula halodulae. The sequence continues at coordinate 1,891,937 of NZ_JAJKFV010000029.1, read as the reverse complement.
CTCGCTGCCCGACTCGCAATGGTTGACCGTGGTAATCCATCGGGCTGAACTCGCCACACCATCCAACGATCTCGCCGATGATTTCATGGCCCAAAACTCCGCGATGGTGTCCGGCGCGTCTCCCAGTGAAAGTATGCAGATCGCTACCGCAGATCGTGCAACACGTCACACGGACGAGCACCTGACCTTCCTGCAACGCATCAATCGCTCGTTCGACCGGAACGAACATCCGCCGTTCGGTATCAAACTCCATCGCGATGTTTTGTATTTCAACTTCGGATCGCCCCGCATTCACTCCCGTCCCAATCGAAACAGACACAACACTTCCGCATCATTTGCATATGGATTTCGAAGGGCATGTTCCACTTCACTATCGAAGTAAAGGCTATCGCCTTTGGTGAGAGTGAATGTCTCATCCCCATAAATGAACTGAACTCTTCCCTTCAACACGATGAGAAACTCTTCGCCTTCGTGTGTCCGAGGCTCGCGAATTTCACCACTCGGCACGTTTAACAGAAACGGATCCATCGTCCGATGTGTCCGTTCATGAGCGAGCGAGTAGTACTCGATCATCGAATCCGGATCACGCTGAATACGCTGTCTTTGGTCGTGACGAACGCAAACAATTTGCGGCCGATGATCCAACCCTTCCAGCAAACTGGCGGTGGAAACCCCCAACGCATTCGCAAGTTCAGCGAGCGACGACAGGGACGGCGTGATTCGAAAATTTTCGACTCGTGATAACCAACTCTTCGTTTGCCCACTTCGCTGAGCCACGTCTTCCAACGTGTAACCACGATCCAAACGTAGTTGCCGAAGCCGTTGTGCCAATTCGATGAGGTTCATCGTTCTTCCCCAAAATGGAATCTAGGGAAGAGCACCGAAAGCATTGTGAGGTTCCTATGAAGTTCCACGAGTTCGCGTTGACTGAGAAGAAACATTGTTGCACCATCCCCAACCATCGTCCAGTCAAGAGATGGCGGACAGTGTCGTCGCATAACGCGAAAGACGCGACGTTGTAGCAAACATTGTGTCAGTGAGACGGGGAACAGCGCTCCAATCTCAACAGAACTCAAGAAACGGTTCCGCCAGGCATCAAACGACCACAAAAACCTCACGGTTTCTTCCCGGCAAATTCATCTGCTCAATGAACGACATGTTCTGCTCAACAATTCTTTCCACGACGCTTTGATGCCTCCCATGGCGACCACGGAAGCGACTCTCACCTCTGACCTCGTCGACCACCGGGATTCTTCGGTCACCCGATGGTTGGCGACGACCAACGCAACCGCGTTCTCGGTTTACTGCATCCTGGCGGCTTTTGGAACGTACTTCTGCATGTACGCTTTCCGGAAACCTTTCACGGCGGCGACCTATGAGGGCATGGTCGCGTTCGGTTTCGGTTACAAAACCGTCTTGATCACGGCGCAAGTTGCCGGGTACACGCTTTCGAAATTTGTTGGCATCAAAGTTGTTGCTGAGATGCGTGCTCGTGATCGAGCGGTCTGTATCTTGTTGCTCATCGCAATCGCCGAAATCGCTTTGTTGGGATTCGCTTCAACTCCCGCACCTTGGAACTTCGTTTGGCTTTTTGTCAACGGTTTGCCACTTGGCATGGTGTTTGGATTGGTACTTGGTTTTCTGGAGGGCAGGGCGGTCACCGAGGCTCTTTCGGCGGGTTTGTGTGCGAGCTTTATTCTGTCATCCGGTTTCGTAAAATCCGTCGGGCGAACTCTGCTGGCGGAACATCAGGTGGACGTGTTTTGGATGCCCTTCCTGACGGGCATGCTGTTTGTCATTCCCTTGTGCATCTTCGTTTGGATGCTTGCTCAAATCCCACCACCTTCCCCGCAGGACGAACGCCTTCGTTCCAAGCGTTCACCAATGACACAGTCGGATCGTCGAGCATTCTGGAGACGCAATTCGATTGGACTGCTCGGTCTGTTGAGCATCTACACACTGCTCACGATCACTCGCAGCGTTCGTGACGATTTCGCAATCGAGATCTGGAGCGAACTAGGCGTGGCGAATGAGCCAACCGTTTTCGCTCGTTCCGAATTTTGGGTCATGATCGGTGTTGTCGCGATCGCCGGATTGACCAGCCTTCTTCGCAACAATCGTTTCGCATTCCTGGCATCGATCGGCATGCTGAGCGGAGGCTTCTTGATTGTGCTTGCGGCAGTATTCTGTCAATCAATGAATTGGCTTTCGCCCATGACTTTCATGGTCCTACTCGGTCTTGGCATGTACATCCCCTACGTGCTGTTTCATACGACCGTGTTCGAACGCATGATCGCCGCGTTGAAAGAAACCGGGAACGTCGGCTACCTGATGTATCTCGCGGATGCGTTGGGATACTTAGGATATGTTGGCGTGATGTTGTTTCGAAACAGCGTCACCGCTGACCGTCAATTCCTTCCGCTGCTGAATCAAGTTTCAATCGGTGTGGCCGCCATCGCGAGCATGCTGACCGTTTGTTTGCTCATTCACTACCGAAAACGCATTCCCGATCCTGCCAATCAACTTCAATCACCAACGCCCAGCTCAGCAACCGATTGAGCCGCATCAAGCTACCGTGTGGAATCGATCGAGCCCGAACACATCGCCCACCCATCCCAATGCCTATCCATCCCAGTACCGGATCGAATTGCGACCTCCTCGTCATTGGCGGTGGGATCATGGGAACGTTCTATGCCTACCACGCGCTGCAACGTGGCCTACGAGTCATCTTGCTCGAACGAAACGCTCAGCCGGAGAACGCAACGGTTCGCAACTTCGGTCAGATCGTGCCTTCCGGCTTGGACGACACTTGGCAACCAATGGGTCGCGAAAGCCTGGCGATCTACCAATCACTTCAATCACAGACGGATCTTACCGTTCGCCAAAACGGAAGCTACTACATCGCTTCCGATGATGAAGAGTGCACATTGCTCGAAGAGCTTCACGCGAGAAATCAATCCACTGGATATCAGTCGGAGCTTTGGACCGCGAAACAGTGCCTGTCGCAATTCCCGAGCCTTCAGCCGTCGTATTGCAAGGCGGCGTTGTACTTCCCAGAAGAATTGTCCGTCGATCCTCGACAGATGATCCATCGTCTGCAGAGTCACTTGGCAAAAAGAGATGGATTTAAGGCGAGCTTCAACACGCTTGTGCAGCGGCTCGAAAGCAACTCGGGGCACGTGGAAGCCATCACTTCCAACGGACACCGCTTCACTGCCTCGCGAGCGATCCTTTGCGGTGGTGCGGATTTCCAAACATTGTTCCCCGAAGTGTTTGCCCGCAGCGGAATGCAGCTTTGCAAACTGCAAATGCTGCGACTGGCCCCCCAGCCTCAATGCGTTCTGCCAGGAAACATCCTGACGGGATGGTCCATCCGCCGCTACGAAAGTTTTTCGCAATGTCCCTCTTGGAACGAGATCCAATCACGTGACGAGGCGGCGTCGGATCGCAAACGCTGGGGGCTGCACATTCTGTTCAAACAAGAGTCCGACGGCAGCATCATTGTAGGTGACTCGCACGAGTACACTTCCGCCGACCAACCGAATGCACTCAGCTTCGAGATCCGCTCCGACATCAACGCGGCGATCCTGCGAGAAGCACAACGAATCATGCAGTTACAAAACTGGCAAATGGAGTCCACTTGGTACGGCATCTACAGCCAAACCAAGGATCCGGCGGGCATCTTTTGCCATTCCGTCGCCCCCAACATTCACATCACCACCGGAATCGGTGGCAAAGGGATGACCAGCAGCGCCGGTTTCACTCGCCGACACCTTTCAGAGATTTATGATGATTGAATTGATTGTTTTTGACATGGCAGGAACCACCGTCGACGAGAACAACGTCGTCTACAAAACCGTTCGTCAAGCTATCAACCAAGCGGGCTATTCGTTCACGCAAGAACAAGTCCAAACGATCGGTGCGGGCAAAGAAAAATGCCAGGCCATTCGCGATGTGTTGGCTTCGGATGGGAAGGAACATCGCGAATCCGAAGTACAAGACATCTTTTCAAATTTCAAAGGCATGCTTCGCGAAGCCTATCGGACACTGGGCGTCAGCGAGCAACCGGATGCCACCGCCACCTTCCGCGAACTGCGTACGCAAGGCATCAAGGTCGTCCTGAACACGGGATATGATCGCTCAACTGCGGAGAAACTGATTCATAAGATTGGCTGGGTAGTGGGCGAAGACTTCGACGCTTTGGTCACGGCATCCGATGTCGAAAGCGGTCGCCCAGCCCCCGATATGATTTTCTTGGCGATGGCACTGACTGGCGTAGAAGAAAGCTCGCATGTCATCAAGGTGGGCGATTCTCAAATCGACATCGAGGAAGGCCACAACGCAGGTTGCGGCATGTCTCTGGGCATCACCACCGGCGCTCAATCCGAATCGGAATTGATGGAAGCAAACCCCACTTCTGTCATTCATGGTTTGCGAGAATTGCTGCACCTTGTCGACCCATGCCACCAAACCACCGCCTGATCTTGCCCTTCGATATTGCAAGACGCGTTCATCAGTGATTCCCGATTGATGTAGATTCCTTGAACGGCTCCGCCGAGTTGGTGAGCTTGCGATATGCTCATCCGATGTTGATCAACGTCTCACACTGAACAATCGCACATAAGATGGCGCAGATAAGATGGCATTGAGTTCGCAGGAATCGAATGTTTTGGTTCATCACGATGGCGGCATCACCACCATCACGCTGAATCGTGAAAACAAACGCAACGCGTTGTCGCTCGAACTGCTGCAGCAACTGGAAACTGTGTTGGTGACTTGCGAAAAGGATCGTGACTGTCGCGTCATCATTCTCCGCGCAGCGGGAAAAGTATTCTCTTCCGGCCATGACCTGAAGCAAATGGTCGATCGGTCCGCGGAGGAATACGAAGCTCTCTTCGCCCAGTGTTCGCAAACCATGCAGCGTGTTCGTTCCCTTCCTCAACCAGTCATCGCTGAAATCCAAGGCATCGCGACCGCGGCGGGCTGCCAACTGGTCGCTTCCTGCGATCTGGCCATTGCCAGCGAAGATGCGCTCTTCGCCACGCCAGGCGTGAAGATTGGTCTGTTCTGCACCACGCCGATGGTTCCCTTGGTTCGAAGCATCCCGCCAAAGATCGCGATGGAGATGTTGCTAACCGGTGATCCATTGTCCGCGGATCGTGCCTTTCAAATTGGATTGATCAATCGAGTCGTTCCGCAGCAAGACCTTGCCAGTACAACACGTGAGATGGCGCAGAAGATCGCCGCTGCCAGCAAACACACGATCGCGATTGGCAAGCGAGCTTTCTACGAGCAACTGTCGCTCTCCGAAGCCGATGCCTACACTAAATCGGTTGGCGTGATGACCGAAAATTCATTGCACGCGGACGCGAAGGAAGGTATTCAAGCTTTCTTAGAAAAGCGAACGCCCGTCTGGCAAACCTGAACGATCGCAAACACGAACGACATCATGCAAAATTTTGCGAGCTTGTTTGAGCAAGCCGACCGCCTCCAACCGCGAGTCCCCGTCGCGGTCGCGGGTGGCGACGACACGACGGTCATCGAGGCGCTTGCCGAAACCACCCGACGCGGTTGGACACAACCATTGCTGTGCGGCGATTGCCCATCCATGCAACGAACAGCCGACCAGTGTGGCGTGGACCATTCACTATTCCAATGGGTGGAAGCCGATCGCCCGGCGAGTACCGCGGTCGCATTGATTAAAGAATCGCGTGCGGCGATGTTGATGAAAGGTCAAATCGCAACACCTGACCTGATGCGGGCCGTGCTCGACTCTCAATCAGGACTTCGTACAGGTGCCACCATTGGGCAAATCGTGCTGATGGAAATCCCAAAAGACGATCGCTGCTTTTTATTGACGGACACCGGCATCAATCTTCGGCCGTCAACGGAGCAGTTGTTTGAAATGATTTCCGGCGCAGCAACCATCAGTCAATCCATTGGATGCCGATCTCCGCATGTCGCCATGATGGCGGCATCGGAGAAAGAAAATCAAGCGATGCCCGAAACCCTTCTGGCTTCGATGCTTCAGGAGATGAAATCGACGTACTCCCACAATACAAGTCAGACTGGCCAAGTTGACTTCACGCTTCACGGACCAACGTCATTCGACTTGGCTTATTCAAAGACCGCGATCCAACGCAAACGTCTGACTGACGAACGGTTTCATGTTGCCGACGTGATGGTCTTTCCCAATCTGCTGTCAGCAAACCTGACCGTCAAAGCGATCATGTACACCGCCGAATGCTCTTTCGGTGGGACGCTCTTCGGAGCCGCGTGTCCGATTGTGTTCATGTCGCGTGCCGATGACGTGGCGACGCGAATCCGTTCCATTGCTTTCGCATTATCGCAGGTGACTTGTTCGGCTTGACACGTCTTACGAGCGAAGCGATCCGATATGTAAAACCGATCGATCGTTTCAATCGAAGCCATTTCCGTCTAGGTAAGCCAAACGGATCTCTTCATCGGAAAGCAGCCTGCGAAGAACGGCAAATTCGTCGATCCGACCTCGGAAGTCACGACTGAACGTTACCGATTTCGAATCATCATCGCTGGTCTCACCAAACGAGCCGAGCGTTGTCGGACCGAACCGAACGGGACCGTTGGGTTGCCAAGTCGCGAGATCAATTCGCTGGCCATCGATGTAGTAAGCCGCCTGACCGCGGTGTGCATCAATCACCGCGGCGATGTGAGTCCAACGTCCCAGAGGCACACGTTGGTGACTGCAGCTTCTTGCAAAAGCACCTGACACCCCAACACGAAACGCTCCGTCTCGAAGCAGGTTCCAGTGATGTTCGCCGGCTTGCCAATCACGCGTGTTGAACACCGCCTGCAGAGCGTTGTCCAAGCGATTCACTTGGATCCACGCCATGATGGTGACCGCATCAAACTCACCCGGAATTTCCAGCTCGACTCGATCGTCCGCGTTCTCAAACAACAATGCCCCTTTGCCACTCCATCGCCCAGTGGCCCAAATGCATCCGCGGACGTCACCATCGTTTGGGTTGCCGGCAAGCTTTCGATCCGCCAGTCGGCTGGACCGACCATCTGTTTGTCTCGCATCAACTTTGTGTTCGAATCGGTCTTCGAAATCGAAATACAAAACGGTCGATGGATCCTCCCTCCATTGTCGTTGGCTCTCCTGCCAACGCTGATAACCGATCATGGCACTTGTCGCGAACGCAGCATCGTTGGTCGATGTCAATCGTTCACGGTTTCCGCTGACCAATCGCACCGCGGTGTCTTCGGAAAATCGTTGGGAAGCCTGCGTCTGCTGAAGCAAATTGACTTCACCGGCGAACACATGCAATTCTGCATCACGATCCGCACCGACGTAGACACCAAATTCAGTTCCCAAGTCTTCGATGTTTCCTTGGGGCGTCGCCAGCACAAATCCGTGGCCTGACTCCGGCACAACCGCACGCACCCGTCCCCGATCAAGTTGCATTTGCATCGCACTGACCAATGAGAAGTCAGCCGGTGATTCGACCACCACCTTCACGCCATTCTCAAACAGCAACGTGACCGCTCCCTGAGTCAGGGTGTAATCGCCGACACCAAACTCATCGCTCGCTGGTGCATTGGCCGCATCAAACTCGTACTGATAGCCGTCCAGCAAAGTCGCAATCGACGACGAGGTTGCCGGCAGATCAGCTCGCCAGAACAACAGGCCTCCGCCCAAGGCAAGCAAAACCGTTGCCGCGATCGCGATGGACAACCACCCACTTCGAAAAGCCGGACTCGACTTGGACCTTGTCTCCACCGAAGGCTGAATTGTTAATTCACTCGCCAAATGTCGCAACTCAGCGGAGATCAATGCAGATTCTCGGAAGCGATCGCGATACTTCTTGTTCGCTTTCAAGGCATCTCGCAGTTCCCGCTGTTGCTTCTCCGTCAACTCGCCGATGAAGTGCCGCTCGATCAGATCGTAGATGGTTGTATCGTTCATCATGCGAGTCCCGGATGCCGGAGTTTCTCGGTGACACAATCGTGAAGCTTGGAACGCAAACGACCCAAACGTTTGTAAAGAGCATTGACGCTGTGCCCTCCACGATCCGCCAACGCTTTAACGCTTTCGTCATCGGTGTAAGGTGCCAACAACAGTCGTTGATGGTCATCACTGAACGCTCCCAGGCATTCGCGAACGGCCTTCGAACGATTCTCCGCGGCGAGGCCGTGATTTGAGATCTCGTCATCGGTCGACTCATCCATGAGTTGAGAAACCAACTCATCGTCCAACAACCAACGTCGTCGAGCATGGTTGCGGCGGTACTTCAGGACTTCGAAACGAATGATGACTTGGGCCCATTTGACGAAATCGTCGTCCGATTGAAGTTCGTCAATCTTTCGCCACATCACCAGGCTCGATTCCTGAATCACCTCGTCGACCGCATCCCAATCAGGCAAATACGCTCGCGCGATTCCCGCGAGCTCACGCTCGTGCCTCAGAAACAGCGGCAGGAATCGATGATCGTCCATTCGTCAATAAGTTCTCGCGGGGCCACTCGTGTGTGGAATTAGCTTTTTAGATTGGGTGCGTTCATCGGTTTACTCCCACCCGGCAGAAATCCTGCCGCAAAAAAACGCGAAAATGGCGGCAGGTTTCGATCGCAACGGGAGTGAACTGTTATAGGGCCATCGGTGAAACGCCATTTCCGGCGGTGCGTCAACCGAATTTTCCCGCTATTTCTTGCTCGCCCGCCACCCCGCCTTCCCGCCTCATTTCAATCGTCTCGATGAAATACAGCTCACTTATCCTCGCTTTCGCGTTCGTTCCGACGGTCGCTGTGGCCGAGAAGATCGATTTCAGCAGCCAGGTGCTGCCCATTCTTTCGGATCGCTGCTTCCATTGCCACGGTCCCGATTCGCAAAACCAGGATTCCGAATTTCGGTTGGATGACGAAGAGCACCTGTTCGCCGATTTGGGTGGTTACGCTGGCGTTGTCCCGGGTGATCCTGACGCCAGCGAATTGATCACGCGAATTCGCAGCGACGATGAATACGACGTGATGCCACCACCGGACAGCAATCGTTCGCTGAGCGAAGATGAAAAGCGGATCCTGCAATTGTGGATTCAGCAGGGAGCCGAATACGAAGGGCACTGGGCATTCGATCGTCCCAAGAAGGCGGACGTGCCTCGCGAAATCGTGTCGCAATCGGATTGGCCCGAAGAACAAAAGGAACGCTGGTCCCAAAATCCCATCGACGCCTTCATCGGGCGACGGTTGATGGAAGAAGGCATCACACCCTCCGATCCCGCGGATCCAGCGACACTGCTTCGCCGAGTCTCGTTGACGCTCACTGGACTTCTACCGTCCGAACAGCAGATCAATAGGTTCGTTGCCGAACCCAGCGATGAAGCCTATGCCGAGATCATCAACGAGTTCCTTGGCTCCATGGGGTACGCCGAGCGACAGGCATTGCTATGGCTTGACGCAGCCCGGTACGCCGACACCGACGGGTACCAAGTCGATCAAGAACGCACCAATTGGCCTTGGCGAGACTGGGTCATCCAAGCGTTTCACAACAACATGCCTTTTGATGAGTTCACCATTGAGCAACTCGCCGGGGACATGCTTCCCAACGCGACGGACAGCCAACGTCTGGCAACCGCGTTCAATCGCAACCATCGGCAAAACAACGAAGCCGGTGCTTTACCCGAAGAGTTCTCGGTCGAGAACACTATCGACCGAGTGGAAACGACGTCGACGGTGTGGCTCGGGCTCACCATGGGATGCGCGCGCTGCCACGACCACAAATACGATCCGCTCAGCCAGCGTGAGTTCTATCAATTCTTCGCCTACTTCAACAACATTGGTGAACGCGGAGTTGGCAAAGGAGTCAATGCAGACCCAACGATCAAAGCCTTTTCGCCTTTGGCGGAAGTCGACCCCGATTTGCTCATTGCGGTCAAGGACGCGCAAGCAGCACTGGACGCGGCCCAATCACAACTGAACGCGAGAGCCGATGCCTGGATCGAAGCCAAACACACGGAATTGCAATCTCATCAAGTCACCTGGAATGACGCTAAAATTCTCGACGCTGACCTGACGGGCGAAGGAATTCTGGAGCTAAAAAACGACAACACAGTTGTCTACTCAGCCGAAAACGCCAATGGCGTGACCTATGAGCTGTCGTTTTTGCCAGACGGCCTGGAATCATCCAAACCAATCACCGCAATCAAGATCGAGGCTTTGCCCGATGAACGCTTCACGAAACCACTTCAACTAGCACCGAGCGTCAACGGCAACTTTGTTCTGACGAATCTAGAAGTTTCCCTCGGTGGAAATTCCGTCGCCATAAAAAGTATCTCAGCCAACGCGGAACAGTCAGGATACGACGTCGCCAAAGCGATTGACGATGATCCACGAAGTGGGTGGGCCGTGTTCGGCAGCGTGAAGAAGGCAGCACCCGTCCATGCAATTTTGACGCTGAAGGATCCGATCCCTGTCGATTCGGATGCAACGGTTACTCTGTCACTGCATTTCAACAGCCAATTCAAGAATCATTCCATCGGAAAGCTCCGCGTTCAATGGTCACAGAGCGCGGTCGCCGAATTCGCGGGTTTGGACGCGGACTTGGCTCAACGTCTACGTAAGCCGGCCGACAAACGATCCCAACAAGACATCAAGAAACTGCGGGAACACTACCAGTCGATCGATCCAGAATTGAAAGCCGCAAAACAGCGTTACAACGCAGCGGAATACAAACTGACTCTGCAAGCCGGTCCGCGTGTCAACGTGATGGTCATGCGGGAACGGCAGGGTGGAGCCAAGCCGGCTTACCTGCTCAACCGTGGCCAGTATGACCAGCCCAACAAAGACGAACCGCTTCCTCGCGGTATTCCGGCGGCTTTGCTGGGGCGGGCGTCTGAGCAGTCGTCCCGCGACAGCGTTTCGGTTGATGATCGACAACCTAGCAATCGCTTGGAACTGGCGCGTTGGCTCGTTTCGCGAGACAACCCTTTGACGGCTCGCGTGATCGTCAACCGCCTTTGGCAAAACCACTTTGGTGTCGGACTGGTAAAAACGTCGGAGGACTTTGGGCTGCAGGGTGAAACGCCCAGCCATCCTGAATTGTTGGACTTCCTCGCCGTGGAACTGATGGATTCGGGCTGGGACATCCAGGCGATGCACCGAATGATTGTGACCAGTGCCGCCTTCCGCCAATCTTCCAAGCATCGTCCCGAGCTATCATCAATTGATCCGGGAAATCGCTTGCTGGCACGCGGTCCCCGATATCGAGCCGATGGTTTCACCATTCGCGATGTCGCGCTCCAGGCATCAGGAACGCTGAATGAAAAAGCCGGTGGTCCACCCGTCAAACCGTACCAACCCGATGGTTTGTGGGAGACCGTTGCGGCCAACGCTGGCACACGCTACGCAGCGAGCGACGGTGGCGACCTTTATCGCAAAAGCATGTACACCTACTGGAAGCGTGCGGTGAATCCGCCAAGGCAAATCATCTTCGATGCCGCGGGTCGCGAAGTGTGCAATGTCCAAGTCCGGCGGACGAACACGCCATTGCAGGCACTCGTGTTGATGAACGACCCAACGTTCATTGAAGCCGCGAGGAACTTAGCTGAGAAGACGCTTCAGAGTCACGAAGCAAATGACGAGCAACGGATTCGATCCATGTATGCCGCCGCGGTCAGCCGCCAACCAAGTGAAGCGAGCCTGGATGTCATGCGGGACAACCTTTCTTACTTTCGCCAACACTATCAGCAAAATGCAAACGAGGCAGAGAAGCTTCTGTCGATCGGGCAATCAAAACGTGACGAATCGCTGAATGCGATCGAATTGGCTGCAACCACGATGGTGGCGCATTTGATCATGAACACAGACAAGTTTGTGACCATCGAATGAAGGTTTCATTTGCTCGCACAGACTGGAACTCGCCCGACTAAGACGCACACGAAAGAAACAACCACCATGAATATCAAACAGACCATTCTTGAAAATCAGATGATGCTGACGCGGCGACACTTCTTTGGTCGTTCTGCGTCCGGAGTTGGCGTGGCTGCTTTGGCTTCGATGATGGGCGACTCTGTGTTTGCAGGATCCAATGATTCGGCAATCCCCAAGCCAAACGGTTCGATGCGGGAGTATCACACTCCACCCAAGGCCAAACGAGTGATCTACTTGTTTCAAAGCGGCGCGCCGTCTCAGCAGGAATTGTTTGACTACAAACCTGCGTTGCAAGAACATGAGGGAAGGGAACTGGCCGACTACGTTGAAATGAACCAGCGGGTCACCGGCATGACGGCGAATCAAAAATCGTTTCCGATTGCGGGATCTCGATACAAGTTCGCCAAGCATGGCGAGTCGGGATTGGAACTGGGCAGCGAACTGCTTCCCAAGATCTCAACACTCGCCGACGACATGTGTTTGATTCGCTCGATGCACACCGAAGCGATCAACCACGACCCCGCGATGACGTTCTTCCAAAGTGGGCATCAACTGCCGGGCCGTCCCAGCGTCGGGTCATGGCTTCACTACGGCCTTGGCACGATGAACGAAGACTTGCCAACGTTCATCTCGATGGTTTCGCGAGGCACGGGTCGTCCGAACTGCCAGCCGTTGTACGATCGGCTGTGGGGCAGTGGTTTCCTGCCATCAACCTATGCAGGCGTCAAATTGATGAGCATTGGCGACCCGGTGTTGTATCTCAGCAATCCCGATGGTCTGGATGCGACGGCCCGGCGTCGAATGCTTGACGATCTGGCCAAACTGAACCAAGAGAAGCTCGACGAATTTGGTGACCCAGAAATTCATACTCGAATCCAGCAGTATGAGTTGGCTTACCGGATGCAAACCTCAGTTCCGGATCTGATCGACTTCTCCGACGAACCTCAGCACGTGTTGGACGCCTATGGCCCAGATGTTCAGAAGCGAGGATCATACGCTTACAACTGTTTGCTTGCCCGACGACTGGCACAACGAGACGTGCGTTTCATCCAACTCTTTCACATGGGATGGGACCAACACGTCACGCTTCCGAAACAGTTGCCCGGGCAGTGCCGAGACGTTGACCAGGCGACAACGGCGCTCGTGAACGACTTGAAACAGTGCGGTCTGCTAGACGACACGCTGGTGGTTTGGGGAGGCGAATTCGGCCGAACGTCTTATTGCCAGGGAACGTTGAACGCCGAAACCTATGGCCGAGACCACCATCCGCGCTGCTTCTCACTTTGGATGGCGGGAGCTGGGATCAAACCAGGGATGTCGTACGGCGCCACCGATGAGGTTTGCTACAACATCACCGAGAACCCTGTCCACGTCCACGACTTGCACGCGACGATGCTGCATCTACTGGGCATCGATCACGAGCGTTTGACCTACCGTTTTCAAGGCCGCTACTTCCGGCTCACCGATGTGCACGGGCACGTCGTCCAAGACATCCTGGCGTGAGCCGTTCAGCTCCTCCAAGGTAGAACGGGCCCAGGCCGTGCGAACTCCCGTGCGGTCTTCAATGAAGCCGACCGACTCCGGGAAAAGCCACCCGAAACAGCATCGACGTCAATCAGCCAAAGAAAAAAGCCGCCTGCGAAATGCAGACGGCTTTTTTCGTGAGTGGAGGATAACGGACTTGAACCGATGACCTATTCGCTGCCAGCGAATCGCTCTCCCAACTGAGCTAATCCCCCGTGTGAGAGAGGCAAATTATCGGGCTCGGTCGCTTCGCGTCAAGCCCGCCCCATGCCTCTTTCAAGATTTTCCGTCTTCGTCTGATGACGATCAGCGACCTTGGCCTCACAACCGTGCCCCTGACTCACAACCTCTCAGAGAGACGGCCAAATCAAAACGCTTGCTAGATTGTGGTGTTGGTCCGTCCACAGCGGAGCGTCACGCAGAGACTCTTGATCGGGCACCTGAGCAACCGACAATGTGTCGGCTTCCCAGAATCCATCCCCACGGTCCGAGGCGATCACCCACCGCGACGGGCGGGTATACACTTGATCGCGGTGATCGTTTTGGATCAATCGGCTTTCAAACCCGATGGAATGCGACAACCGGTGAGTCAGCGGCACCAGGTCCAGGTGATTGTTCGACACATGAATCGCCAGCACACCGTCCTTCGCCAATCGCTGGCGATACAACAGCATCGCTTCCAACGTCAAAAGGTGAGCCGGAATCGCATCGCTGCTGAACGCGTCCAAGATCAGCAAGTCAAAGCGTTTTTCAGTTTGCCGTTCGAGCAACAAACGACCGTCGCCAATGTGGTGTCGGACTTCGGCTGGACAGTCTTTCAAAAAGGTGAAGTGTTCTTCCGCGATCGCCAAGACGTCCGGATTGATTTCGTACATATCCATCGAGTCGCCTTCACGACCATAAGCGGCCAACACACCACAGCCCAACCCAATCACACCGATCCTCATTTGCGGTTGTTCTGATTGCATTGCTTTGATCAATCGACCAACACCGCTGCTGTAGCCAAAGTACGACGTCGGTGTCCGGCTCAATTCACCGTGTAGTTGAATACCGTGAATCGTGTTTCCGTGCACCAACTGAATGCGGTCAGCGTCATTCTCAACGCGAAGAACACCGAAAAAATTGCGACGTTGATCAATGGTGTCTTTTCGGCTGGTCAACGTTGTGACCACCGCGGTCAAACCAATAATTCCAACGATCAAACCCATGATCCCTTTGGACATTCGCCAATCACACTGCGTCGTCAACCACGATCGTGAGGCAAGGAATGTGACCGCCACCACGCCGATCGACAACGCCATCGCCAGAGGCAATTCACGGTAGTCCTGGAACACCATCGGACAGATCAATGCCACAACGATGCCGCCGATCGCTCCGCCGGCCGAGATCATCGCGTAGTACAACGTCAAGCGGTGGGTGCTGGGCTTTCGAGCCGCCGTTTCACCATGGCAGAGTAAGCACACACCGAACAAGACAACCAGATAAGCCAGCGCCTCTACGGGCATTTGCCATCCACCAGGGAACCAGCCTTTGACCTGAATACCGACAAAGGCCAAACCCGTTGCGGCGGCGATCAATTTGGGACGATACCAGGCGGGTGAATCAAAGCTGACGATGAAGCTGAGGAGATACAAGCTCAGCGGCAACACCCACAAAAATGGCATCACCGCAATGTCTTGGCAGACATGGCTGGTCACGACCAACAACATGACCGAAGCAAGAGCAGGCAGTCCAATCCAAACCATCCAGTCGGTCATTGGCACGCTTTGTCCGGATGAAACAGACGCTTCCACACTCTCCAAGTCGCTGCTATTCGGCTTTCGACGACGACGCCCCAGCAGACTGATGGCCAGCCATCCATCGATGATGACAAAACCATAAAAGGCCAATGACCAAACAATCGACTGTTGTTCGACGGACAATAGCGGCTCGACCACAAACGGATAGCTCAACAAAGCGACCAACGAACCCACGTTCGACAACGCATAAAGTCGATAAACGGAATCCGATTGATTTTCATAGCTCAGCCACGCTTGCACCAACGGTCCCGTGCTGGACAACACGAAATACGGCAATGCGACGTGGGCTGTCAGCAACCACAACAGGGTGAACGTGGGATCTTCGGTACCGATCGGCTTCCAAGCATCCGATGGTGCAATCGGCAACGACCACGCCGCCGCACACAGCAGCGACAAATGAATGATTCCTTGCAACGTTGGCGAGAAGAATCGACGCAGACAATGAGCGTACAAATAGCCGCCAAACAGCAAGACTTGAAAGAACAACAAACAGGTTGTCCAAACCGCAGGTGTGCCACCAAACCATGGCAACACGCACTTGCTGATCACGGGCTGGACTTGGAACACCAAGAACGCGCCCAGCAACGTGGCACCGGCAAACACAAACCAGGACGTTGCTTTTTTGTTGGCAAGTGTTTGGGTGGAGACGGATCCCGAGACGTCTGAGCTAGGCGAACCCATGCGTGCTTCTCAACAAGGTGCAATCATTGCGGCCTCGCCCCCGTGACGTGGTTCCGCGTTGAAGCGTACCCCATGTTGGTGAGTAAGGCGTCAATTCGAACCCGATCGACTCCACCTTCCAAGTTTCCTTGAACCGCAAAACCGTCCGATCCGTTGCAACCGATCTCGATTACCGCGGATGGGCAACGCATCTAGCGATAATCACCGACCAAAGAAAAGTGCCTTCCTCGCGAAAAGGAAGGCATTGGCGGTGTTTGAACGGTTCGCGAACAAGCTTTACTTCGCTCACTGCGTTGCTTTCAGTTCAAGTTGGGATTGGCGTCCCGCACGGCACGGTCCATGACTTCGATGGCGGCGTCCGTGTAACGTTCGTACTCGTTGTAGAAGTGATCCATCGCCGCTTCGTCGGCGAAAAAGAACATGCGTTGATGAACAGGATCCTTCATTCCAAATTGGCGTTTCCCGGGAACGATCACACGTTCCTCGAAGAATCGGACCACATCGATTTCATTCAGCACAGGCGTGTATGGCGAGGGATCCGCCAAGAATGTTTGCATCTTGTCTTCGGATTCAAACAAGTACAACTTGCCCAAGTGAACGACGCCAAACTTCGGGTTGCCTTCGGCCCAACGATCTTCGTTGATCACTGTGACGGAACAGAAACCTTCCATGGCGAGCTTTGGCTGATCGGTCCCAAATGCAGGGGTTTTGTTTGGGATCGGAGGTTGCGACTGAGCAGGCATTCCGAGCGTCATGCCGTCGGTGCGAGCACCGGCCAATTGTGCGGTCGCTCCACCAGGAAATTGACTTTCCGCGGAGGGCAGATTGGCAGTTGGCCCCACATGCGGGTTCTGCTGCGGTTGCCCGGTGGTTGCTTGAGCAGTCGTGGTTGTCGCTGCTCCTGTTCGTCCAGAAGCAAGCATCGTTTGTGCAGGAGCGGACGGTGGCGTGGTCACAGGTGCTGGCATTTTGCTGGCTGCCTGCCCCAACATTGCGATGTACTGCTGTGGTTTTTGAGGGCTGACCGAACCCCCGAGAGGTTTACCGGTGGCCGTCAACATCAAGTCCGTTGGGAACTTGGTGACCTTGAACATGCGAGCCAGCTCCGGTGACTTTCCCGCGTGAATCTTGACAGGAACGAAGCTCTTTTCGATCGCGGAATTAACGGTGGGATCTTGGAAAGCACCGGCTTCCAAACGATCGCACCAGACGCAATTGTCGCTGGTGAAATGCAACAGCAACGCTTTGCCACTTTGAGCCGCTTCCGCCTGAGCCGTGGTCAGATCCTTCCGCCAAGCAATCTCAGCGTGCGCGAGGTTGGCATTCAGAGTGCAAAGCCCAAACGCAATTGCAAACAAAGGCAACACTCGACCAAGTCCTGCTGGTGAAGCTTCAGACTTGCTTCGCGGCGGTTGGGTGCACAAACGCATCGGACAAAATCCTTTTTGTCGTTCTCGAAGGAATGCCAAAAGACAGGCTCGGGTGGCCCGGCATCGGTGGTATCGGTTGCGTCGACCTTGACGCTTGAGCGGAAGCTACGAAGTTTTCTTCGTCCGCCGCCACACCAACCCACCCGTATTTACGAGGGAAATCCAGGCCCTCCCAGCTGTTTCACGCGGGAAACAAACTTCGGGCGGCAGGTCGAAACTCACGCCCACGCTGGCATCGCACCAGTGCGTCCGGCAATCAAGCGGCTTCAGAGCTTTGGTACGGGACGTTTGGGAGCACGCTTGATCATTCGCTTTTCATCATCGCGTGGAGGGCGGTTGTTGTTGTTTCCGTTGTTGCCTCCACCTTGCCGTGGCGGACTCAAGTCCGTGAACGTCTCCGTCCACTTCCAACCAATTGGCACTTCCAACTCTTTCTTTGCCAACATGGCCCAGGGCGTTCCTTCGTGCTCGCTAGCGACACGCTGCAAAAATTCGCGAGCGGTGTCGGCTTCCCGCTGCCACTTGCTTCCAACGGTGATTTCGTCAGCAGGAACAAGTACCCACGTGTTGTTCTTCTCTTTCTCGAACGGCATCCCGCGTTTGGCTTTCGCCAAAATCGCGTTGTAAGTCTCCGTGCGAACTTTTTGGGCCAACACGCGACCGTAGGCCAAGTCATATCCAGCCAACCAACGCAGGCTTTCCTCTTCTTCGCGATCCTTCAATCCCTGCTCCAATGTTGCCGACAGTTGAACCAAAACAGGTTCTAATTTCGCCGCGTCTTGCTGGGCCGTGGTCAAAGCTTGAGCCAAACCGGCTTCACTTCGTTTGACGAAACGCGTTTGTGGGCGTTGGATTCCGTTGACGTTCTTGATTTGAGCCGCCGAGATCAAAGCTTGTCGCAAGGGACTGCGTTTGACTGCTTTCACGTAGTCTTGTGGCGACAAGTAGTCAGGCCGATACCGGGCCATCGCAGACGGATCAAAGAAGGCACGCAGATCAGCCGTGAACGCATCGATCTCACCACGACGAACTTCTCGCGAAACGTTGCGGTTCGGGTGCACGGTGAAGTAGATGCCACCTGTCTCGTAACACAACCGAGTCAGTCCGTAGGGGCCGAAGCCACTGTCGATCACGGGTTCTTGTTCGAAATTGCCGGTGAAGCTGAGTTGCACACGTTCGGGCAAAAAGGTTTCCGGACCTTGGTCCACCTGAGCCCACTGCGGCGTTTGGTCATACTCGGGGTCCGGGTCCACGTACTTCACCAAAGTGTGTTCGCGACCAAACGGTGCAGGAACACCGATCACATAAACGGGAATGCCCCATTTCCGGCACGACGAGATCGACGATTCCAACAGATGGGCATCGTCACCGCGTTCATCGGTCACCACCACGAACATCACATTGCGTTTCGGACCGCGCGGCCCATTGTTTCGTCGCAACGAATTGTATTGCTTTGCCGCCGACTCAATCGCCGTGAAAACTCGTTCCGTTCCTGAGTTATCAACCGGAATCTCCGCCACCGTTTGCTTGATCGTTTCGAGGTCAGCCGTGGGTTCCTCCGTGAACAACTGAACCTTTTCGCCAAACCCAATGATGGACGTCAACACGCGAGCTTGATCGCCGTCCTGCGGGTCTTCGCCAGCGGTTTTTGAATCCAACTGCTCGCGAAGCATTCCCAACTCTTCGTAGATCCGGTCGAAACGATCACGGATGTCCTGACGCTGGCGAGTCAACGATCCGCTCTGGTCGAACAACCACACGATCAGGGTGGGACGTTCTTCCGCCGCCTGCATCACTTCGAAAGTGATTTGATCGACGGCCCCCGATGCTCCAGCGGTGCCTTTGCCAACTCGGCCCTTTTGGTCGGTGAGCCGATCCTGCGGTGCCACCGGTTGGCTGAACATTTTGTTGACCATGATGTCACCCAGATCGGTGGGCTCCAAGTCAACGGGGCTGACCATATTCGCGATTTCAGCGAAGGTCGCTGCGGAAGCTTCGGCCATGTCGAATTCAGCGAGAGCATCCGCCCCGATCTCGACCTGAGGTTGATCGCTGACCACGATCTCTTCGATCAAGTCGACCGTTTCTTCGTATTCCGGTGGCGGGGCGATCATCACCACCGCTTCTTCATCCACCGGGTTTTGAAGCTGCACGAGTGCCAGCGATAGGATGACGATCAGGTGCACCAGCATGCTGCCGACCATCGCGACCGTTTCGTCGGCATCCCAGAACGATTCGTCTTCCCAAATTTCCGAAGCATCGGTCGTTTCATAGGGCCGCGTCACGGAAGCATCCTCGTGCTCGGCGGTTGGTGAACCGGAGTGACGGAACAACTTGTGTTTAACGGTCTGGAACAACGACAGATCGCTCATGAAATCCAGTTTTCAGAAGGATGCGTTCACAAAGCTCGGACTCGGGGATTGCAAACCAGCGTAATTGGTCGAAGATTTGCCAATCCCTTACTGTCTCAAACGTTTTTTGCGACGATTTGAACCCTTTATTGTAGTCGAAAGTCCGAATCGCGGTCTTCACCACAGAATACGCCCCCTGAAGAAACGAGGATCAGGCCGACTAGATGGAATCAACGCACGAAACTCAAGGACGGCTGATTGCAATTGGAGACATCCACGGTTGCAATCAAGCGTTGCAGGCCATCCTGGCGGCGATTGATCCCACGCCAAATGACATCGTGGTCACGCTGGGCGATGTGGTGGATCGAGGCCCCGACTCCAAAGGGGCAGTGGACACTCTGTTGGAATGCGGCCGGCGAACTCAGTTGGTTGCTTTGCAGGGCAACCACGAAGAAATGATGTTGAACGTGTTGCACGGATCCGAGTCCCATCACAGCTGGCTTCGTTACGGAGGCGTTGAGACGCTGGAGAGCTATGGATTTGACGGGGGACTGGACTTCTTGCCGGAAGACCACCGTGTCTTCTTCGAGTCTCTCGGTGACTACTTCGTTTACGAAGACTATTTCTTCACCCATGCAGCCTACGATCCCAACGTTCCGCTGGAGGAACAGACGGTTGAAATGCTGCGTTGGCACTCACTTCGACAAGGCGTTCCCGAGCCGCACTTCAGCGGCAAGACGGCGTTCGTTGGACACACAGCCAACCATGACGCCCAGATTCTAGATGTGGGACACCTCGTCTGCTTGGACACGCATTGCTATGGCGGTGGATGTCTGACCGCGATGGATGTGCGAACTCGCCAAGTTTGGCAAGCCAAGCCCGACGGCGTTCTGCTTCGCTAGTCAGTGCGGACCAGAACCCGCGTCCGCCAAAACCTGATACTTGCTCAAGGGTTCACAAGCTTTGCCGGCATTCAAGGAGCTGCGGGTGCGATTGACGTCGTCACCGTCGTCGCGGGAACCGTCGCACCCGGATACATGTATACCTGCAACGAAACAGTTTGATTCGCGACGTCGACCACCGGCGGTGCCATCCAAGTATCCGGAAAGGCAGAGGTGCTGAGCTCAGCATCCAAGCTCACCAAGGGCAACGAACCATTGGTGCGAGCCAATGCAACATTGCGATGGACCAAGCCCTCCGCGATCAAGCGTCCCTCGACTTGATCGCGAACGCTGGCGGACCGAACGTTCGCGCGTCGGTGCGACCTCACGATGCTGACTGCGGCCAGTGAGACCACTGCCATCGCGAGGAAGCTGAGTACCACCGCAGAACCATTTCGACTGGCATCACGCGAATGGTTTGTCTGCTCTAGCATATGCCGACGGTTGTGTGCATGCCGGGCTGCTTTGTCAATTGACATCATGGGTCTCTTACAACTGCGGTGACAGACAAACAACGGTGGTGACCTCGGCATTCCTTTGATCGGGTCGAAGCTCAGCAGCTCGATCCGCGCTGGCTTGCATCTGAACAGTCATCTCAATCCCAACTCGCTGACCAGCCACGATCAATTCGTTCATGTTGAAAGTGCGAATTGCTCCATCCAAACACACGGTCTCTCCGAAGAGCGGATCGACCATCACCAACGAACGATTGACTCCGTCCGATGAGCGCCGGATCTCAAATCGTACGCGACGCACACTCAAACCATCGTCCAATTGAAAATCGCGATTGCGAACGGAGACGACGGATTGACCTCCGCTGGTCAGATCACGAATTTTCTGTCCGACGAAACGCAATGCTTGACGAGCCTCCGCCGGAGCACCCTCGTGACCCTGCGAGATTGCTGACACTCTCGCGGACCCTCGCATCATGCCGACCATGCTGGTCGCGAGCGTGGCCACGATCGCGACACAAGCGATGGTTTCAATCAAACTGACACCGCGATGACGGTGTGAAACGTTCAGGCGATCTAAGGAAGCAGCCTTTGTCACGGTTGGCTCCACTGCGTCCGAAGGGTCTCGCTCAATTCATTGGCGTTGAGCGACCGACTGTTGTTTGCGTCTTCCCAAACGGTCACTTCAATGGTGACAAGGTTGGACGTGATTGAGTTTTCAATGGTCAAACGCGACCGCAAGGAATCGGTTTCGTTGCCGACGACCTGTGCTTCAAAGGTTCCACGACGCGAAGCGAAAACGGCCGGATCGCAGAGATCAATCTTGGTTTGCTCAATGAGCTTCTCCGCCTCAAACAACAACTGATCTTGAATTTCCAAACGCTGCAATAACTTGCTGGATTGCCCCATCAACGACAGAGCCGGAATCAAGACCAACGACAACAGGCCCGCACCAACAGCCACGTCAATCAGAGTTGCTCCACGGTTGCGTAGGCGAACTCGTTTGTTGAACGAACAAGCTAAAATCGATCGCGCATGCATCGGCTGGGTACTCATGGGGATGCTGTCTTGTAAATGTTGCCTGAGGCCGACTGCACGTTCACGTCCACGGACGTGGTGTCTCGAGAAACCACAAGTTCCAAATCACGATTCGCCGATCCCGTTGCGGTGAAGACAATGCTGGATGCATTTCCTCGCACTCGAACCTCGGGATGCAATTCGATGGGCTTGGACATCCATGTGTTTGCCCCCGGACTGGACGGAGCGCCAAAAGCATCGCGACCATCGCTGTACACGCCGGGCGTTGCCGTCAAATCCAACACGGTGCGGTAGGTTCCTTCATCGTCTCGTAGCCATCGCCAACGAACCGTCACGGAGCACTTTCTTAGAACCGCTGTTTCTCGCGCCAACCGCAGTGTTCGCAGCACGAGCGCCGAATCTTGATCCACTGTGGTGCGTTGCGAGAACAATTGACCAACCCGCGGTGCGGCGACCATGGATGCGGTCAACACCATGATGACCATCAACGCTTCTACCAACGTCACGCCGTGCCGGCGTCGCCCGCAGCATGCGGTTACGTTCGTTGTCGTTGGTAGATCAGATGGAATGGACATTGTTGTCAGCCTTGATGCGAACCTAACCAAAGATAGATTCACGTTGAAAATCGATCCGAGATTTACTCCGCGGAACGAAAACGAAATCGAGCATGCCCCAACAGCAGACTCTCTAACAGGTCAAACTGTGGCCACAAAAAAACCTCCCGCTGTTCGCCAGCCGGAGGTTGCAATGGCGAGTCAATGTCTCGCTGAACTTGTTGGACGAATGCCCCTGCTACTTGATTTATTGATCAAGTTTTTTGGTGGTCACACGTCTTCGAAAGATTGCAGAAGCAAGATCAAATGATGAATCTCGCCTATCCCAATCAGTTCGTGACTGGCTTGCTGAACGTGCCGGTTGCCGAGTCGTATGGATACTGACGCAACTTGTTGTAGCGAGTACGCGAAGCGGTATCGTCAGCTTTGATGTAACCATCGCGAACCAAGTAGGCGATGTTACGAGGGTACGAACCGTTCTCAAGGTAGTACGTTTGAGCCATTGCGTTCAGCGATGCAATGTCTTGCTCGGCCAACTTGTCTTCGCTTTTGGCTCGCATTGGTGCAACAGTTGCAACGGTTGCAGCGGCAACAACAGCCAAGATCACAACAGCGGCGATGACTTCGAGAAGCGAGAAACCATTCTTCTTGACACGTTTCATTTCGTTTTCTTTATGTTGATCAGGAAACAATCAGGGTAAAAAGTCTTCGTAGACGGCCCCCCCGAGAAATGATCCGACAGTCGCGACCACCTCTGAAACAACACTAGGTCAGAAATCCGATGGTGGACGGAAATCGACTAAGATTCTGTTTGCGTAATTTGAGCAACAGCAATCGGGGCCTCCCAAAAACAACGGCGCAACGCCTGGTTCGCCAGAATTCGGCGACTCTTCATCGGGCAAAAAGGTTGCCGAGCAACGAGATAGCTGCGTGGAGAGAATGGCGTGGCAACCAGGAAGAAGAGAGACTGGT
The DNA here is from genome assembly GCF_020966775.1 of Rhodopirellula halodulae. NCBI lineage: Bacteria > Pseudomonadati > Planctomycetota > Planctomycetia > Pirellulales > Pirellulaceae > Rhodopirellula > Rhodopirellula halodulae. Next base: position 1,868,289 of record NZ_JAJKFV010000029.1, on the reverse strand, counting down.
CCCAACCAACTCGAAGCCGCTGGGTTTAGTCGCGTCGCAGTTGATGGACTTCGCCGCTGTGGCAAACTTGCGTCCCCGCCGGAGTCTGCAAGACCAGCGAACCGTCGTCATCAATGCCTTCACAAATACCAGTCGTTTCCTGCCCCCGGATCAAGCACCGCACCGGTCGCCCCTGTAGAACGTGACGACTTTGAAACCGCTCCAGCACATCGCCTGGATCATTCGCCGCGTCGTGGATCACTTCCAACAAATGCGGAACCAAGGTTTCCAGCACCTGTTCGGTCGATACCAACCGTCCCGTTGCCTCCAGTATCGACGTCGGTTGAGTGGCCTGAGTGTCTTCCTCGTGTAGAGTCGGAAACTGGCGTAGGTTGCAACCTATTCCGATGACAAACATGGGTTCGGAATTCAGAGCGTCCGCGAAACTTTCAATCAGGATGCCTGCTACTTTTCGCTCGGCAATCCAAACATCGTTGGGCCATTTCAACTGCACCGCAGCTGGGCCCGCGACCATCTCAAGGCTTTCAGCAACCGCCACACCAACCGCAATCGACAGGAGCTGAGGAGAGGCCGAAACCACCAAAGTGCAAGCTAAGCCATCGCTTGCGGCAAACCAGGACTTCCCCTGCCGACCGCGTCCCGCCGTTTGCTTTTCCGCCACGATCAATCGCGGGACTTCCTGACGAAGTTCAGACTCCGATGCGACGCGTAACCAATCCAACGCCCAGCTGTTGGTGGAACCAACGGTTTCCAGACGAATCGTCGAAGCGATCACTGAATGGCTTCGGCCAGCAATTGCCGCTTCTTTTCGACCTCGCTCAATTCGCCTGCGACCGCAGCGTAAGACTGTTGGGCCTGGTCCGCAGCCAACTTGGCCGCCGCGACCTTTTGAGTGAGGTCGTCACGTTGCTTCGCCATCGCATCAATCTGCGTTTGACGTTCATGAATGCTCTTGGCCAGTTCAGCTTCTATCTTCTTCGCTTGAATGACCGCTTGCCGTTTCTCTGCAATTTTCAGCAGTTGGTTAGCGAGTGTCGTTTCCACCTCGGCGGCTTTTGCAATCGCCGCATCGTCAGGCTGATCCCCCAACCCCAATCGCGTCGCAATCACCGCGTCGTGTGCATCTCGTGATGAAGCCACCAATCCTGGAAGCTCCTTGCCCACGGCCTCACGCTCTGATTTACGTTTGTCAATCGCTTGCTGGTCCGTTGCGTTTGCCTTTTTGAAACCTTCGATCTTGGTATCCAGTGCCGCGACCGCATCGGTTGCCTGCTTCAATGCAGTTTGCGTCGCATCTCGCTTTTGTTGCAGCGGTGTCAGTTTGACCTTGATCGACGCCAAGGTTTGTTCCACCGCACCGATGCGTTCTTTGGCTGGTGGGGGATTGGCTGCAATCTCTTGAATCTGCTTGGGGTCTTCCACCGACGCCATGCGAACCACTCCCGTCCAGTCTCCATAAACCATTTTGGAACTGTCGTGAGTGATCGCGGCTTCGAGCACCGCCTCGGCGGCGGCCGGCGTTTCTTTGATCTGTTTTCCTGATGCATCCCAAAGCCGGACCTTACGATCTTTGGCAGCGGTCACCAATTGACCTTTGTGGTCGAACTGAACCGCAGTCACGCCACCACTGCCAGCATTGATCGACTTGATCGCTTTGCCCGAATTCATATCCCATAACTTGACGGTGCCGTCTTCGCTGGCACTTGCCATCACGTTGGAATCATCTCGCCAAGCGATCGAACGGATCGCTCCTTTGTGCCCCGTCAGGTCCAAGTAGAGGCGACCGGTGTCGGCCTCCCAGACACAAAGGCCGCCGCTGCGATCACCGGACGCAATCAAGACTCCGTCGGGACTGTATGCAACCGAATAAATCCAATCGGTATGTTTTTTGATGTCGAACAACTGCGTTCCATCGGTCGCATCGAAGATCCGCAGCATTCGCTGGGGGCCCCCCAATGCGATTCTCGACATTTTGTCATTGGCATCGGCGTCGAAAACGGTATCCAGCTCATCGCCAACTTGAGCAACGCGTTCCCCCGTTTTGATGCTGTAGACCGCAGCGATTCCTTTGACGCTGTGTTCACCACCACCCACAATCAAAAACTGACCATCGCGACTGAATCGCAAAGATTGAGGTATGCCTTCCTCAAATGGCAGCACACCCAATAGTTCGGCCGTGTCTGTGTTGTACAAAGAGATTTGCTTCTGTCCTGCAATGGCAACTAATGGAGCCCACGGACTGGTACCAATTGCCGTGGTTGCGGCGGCTCGCTTTGTCACCACTGGGACCCGTTGCGGAAGCGTCTCGGGCATAGGAGGCGGCCCCTCCGGACGTCCGCTTGTCGAAGCAACAAATGCGAGCGCATTCTTTTTCTTGGCTTTCGCCTTGGATCCTGAATTCTCCAGGATGCCACCCTCGATCCAAGCACGGATGACACTCAGTTGTGCGTCGGGCAACTTGGGCTGGCTAGGCGGCATCACCGGCGTATCGTCATGATTCACCAATTGCCACAAGCGACTGGATTCGGCATCGCCGTCGTCGTAGACAATCTCGCCACTCCCGCCGCCTTCCATGAGTGCGCCATACGAATCCATTGCCAAACCACCGCGTTTGTCACTTTGGCTATGACAATTCAAACAGTGTTGCCGGAAGATCGGTTTGACGTCGTCTTCGTACGTCACCTTCTTCACCGAATCGGTGGACTTGCCATCTTCGGCAGCACTCACCAGGGTTCCGCTCAACAGCACGAGCGTGCAATGCAAGCTGACCGAAAGCGATGGAATTCGCAAACGAGAGATGGAACGTGACATGAAATCAAACCGGCGGGAAATCAGGGTAGAAAGCGACAACATCAATTGGCAAACCAGGTGGTCAGTGGTTGAAAACGAATTCCCGACCGTTCAACACGGCCCAGAACACATCTTCCATGACAGCTTGAGGCTGAGCCCCCTCTTCGGCGAGCAACGCTTTCACGGCTTCGCGTTCTTCTGCGGAAGGATCGCGACTCAATGCTCGACGGTAGATTCGATCCAAGATTGCGTCCGGATCCAGTTTTTCATCGTTGATCCAACGTTTGATCAGCCCACCACGCACAATTTTGTTGTGAACCGAACTTCCATTGAGCAGGTGCAATGCCTGCGATAGCGATGGGTCAGTGGTCGCTTCGCATTCACAAACGGTGGCGCGAGGCGAACGCCCAAACGTCGTCAAGAAATAGTTGGACGTGGCTCCATCTGAAATTTGGACCGCACGACTACCCAGCGGCAGACCGCTGAACTTCTCCGGACTCTCGGTGACCTGACAAATACAGTCCAACAAACTCTCCGCAGGAACACGTCGAATCGTCGCGTGAGCGTAGTTTCGTGTGTCATGAGCATTGGAATCGTTTGTCTTGGTGCTGCGGCCATAAGCACGACTCGTGCAGATGTCGCGAACCAGTTTTCGGAAGTCGTAGTTGTACTCCACTAACTTCTCACCCAAACGATCGAACAACTCTGGATTGCTGGGCGGATTGCTAACACGAATGTCATCCACCGGATCCACCAAACCCGATCCCATGAAGTGAGCCCAAACACGGTTGGCGATGCTGGTGGAGAAGAACGGGTTGTCACCGGCAACCAACCATTCGGCCAGCACTTCGCGTCGGTCTTTCCCCTTGGTATCGGGGGCGTCGCCGCCAAGGAACTTCGGAGGCACGTTTTGCTTGGTCACCAAGTGTTTGGTCTCACCGCTGAACCGGTTGTAGACAATCTTTTCCCGATAGTCTTCCGCTTGCTTGCGGCCGACTTGGCTGAAGAACGCGGCGAATCCGTAATAATCATCCATCGTCCAACGATCGAAGGGGTGATTGTGGCACTGAGCACACTGTGTGCGGATCCCCATGAAGACCTGAGCGACGTTTTCCGCGGTCTTCAGTGTGTCGCGTTCGATTTCATAGAAGTTCGTGGCGGGCTCTCCAAAGGTGCCCCCGGTACTGGTCAACAGATCATGGACCATCTCATTGATCGGCACGTTTCGAGCGAACTGGTCCGTTAACCAGTTTGCATAAAGCAAAGCCGACTTCTTGCTGACCTGGTTGGTACTCTTGATCATCAGCAACTGAGCGAACTTCATCGCCCAAATCTCACTGAACTCTTTGCGCTCAAGCAAACGATCGATCAAAGCTTCTCGTTTGTCCGGGGCGACATCGTTGACGAACAGATTCAGCTCTTCTTCAGTCGGTAACAATCCTGTGATGTCAATGGTCGCTCTGCGGATGAATTCTTCGTCCGTGCATTGCCCGCTCGGAACCAAACGTAGCTGATTGAGTTTCTTGTCAACCAATTCATCGACATAGCTGCTGGGTTGCGGTTCGGGTGCGATGTACTTCAGGTCCGCAGGCAAGGTCAAAACCTGCGATCCCACGGTATGCGTGTCGAAGCGGGCCATCACAAACGCTTCGCCCCGTGATCCCGCCGTGGCAACGCCGTCTTGGTCGATGGGCGCCACGGATGCGTCGTTCGTCGAGAACGTTGCCAATCGGCTTAGATCACGGGTCGTCCCGTCGGCATAGGTCGCGACGGCAACCATTCGTTGCTTCGCACCTTCGCCCTCCAAGACGACTTGTGGTGGATAGATCGCAACGGAAGTCACGGCGGGTGGCAATGCGTCGGCCGCGTCTTTTGGAGCACCTGCTTCCAACCAACTGTGCATGGTCTCGTAGTAGTCCGAATCCACATCGAACAACTTACCGCCAGTGTGCGGTACCGACCCAACAGACTTTTTCAGCAGCAGACTTTCCGAAGGAACGGCCAAGTTGATACGTCGGACGCCAATTTCACGAGTGATGCGTTGGTAGTCGCCGTTGGGGTCAAACCCAAACAAACTGAGATTGAAACCATCTTTTCCTCGAGCCGCGCCGTGACACGATCCCGTGTTGCATCCGGCACGTGTCAAGGTTGGCATCACGTCTTTGATGAAGCTAACCGGCGGATGGGTTCCGGCCTTCGCAACGGTGACTTTCACATCCACCGTCGTTCCGCTGAAACGACCTCGAAGCGTCGTTTCACCATCGGCGACTGGTCGTAAGAGATGCCCGTCAATTTTGGCGAGTTTGTCGTTCACCACCGACCAGCGAACCTGTTCCGTGATGTCCTCGGTCACACCATCGTCGCGGCGCAAAACCGCCACAAACGATTGGAAATCCGCAGCGGTTGTCAGTGAGATTTCCGGCGGATAAATCGCCAGATCAATTTTGGGCAATTCGCCACTGTCAGATTTGACGGGTTCCGGTGTGGCGGCGTTTGCCAAACTGGATGTACCCAAGACCGCGGCAACCACCGCCAGCCCAAGCGTGCGAACAGTCAATCGATTGAAGGACCGGTTCATTTCGACTCCTTTTGCTGACGAAGTTGCTCCAAACGACTCAGTGGTTTGGCAGCAGGCTTTGGTTTTGGTTTGGTTGCTTCTTTCTTTTCGGCAGGCGGATCCTTCTTCACCGGCAACGGCTTATCGATCCGAATCTCGCCTGTCCCGTCGGTCTGAACCATGGTCTCGCCGTCACGAGTGATCAACGTTTGCAAGACCATCGTCTTGTGCGTGCCCGGTTTCGCGTCCTTTGCGACCTTCAACTCGAACTGAACCGCTTCGCTGTCCAAGCTGACCTTCTTTTGAGGTTCGTCACAGGTCACGCCGTTGGGGATTCCAACCAGACGAACTTTGATGTCACCTTCGATATCACGACGCTTACTCATGCCGACTGCCAATGTTGTCGACATTCCCTGTTCCGCGGCCGACTTCGGGAACGAGTAGTCAAACACGGGTTCCTCCACATCGAGCATGATGGGAGCGGTCGACATCGTCGCGGTTCCACGGTTCGTTCCGTAGCTGACCTGCATGACCATCGGCCAAGCACCAATCGCGGCGTTTCCGTTTGCCGTGATCGGAATGGCGACTTCGCTTTTCCCCTTGTCGATCCGTTTGCTGTTGTTCACGCCCACACCCGGTGGGTTGTAAAGCGTGCGGAATGAGACGGTGCCATCAAAGCCTTCATCGCGTTTGATTCGAACGATGAGGTCTTTACTACCGCGACGCAGGATCGGTGTTTTGGGCTGCACCAACTCGACCTCAAACGGCATTGCCTCACAAACGGCCAAGGCCGCCTTCTCCGTTTCATAACCGAACATTTCGCGGCGGTTTTGGCCGAGTACCATTTTGTGGTGCTGATTGAAATCGCCGAGGATTTCTTTGTCGCCAACTTTACCGACCGCCGTCACCTCAAACAGAGCGCCTCCGAGCGGTGCTTCCTTTGTCGCGTGAAGCACGACTGGAATTTCAACGCGACCGGCCGGCATAGGGAACGTGGTTGCGGTGACGCCTTCGGGCAGACCCTTCACCATCGCCTCGAACGCTTCGTTGAATTGACTTCGCTGAGCCGTCAAAACCATCGCACCATGTCCGCCCACCGGAACAGGAACAACCATGGCTTCGTCGCGTCGCAGTTCTTTCAGCGACAACCCCAGCGAGGGTTCACGACGGCTGAGTTCAATCACGTAATTGTGATTGGGACTGCCACGTCGCAAGTGATCATACACACGAACGTAGTGCAGACCGTCTTTGGCGATGTCGATGTCCACCAATCCGTCCGGATTGGGGCCAATGTCATCACTACCCTTCAAAACTTTTCCGTCGGGATCAAAGACGTGGATAACACCGTCCAGCGGTGACCGAAGGGTCTTGCGAGCGTGCAGTTGAACACGCATCCGGTCGCCCTTCTTACACTCAAACGAATACCAATCGTATTGATCACCCTCTTCGATCACGCCGCAAAGCAAAGCGGGAAACTCGGCCGGTGAAGCTTCCGTTCGGCCTTCGTTCGGTTCGGTCTCGGTCACAATCGGAGCATTGCTCACGCGAATCCAATTGGGCGATGGAGACACGCCACGGTCATCCTGCGTCACCACCGGCCATTGGGCAACAGGCTCACTCGGCAACTGAACACTGGAATCTGTGACGGAACCATCGATGTCGATCAACTTGGCTTGCAAAACTTGCCCCTGAACACCACCCGATGGAATCACCGTCACGGGTCGCGGGAACGATCCCACGTGCAGTCGGTAACCGCAAACGTTGGACGCACCCAGAAACGAACTTTCGCGAACCGTGATCGTGTATTCCCCCGCTTCTTCGGGCGTGAACGAACACAGACTGTCTTGCTGCAACAATGACGAATCATCACTGACCGCGACCTCAAACCGATCAGCATCCAAAATGGCAATCGCGGGATCAAAGATGTTTCGGTTGCGAAGCTCTTGCACCAACCGTATGGCCTCAATTTCAACCGTCAGCTTTTGCCCGGCTTCCAACTGAACCTTGAAGCAATCCACGTCTTCACGATCGATATTGCCCTCGATGGTCCGGTCCATCTCGATGATTTGTGGCTCTTCGAACGAGTTATTTGGTTCTTGCTCGTTCACAATGGGCATCGTTCCGACGCCCAACAGACGCAAATTCGTGATCCCGCTCTTCGTGACCAAGCGGATCGGATACAACCCCGGTGAGAGAGTCTCTTCCGTCTTCAATTTCACGGTAACCGATTTTTCATCGACCGGTGTGACTTCCAAGATCTCGATCCCGGGCAGATCCGTCAGGACTTGAGTGGCGTCACCCAACGCACTTCCGTGCAACGTGACCGTGGCCTCTTGGCCTCGCACCACGCCCAGTGGCCGCATGTAGGTGATCTTTGGAAAGGCCGCCGAAGCGACACTTGTCATGCCCATTACCGCTAGGCATGCCAACGTTAACGCAGGCCAAGATTTCGAGCCGCGGTCGACCATTGCGGACTGGGCTCGGGTGTTCCAGGGTGCCTTCGATCGGCGAGACTTGGATCGGCACCGGGAGCGTCCTTGCAACGAGTCTGCGCAGACAGAGAGATTGTCGTGCAACATCACAACAAACCTTCGGTGGGAGAGAGGCGGGGCGGGAGGTGGGAATCAGCAACGGCAACTTGAAGTTTCAAGTTGCCGTCATATCGCTCGAGTCGAGACTCAAGTCAAAATTTCTTCGATGACGTTGCCGCCATCGACAATTTCAATGGGTCGGTCGCCGGGGGCCATCAGCTCTTTATCAGCCACGATGCCCAGCAGACGATACATGGTAGTTGCCAAGTCGGCGGGCGAGACCGGATTCAGCTCGGGCTCGGAAGCCGTCGAATCCGAAGCACCGTAGATCTGTCCGCCTTGCACACCGCCGCCCGCCAGCATCACGCTGAAGACCTTCGGCCAGTGATCGCGTCCAGCATCAGCATTGATTTTCGGTGTGCGGCCGAACTCACTGGTCACCATGACCAACGTTTCATCCAGCAAACCTCGCTCGCTCAAGTCATCTAGCAGGACAGCCAATCCTTGATCGAAGCTCGGCATCTGCCCGCGAATACCGGAGGTGATGTTGGTGTGCATGTCCCAACCGCCGTAGGTCATGGTCACCAAACGAGCGCCCGCCTCAATCAGTCGACGGCACATCAACATGCGTGAACCGGCTTGGTTTCGGCCGTAGCGATCACGCATCTTGGCGTCTTCTTTTGACAGATCAAACGCGGCTTTGGCTTCGGGAGTATCGAGAAGGTCATAAGCACGCTCGTAGAACGTGTTCATCGCCCCGACGTTGTCCGCAGAAGTCCCCGAAACGAATCGCTGGTTGACCATTTCCAACGCACGTTTGCGCCGCATGAAACGTGCCTCGTCGACTCCACCAGCCAAGTTCAAATCGCGGACCTGAAAATCATCACGAGCAGGATCGGCACCAAGAGCGAATCCGCCATACGAACTGGGAAGGTATCCCGTTCCCGCGAATTCATTGGGAACGTTGGGCACGCAGATGTAGGCAGGCAAATTGTTGCGTGGCCCGTATTCATGGCTCACCACCGCACCAAAACTCGGGTAGCTCAATGCCGGGCTGGGTTTGTAGCCCGTGAACATGTTGTGCGTCCCGCGTTCGTGAGCCGCTTCACCGTGCGACATCGAACGAATCACGCAGTACTTGTCGGCTCGCTTCGCCAGTTGAGGCATGGCACTGCCGATCACCTCGCCCGTGTTGGTTTTGATCGTGCCGAGATCGCCACGATACTCCATCGGGCTGTAGGGCTTCGGGTCCCATGATTCTTGCTGAGCCATTCCGCCCGGCAAGAAAATGTGAATCACGCTCTTGGCTCGAGCCTTCACAAAATCATATTGCTTGATTTCCGCCGATGCTTCTCGCATCAGCAATTGGGGCAAACTCAATCCAAGTCCGCTGGCTGCTCCCGCAACCAAGAATCCTCGGCGACCAAACATGCCGGGTTGCATCAGTGGGTTTCCGTGACAACGCATGTCTCTGTTGCTCCTCAAATGAAGCGGGCGATTGATCTGTTGCGCCATCGTTCACCTACAGAGGCGACTTTCGCGAACAAATCAAGAGGTGGGTGGGACCCGGCGTAATCCAATCGGACCAGCTGGGTGAAAGGTGGGATCCAACAATTCGTGGACGATTCTTCGAGGCCAAGTTCTCAGCAAAGGAGCGAATCGCCTCGCAACAGGAACGTCAGCGAGAAGGATTCGTACTCTGAAAACTTTTTAGATCGTATCAAATAGACTTGTTGTGTCAATTAACTCACCGCCTGGCGGGGGGAAAGAATCAATCGACTTGGCAACCACCGGCACCCAAGAAAATCAGCTCAAAGGCCCGTTTCCGCGGACAATTTCCAGCAATTCAATTGCCGGTTTGTGGTCGCATCGGATCAGTGCGGTTCGACCGTAGACCACGTCTCCCACTTGTAGATTCAAGTATTTCGCCAGGGATGGCCCCGCGGTGACCCGCCACAGACGACAAAGCTGAACCTGCCGGAGCACGTTGTTTTCGATCAACACTCGACCGAGCGGAATTTCGCCGCTGGCAATTTGATGCCAGACAGAACGCGAGAGGGCAGATGGGTCCAACCGGACAATTCCGTGCTGCACCACTTGCTGCGTGTCGTGAGTGACCAGCGTGATTTCTCGCGTGTAAGCCACCGTTGCATCCAACTCCTCCGGATTGGCAACATCAACCGCCTGAACCACATCCCCACTGGCGAAACGGTTTCGCCGACGATGAACCGCCACATCAACAGGCTCGCCGTGATAGTGCTCGACGGTCACCGTCATGTGCGACTGGTGGTTCAGCAATGTATCGAACGGTTCCGGTATCTCGGACGCCAGCTCGAACGAAGCCAACTCCGCGAAGTCGTCGTAAAACTCGCGTAGCAACGAATTGAGATCAACCTGTTCCGCGGACTCGCTCAATGTTTCGATCTCGGAGGAGGGTGAACCGGGAGTCATGAGCAACCTTCAGTGGAAGTCCGCTGGAACATGGGACGGGCATTCTGTTCATTGCGGACTCGTCCACTCATCCGCCGCGCCACCTCATTTGACGCTCCTGCTGATCCGGCCCAGCGGCTAACGCGCCACCACACCGATGCTCACCACCGCGGGCGTTTTGGACGATTCCTCTTCGGGAGACAACGCTTCGGGACGTTCCAAAACCGTATCCACCAAGAAGTACAACAAACGCCGCAGACTTTCGTTTTCGATCTCGTCGGCGACTTTTTCGGCGCGAGCTTGATGCTTGTCGATCAACTGCAAGCTCATCTCAAAGACATTGGCCTTTTCGTACAGCTCGCGAGTCCGCGTTAAACGTTCGCGATTGGACAGTTCGCAGTCATCGTTGGCCAAATTCAACAAACGCTGCTGGTCATCAGCGTCCAGATGCTCCAAAGCCAACGCCCACAACAACGTCGGCCGACCACCGATGACATCGGCACCCGCGGTCATCTTGTTGAAGTCGTCCCCCACCCAGTCATTCAGGTCGTTAATAATTTGGAACGCCACACCCAAATTCCGGCTGAACTTTCGAATCGGATCGACCAACTCCGTCGCATCGCCCGCCATCCGAACACCGCTGTAAAGAGCCGCTTCAAACGCCGGTGACGTTTTCAGAGCATAGATTTTCAAGGCATCCAGCGGAGTCAATCGGCGATCTTTCGCGTCTCGCCAAAGCAGTTCTGCTCCCTGACCTTCTGACAAGCGAACGTGAGCGGCAGCCAACGAATCCAGCAAGTCGACACGAGTCTCCGCGTCCACTTCATCGCCCATCACATTTCGGCTGAGCAATCGATACCCCAACCCGATCAAGTAGTCACCCACGTTGATCGCACTGGCCATTCCAAACCGTTGATGAACCGCGGGCTGGCCGTAGCGATAAGCGTCGCCGTCTTCGATGTCGTCGTGAACCAAGCTGGCTTTATGAAACGTTTCGATGCTCAGTGCGGCACGTCGAACCGCGTCCGGCATTTTCTCTAGCGACGCTTCGCCCTCGGCACCCGTTCCTTCGCCACCGGTCATCGCATCGTAGGCGGCCATCGTGATGAACGGGCGTGAGTGCTTACCCCCGCGAGCCAGGAAATCCATCGCGATGGCTTCTGTCGCGGCAATCGGATCGACGCCTTCCAATTGATCCGGCGTGATAGCAGCCCGGACTGTGTTTTCGGTCGGCCCGGATTCCAACATCCGCGTGCCGGGCGAATAACCCTGCGACAGAGTATTCGTGATGACTTGGCTGTCCCGTTGCCGTGGTGCTAAACGTTCGAGCGTGGCGTCTTCGAACAAGGATCCCGCCGCTCGCATCAGGTGCACATAGCTCTTCGTTTTCGAAGCCGCTGGCTTGTACGGAGTCCGAATCATCTGCTCCACCCAAGGCTCATCGACCTTGGTGTTTCGGCAATCGCTCGACAGCAAAGGCACCGCCATGCACGGGATACCAGCCAACAAAACCTTGTCGATCGCTTTTTCCAAAACGTTCAAACAAGCGACACCGACGACGGCGTCCACGTATCCACCGACGATGATTTTCATCACCACCGGTGAACCTTCGGCCACCAAGACTCGATAGCCCATGTCTTCCGCGATCGAACGAAAATCTGCGATGCTGCACGCACCGCATTCTTTGCAGTTCATCCCGAATTGGTCGTATTCGGCGGGGCAACCTTCCGCGTGCTTCAAGCAGTGCGGCAGCAAAAACAACCGGCGTTCCGGCGGCACCGATGCCAATTCATCCGCCCAGAAAGCACTGCTGATCATCACCATCACCCATCCGAGATAACTCTCGGGCAGATCGGCTTCCTCCAGCATTCGTCGCGAAATTTGCTCCATCTCATCCTTGGTCATCGGATGAGAACGGTCCAACTTGGCAGCGACTTCGGCACAGCGGTCCCGCAAGCTTTCCCGCATGGCCAGCGTTTCCGGCACCTCTTTTAGGTGACTGGTTTTGCGGCGGCGTCCAGACGTGCGAACCGCAGACGTCGCATCATCAGCGAGATCGTTGGTCGGTTGGACGGAGGCGGGATAGGAGGGGGATCCGGTCGACAAGCCAATCACCTAAGGAGTTCGTCGCGTTGCATGACCCGGCCCAATGCCGCAGTCGTGTAGACCAACGGATAAAGCCGTTCGTAATACCACAATTTGGCAAAATAAAACCCGATCGGCCAAGCCACCCGGTGACGCTCGCATTGCACGGCGTCGATCAGCCAGCGGGTGCCCGCAAGTATAGCCGCTCGCAACGATGAACGCATCGACGCATCCCACGGGCTTCCGTCCAAAATGTCGCTTGAGGAATCCGCCCCGCCCGGACTCGCTGCATTTTCGCCGGGCAAGGAATCGTGAATTCTCGCCCACCAACATGCCAACGTTTCCAACGCGAGAGCCGTTTCCTCCACGCTGCTGATGCAACCCTGCGGCAACCCAAAAGTTTCGCGGACCGATTCACCACCGCCCCACCCCCCGTCGCCGTTTTGACTTTGTATCAAATACGCCAGCCCGCGAGAAATGGCGTCGTGCCCCAAATTGGAATCGACATCGATCAAAACTCGCGACGTTCCATAGATCGGATTGTCTTCATCGGGTCGATCTTGATTGCCAAACCACAGCGGCAACCACGACCCATCGGGCAACTGGCTCTTGCGAAGGAACGCCAACCCTCGTTGCGTCGCACGTTCTCTCCCGAGCGAGTTTCGCTTCGGCAAACAGGCGATGGCTCGCAACGCGTGAGCCGTCAAGTCATTGCTGCTGCGATCAAAGGGCAGCTTCCCCCATCCGCGACAAAACGTCGGCCATCCGCCGTCTCGGTTTTGCAATCCCAACAACCAATCCACTCCGCGATCACACGACTGCCAAGTCTCCATCGCGGTTTGCGAAACCGAACCTTCGCCGGACTCCGTTGGCCATTCTCTTGCAAAGTCATCAGACAAAGGATCCGACCGGAATGTCGCCTGCATTCTCAAGGAAACGATCGCACCAGGCGTGTCATCCGCGTCGGGCACCGATCCCGTTAAATCCGTCCACCCCCATCCACCGGGATCCGCTCCGGTGAACGGATGACGCTCTTGATACTGGCATCCGCGTTGCCAATCGATCAACTCGGGCGTGGACCACGATCGATCGTCGTCAGGATCCATCGCGAGCGCCGTCGTTGCCAGCGACGTTACCCAGTTCGCAAGATTCGTGTCGATCGGCCAACTTCCATCCGGCAACATGGAATTTTTCAAAAACCGCAACCCGTTACGAGTCACTTCGTGGTTGGCTCGTCCACTGGCCGACAAAGACATCACCACAAACGCGGTCAGTGGCGTTGCTTCCAAATACCCACCGCTTTGTGGTTGCATGGAAAGCAACACCCTCATCGAAGATTCAATCGCGGATCTTCGCACCCACGACCAAGGCGGCAAGCAGCCACCACCTCTTAGAAACTTGACTTGCCCAATCGCGACCAAGGCCGGCACGGCATAACTGACCACTGGCAAACCAAGGAAGCGATACAGCGACTGAGGCACAACGGCGGCCTCAAACGGCAAAGCGGAAACACTCTTCCATGGCACCAATCCGGCGATCGCCATGTTGGTCAGAATCGGAACAACGAAGGTTTTGTCTTTGCCATAGCGTTTGCGTAGCCCGTCCAACTCGCCCGCGTTTTCAATCCAAGCTTTCAATCGCGAGACCGCATCGGGGTCGGTCACTTCTCCCATCACCTGATCCGACAACTCCCAAGCTGCCAGCACCAAGTAACTTGTCGCGATGTTGCTGTGACTGCGGTCGGTGTCCCCAAAACCACCGTCGTCGTTTTGCTGCCCCGCCAGCCAAGCACGCCCCGACTGGATCTGTTTCCGCAGTGTCTCTTCCTCGTCGATCGACAATTCGCCGGCCCGCACAGCGACACTCATCGCGCTGATCGCCGTCGCTGTCGAGAGTGCGGACGCTGACAACTCTCCGGTCCAATGCCCATCGGCTGTCCGCTGCGACAACAACTCTTCCCGCAGCCGATTTAGCGTCCTCCGCAGCTCACTCTGATCCACGGACGCCCCCGGCGTTTCTTCAGCAACCATCGTTTTCAAACTTTACGCCAACCTACGAATCCGGAACTCTGCGAACCACTCGCCTCTATTCAAACACGGCGCTCACCCAATTCGAAACCACCCAACATCGGCGAGCGAACTTGCTCGATTGGTGCGAGCCCGTCGATTTTCGCGAATGTCGAGTGTGCATGTCCGGCTTCAACTCGCAGCGGTTTATCTTTTCCAACACGCAGCCTCGTCACAATCGTTAAACGCTCTCCAGAGCGATTCTTTTTACGGGCAAACGTTGCGTTTTGGCAGCATGCGCACTTTTCACGTCGTAGGGTTCGGTGAGTCATTTTAGGCGCTCTGTGCGAGCGTCCGACACACCGTCAAGGATCTAAGAAACATGCGACAAGCTGCGCCTCCCCAACGCTCCGAAGCGAATCGTCAGGAACAATTCGAACAAATCAAACGCCGCATCCACGGCAAATTGGTCGACAAACTGGACCTGTCGCGTGTCGGCGACTTGCAAGGCGACACGCTGAAACGCGAAATTCGCATGGTGGTCGAACACCTTTGCGATGCAGAAGACACGCTGCTGAACCGTCAGGAACGCGAACGCATCGTCGATGAAGTCCTGGACGAAACGTTCGGCCTTGGCCCCTTGGAGTTGATCCTCAAAGATCCCAAGGTCAGCGATATTCTGATCAACGGCCCCAAGAACATTTACGTCGAAAAAGGCGGCCAAATGCAGAAGACCGACGTGGAGTTCCGCGACGGGAAACACTTGCTGCAGATCATTGACCGAATCGTCAGTAAGGTCGGCCGTCGAGTCGACGAAACCTGTCCGATGGTCGACGCTCGCTTGGAAGACGGCTCGCGGGTCAACGCCATCATTCCACCACTGGCCTTGGATGGTGCCGCCGTTTCAATTCGTCGTTTCGGCAGCAACCCGTTGCGACTGGAAGACTTGCTGAACTACCGAGCCTTCACGCCCGAAATGGTGATGTTGCTCGAAGGCTGCATCAAAGCCCGCCTGAACATGATCATCGCCGGCGGTACGGGTTCCGGTAAAACGACGCTGCTGAACACTCTGTCCTCATTCATCGGCCACGAAGACCGAATCGTCACCATCGAGGATGCGGCAGAACTTCAATTGCAACAAGACCATGTTGTTCGATTGGAGACTCGACCACCCAATATTGAAGGCAACGGCGCCGTCACCGCGACGGACCTGGTCAAGAACGCCCTGCGGATGCGTCCGGAACGAATCATCATCGGGGAATGCCGTGGTGGTGAAACGTTGGACATGTTGCAGGCCATGAACACGGGTCACGATGGATCGTTGACCACGATTCACGCCAACACGCCGCGAGACGCGATCGCCCGTTTGGAAACACTGGTCATGATGTCCGGCTTTGAATTGCCGGTGAAAGCCATCCGTCAGCAAATCAGCGGGGCAGTGGATGTTTTGATCCAAGCCAACCGACTGCAAGGTGGACCTCGCCGCGTCACGGCAATCACCGAAGTGGTCGGCATGGAACAAGACACGATCATCCTGCAAGACATTTATCGCTTCAATCAAAAGGGCATCAACTCCGAAGGCAAGGCTCACGGCCACTTTGTCTGCAGCGGCGTTCGCCCAAGCTTCATGGACAAACTGGAAGCCGCCGGTGTGCGTTTGCCCGCCAGCGCCTTCCGCGAGCGAGTCATGATGGAAGCGTAATGTTTCGCCGAGGACAACCGCCTCGGCAAGCCACTTGAATCGAACTCAACTCTCGACCTTTCTCCACAGCAACGTCCCATGTCCTCGATCATCATCATCATCGCCGCGGGTGTCTTCGTCGCCTCGCTGATCGCCTTTGGCGCCTCGGTTTTGATGCCGTCGGAAGAAACGACCGCCACAGAAGATCGTCTCACACAATTGGCACACGGCAACCGTGGTGCTGAGGCCGAGAGCAACACCCCTTCGTTCTTGCTCAATGACTTGGACGATGCTACGGGGATCCTAAAAACGATCATGGACCGCGTTCCAGCGGTTCACAAAATCCTGGAACAAGCCGACGTGGATATCTCCGTCAGCAAATTCGCCATGATCTGTGGGGCATGCTTCGCTGTCGGTGTCGTGCTATGCGTCGTCACACCCGTGCCAATCCTGCTTGGTCCCATCGTCGGTGCCGCGTTCGTGGGCGGGCCCGTCTTCTACGTCATGTTCAAACGAAAACGTCGCCTGAAACGATTCGGCGAACAGATTCCCGAAGCTCTCGAGTTGCTCGGTCGTTCGCTTCGAGCCGGTCACTCGCTGAACGCCGGATTCGGATTGGTTGGCGAAGAAATGGAAGCTCCTTTGGCAACCGAATTTCGCCGATGTTTCGAAGAGCAAAAGTTTGGCATCCCGTTGGATGAAGCCATCGAAGACATGGCGGAACGCGTTCCCAACATGGACCTTCGATTCTTCGCGACCGCCGTCATTCTGCAACGTCAAACCGGCGGTGACTTGAGCGAAATTCTGGACAAGATCGGTCACCTCGTTCGTGAACGTTTGCAGATTTTGGGAACGATCCAAGCGTTGACCGGGGAAGGTCGCATGAGTGGTGCGGTGCTGCTGGCGCTGCCGCCGGTTTTGTTCTTGGTGATGCTCAAGATCAATGCGGAATACGTGTTGATGCTTTTCACCGACGAACTCGGACGCTACGCGTTGGGTGCGGGACTGGTCACTCAGATCCTTGGTGCCATCGCGATCAAGAAAATCATCACGATCAAAGTCTGACCCTTTCTCGATTTGAATTTGCGTTCTCCCACTTTCGCTCATTGACCCGCACACTGCCATGAACATTCTGCCATTCATCGAGACCCTGGGTTTCATCAGCCCCGTCACCCTGACCACCATTGCCATTTTCCTCGCGGTGACCTCCTTCGCGTGGTTCGTGATGATGAAGGTGGGTGGAGATGATCAAGCCCCAGCCGAATCCAGACTGGAACGACTCAAAACAACCAAACGTGGCATTCGCGACATTGCTGAAGAAGAAAAGCAAAAGTCCAAAAACGAAGCCCTGACGGAAGCTCTTGAAAAAGCGGCCACGCCAATCGCCAGCTCCGTGTCGGGCAACGAAGAAGAGATGGGCAAGCTGCGTGAGAAGCTGGTCAACGCCGGTTTCCGTCGTGAAAGTGCGCCGATCATTTTCAAGATGATCCAACTGGTCTGCACCGGCATCGGTTTGCTGCTGGGTGGCGTTACCGGTGCCTTCGTTGATGGATTGACTCAGGGCATGATCATGAAATTGCTGATCGGCATGATCGTCGGCTTCATGCTGCCTTCGTTGATCCTCGGTTTCATGGCTAGCAAACGTCGCGAAAAGATCTTTTTGGGTTTGCCCGATGCACTCGACTTGATGGTTGTTTGCGTGGAAGCCGGTTTGGGTCTGGACCAAGCACTTCGAAAAGTCGCGGAAGAGATGCAGAAGAGCCACAAAGCGATTGGTGAAGAGTTTTCAATCTCGAACCATCAATTGCAACTTGGACGCCCCCGGAGCGAAGTGCTCTCAGGGCTTGGTTACCGCAGCGGTGTGGACGACCTGAAACAGCTCGCGTCGATCTTGATCCAAGCCGACAAGTTCGGATCCAGCGTCGCACAGGCGTTGCGAGTTCAAAGCGATTCGATGCGGACCAAACGTCGTCAAATCGCGGAAGAGAAAGCTGCCAAGACTGCGGTGAAGATGATCTTCCCGTTGGTGTTGTTCATCTTCCCGGGAATCTTCGTGGTCCTCGTCGGACCAGCCGCGATCAATATGTATCGCCAGATGCTTCAGTAAGCATCACCCCAAGTAAATATTCACCAGGTGCCCGGAACGGCTGAGATTACTTCAAAAGACGATCAACCGCTTCCAACAGTTTTTCGATGGCGAAGGGTTTGCGAATGTATTCGCTGACCCCGAGCAACTCCGCGTACGCTTGATGACGACTGCCTTCGTTGCCCGTGATCATGATCACGGGAACGGGCAATTCCGTTTCGCGACGCATCTTTTCGAGCACCAGAAATCCGCTGCGTTTGGGCATCATCATGTCCAAGATCATCAGCTGGGGGTTTTCGCATTCAGCCAATGCGAGCGCTTGGTTGCCATCGCGTGCGACCACCACTTCGTATCCGTTGGATTCCAACGCGTAGGACACGGATTCGATGATTTCCGCATCGTCGTCCACCACGAGAATTTTGGCGGTCGTGGTGGCGGATTCCGGCTGAGCAGGGGTGTTCATCAAGCGGCGATCAATTGGCGGAAAAATCGATCGGTGACAATCCCTCATCGGGACGCATCGTCGAGTGATCCGCGGTGGACTCGGGACGTGGCTGGATGATGGTATCAAAACACCACTGGTCCATGTCACGCAACGCCACCGCGTTCATGACATCATCGCCTCGGTACTGGCGAATTTCAACACGCGCCCGGATGGATTCGGCCGCCAAAATCCCTCGTTTCAATCGATCCGGATCGTCATCGACGCCATTGATGGCTTGTTGCCAAAGAACCGGCAACCGGCGTTGTCGCAGTCGATGATACTCTCGCATCACGCTTTGACGCGAAGGAAATTCGCCGCCCATCATCGCAACGCAACCGAAACGGTCGGGCTCCATCAAAGCGATCCGGCAGGCCATCGTCGCGCCACTGCCATAGCCGGCGATCACGATTCGCTCCGGATGAATGTTCATGTGATCTTGCACGTGTTCCACCGCTTCGATCACGGCTTCGCGAGCCGACGCCACGGACGACTTTCCATTCGACCAATCAAATCCCCAACCGCGGACATCCGTGGCCTGATTGCCACGCACACCGACGGCCACGTAGTTGCGGACACTGATGTGCGGAAGGACTTGTTCGACCTGGAGTTCGTTGTGACCGCCATGATGAAGCCATACCAGTAACGGGTACGCATACGAGGCGGTGTAGTGAAGCGGCGAAACGACCGTCAGCGGACGGCGGTGCCGACGTGGCCTATCTTCGAGGGACTTCTCTGTGGCGTGCGAGCGTAATCGGCTTGCAAACGGATCGCTCATCATTCGTCCTGAATCGGTCAACGGGAAGTCATCAAAAGGCGACCGCAGAAAACTAGTTTCACGCCGCTATCAGTGTCAACGTCGAAATGCGACCGGAGTTTCGCCAATCGCAAATCGGTTCACAAAGATCACCATCAATTGCGTCGTGTTTTCGAACGATCTGCCCGAATTTTAGCAACACAAGAAAGTTTGTGTTTCCACGTTCACTTTGCCTACTCCACGCGAGGGCAAACCAAGACTTTCATTTGCTCAGCATCGCCAGCGTACAAACGTTCGAACCACTTAGGTCCATCTGCCAACGAAATTTTTGCGGTGATCAATGGCTCGACGTTGATCACGCCACGATTCATCAAGTCGATGCATTGCGGGTACTCACCATTGCAACCGCAGGTGCCTTGCAAACGAATTTCGCGAGTCACGACGGATTGCAACGGCAGTTCAATCGTCGGTGAAACGTTTCCTACCAACGTGACCGCACCGCCTTTTCGCACGGACTCAATTGCCGTCTTCACGGTTGGCGTCGCGCCAACCACTTCCAAGGCAACATCGGCACCTCGGCCACCCGTCAACTCACGAACTTTTTCGGGCACGTCGACTTGGTCGGCTCGTAGTAAAACGTCCGCCCCGAGTGATCCTGCGGTCTCCAATCGCTTGTCATTCAAATCGACGGCGATGACCTGCGTTGCCCCCGCGGCACGAACAGCTTGCACGGCCAACAAACCAATCATTCCGGCACCGACGACAACCGCGGTGTCGCCCAATCGGATCGGCGTCACCTCGGCCGCGTGTACGGCAACACTGACTGCTTCCACCAATGCGGCGTGTTCAAACGGAAGGGAATCGGGCAAGCGATAAACGATGCGACGCGGCACAGAAATGCGTTCGGCAAAGGCACCATGACGTCGATAGTCCCCACACGAAACTCCCAAAACCATTCGGTTGTCGCACAAGTTGCCATGTCCTTCGCGACAGAACTGACACTTGCCACAAGAGACCATTGAATCGAATGTCACGCGGGCACCGACTTCCAAGTCCGTGACATTCTCGCCAACTTGAACCACCACACCAGCAGCCTCGTGCCCCATCACCAACGGTGGAATCCGACGTCCGGTGCTGCCATCGTAGCCATGAATGTCGCTACCGCAGATGCCACACGCTTCGACCTGAACCAAGACATCGTCGGCACCGACCTCCGGCTCCTCCACATCGGTCACTTGCATGTTTTTGTATTCGGTCAGCAGCATGGCCTTCATGGGAGTCGTCTTTGGCAGTAGGAGAGTGGGGAATCGGAAGCAATGACAGGAATGTTCTGTCGAGACGTGAGTCAACGGTTGCACAACCAAGCCGCCCAACCCAATTCAGCTGGGCTGAGGCTCCACGTCACCGTCATCAACGCGTCGAAGTCAATGGTTTTCGCGAACGAGCCAGCGACCATTTTGCGAGTCGATGGACTACTGGTGTGAACGTCGAGTTCATCGTCCAGCAATCGTCCAAATTCATTGGCCGAACCAAATTTCAGATTCGAGACTCACGCACCGACTAAGACATTGCTGCATGGTTCCAGGATTCTATGCCAAAGACTATTGAAAGAAAACGAGTCGGCTGACAAGCATTCAAAACCGCGTTCCAGCGGCCAACGTTCAGCCGCGGGTGGGCGCACCGGAAATCGCAATCCAACCGAAAACGTGGATGCTGTCACGCCAGCATTTTGACCTTCGCGGCGAATAGGGGAGCCACATCCGGGGCTAGCGAGCAATTTGCAGGCAAAGCGAATCAGTCGCTGGTATTTGCTTGGCTCGCCGAACAAAATCGGTTTCGCTGGCGAGCCATTCTCGCTCTCACAGCACCTCCCGCCAACACACATCGCTGACCCGGATTCGCGAACCCGCCATGCCCTCTCGTTCTATGTCACCATTTTTTCAGTCACCATTTTCCACAAGCCGATTCTTTGCGTGGAAATCGGCAATCGCGTTCATTGCTCTCGGCACCCTTCTCCACTTCGACACCACGCTGGCGACGGATTCGAAACCCGGCATTGTTGTCAACAATCACAAAGCGGGTTCCGAAGTTCGGTACCCGGTGATTCTTCTGCGTGGACAACTAGACGGCACCGAGACTGAAGACGCCAACACGCTCAAGATCGCGAACGCCCAATCGCCTGAGCACGCTCAACCGGTCACCGTGATCACTCGCGGGTCTCAGTTCAAAGCATTGGTGCATCTGTCGGAAGGCAAAAACTTAATCACGCTGGAACATCCGTCCGCGACGACTCGTCAACTGGAGATCACCTACACACCGCAAACCAACCCTCACTACGTCCGTTTGATTTGGATGACCGACGATTCGGGTCAAACCGAATTCGCCACGCCGAATGATTCGGTGACACAGGACTACGAAGCCCGCTTACGCACCGCCGCGTTGTTGATGCAAACCTTCACGGCCGAACGCATGCGAGACTTGGGTTACGGCCAGCGAACGTTTCGATTGGAAACCGATGCTGACGGACAAATCATCGTCCATACATGGAAGGGCGACCGCCCGAAAGAAGACTATTACGCTCAAGCCGACAATCAAACTTGGTGGCCAAACGTCCGTCGATGGATTGACGAAACCCATCCGGACCCAATGGCGAAGAACGTCGTCCTTGCCGCCTACACGCGGAAAGACCCACGCACCGGAAAAATGCTCGGACACACAGCCTTGGGCGGAGCCAACCTTGGCTTGTTCGGCAGTGCATCGGTATTCAGTTGGCCTAGCGACATTCAAACAGCCATGAAAGTCTTTCAAGATGATTCGCCAATCGACGCCACGCGGGTCCACGATGACAGCGCGTTCCGCAGTCGTGTTTGGGCACTCGCGTCAACGACCATCGGTGCGACTCTGCACGAAACAGGACATGCGATGGGCCTGCCGCACTGCACCGATCCCATGGGAATCATGACACGTGGCTTCGATCACTTTCACCGTGTGTTCACGTTTCAAGATCCCCCCAGCAATCAAAACAAAAAGGTTCGTCCATTTTCAAACCAACAAGAAGCCTACTTTGCACCGGTCAGCGCATCCTTCCTGCGTTGGAGCCCATGGTTTGCCTTGGATGCACCGGACTCGACGAGTGGACGGCCAAAGGTCGAAGTGAACGAGGCGGAGGAGAAAGTCAGCATCCAATCGCCATCGGGAATTGCTTGGATTGGTTTTCACTCACGAGATACCATCGAAACGTTTCGCGAATACGGTTCGCACGGAACGCCGGCGGATGATCATCCCGAGAAAGTCGAATTGACGTTCGAAGAAATTCGACAAATCAAACCGAACAAGGACATTCGGCGGATTGTCGTCCTGACGCCGGAAGGAGTCTCGCGAAACGTCCGCTTGCCTGAAACAAAGACGCAAGCGTCGGGCTCTTAACCCAGTTTCGCTGCTATCAACGTCCAGTTGACGGAACGGCTCGATTTGGCGGAACGGCCCGACGGAGGGACATTTATCGAGTAGCTCGACGAGTCGCCGCGGCCTCAGGTTCCGCGGCGTTCGTCCGTCAAAGATTGAATTGCGGCAAGATTTCCCTCGACCTAACGCGGGTTTTGTGCGTACATTGAAAGCATGGTCCCAACCGTTTTGAAACGATCGCTCCTCCGATTACCAGTTTCGCTGGCGGTGTTCGCGATTTGCAGTTGGCCGATCTTTCAGCCGCCTTGTTGCTGTGCAGCTTCCTCCGCCGATTCGGTTCGTTGTTGCACCATTGCATCGGCTGACCAACCGGTGACCGCCTCGAGCTGTTGCCAATCTTCGACGCCCGCGTGTTGTCAAACATCGACGACGGATTCGCAACCGTCCGGAATCGCGAATCCTCACGACGCTTGCGATTGCGTTTATCAATCGAATTGTGATTGCGAAGTCCGGTCGGAACTGACCGACGCTTGGGTGAGTTCACGTGTCGATAGTTCAGAAGACCAAACGCTCGTTGCCTCCATCCCCATCGGGATGTGGGTCGACTCCTTCTCTCGGATGCCAGACCGACGCAACACCTGGCATCCTGCTCCCGCCGCTACCTTGGTCGCATCGGCCAAGGATCAATGCGCGATGCTGTGCCGCTGGTTGAATTGAGAATCGTTCGAAGCCCGATTTCTTTCGAATGTTCAATTTCAACTTGGTTCAATAGGAGCCTACAGATGTTACGTACTTCCATGACCGTTGCCGCCATGTTGTTGGTCGGTGTTGCCGTATTGTTTGCCACTCGCAGTGCGATTTCTAACGAAGGCGCCGCGGCAGCGACTCCCGCCGCATGTCCATGCGGGCAATGTGATGCTGGATGCCAATGCTGCCTCGACGACGATGTTTCTTGCGAAGACTGCGCTTGCGACAAATGTGAATGCGAAGGCTGCGACACCACCGCCACCGCATCCACCAAGAGTTGCTGTGACGGCAAAGGCAACTGCAAAATGACCGCTCACGCCGAAGGTGCTGAAGCGATGACCGCTGCTGTTGCGGCTGCATGTGCATGCGGTGAATGCGATGCAGATTGCCAATGCTGCTCGGACGATTCCGTCAGCTGCGAAGACTGCAGTTGCGAATCATGCCAGTGCACCAAATGCGACGATCAAGTCGCCACCAGTGCCTGATTGCTGAAGCAGCAAGAACGGTGAAAACGATTGTCATTCAATTCAATTGATTGACACTGCTTTCGCCCAACAAATAACACCTCGCTGGATTCATCCGGCGAGGTGTTTCTCTTACATACGTTGCTTTTTAAACACCAGCTTCGTTCGGATCAGCGAACGGCTTGTCGTCGTCGATCAACGCCGTCCGGCGGAGTCGACGTGACCTGAGCGGCAATTTCCGGCGGCATGTGATCGGTAGCTCTTCGACCGGTCAATCGATCACTCCAACGTCGTCCAGCGCTGGGGCCTTGAGGTCCCGGAGCAATCAAGAAGACCGTTCCCAACCCGAATACCAAACCGGCAAACAACGAACCAAAGGTCACGGAGAAACCGGACATGCCTTCGGGAGAATCGCCCACCTGTGGCGGTCCCAATTCCGCGAGCAAGTTGGTCGACAAAGCGGCCGAACGACTGGCTTGTGCTTCACCCAGCGCGGCTTCGGCTTCGGCCAACTGTTGCGTCAAAGCTTCGACTTCATTGTCCAGTTTTGAATAGCTCGTGCGAACACCGGCCAATCGACTCAGTTTCTCCTGCAGTTGATCTTGTTTGTTCTTCAATCGTTGAACACGATCCTCGGCCAACTTCAAGGTTGGCTTCATAGCACGAACGGCCGCTTTGGCTTCTTCCAACATCCGAGCAGTGATTTCGCGTTCGGTGGTGATTGCGGAACGACGTCGGGGATGTTGCTCGGTGTAAACGCTGGCCAATCGACTCGATTCGATTTGGGCATCGATCAACCCGTCCTTCAACCGCTGCAACGAAGGTTGGCTGGACAGCAATTCATCTCCACTGACCAACAACTGTCTAGGGTCTTGCGAACCGGCGATCAGCAGTTGCTGCAAAGCGTTCAGACGTTCCAGCTCCAATTCGGCCAGTTGCAATTCTTTGGCATTGTCTTCCATGGTCCGGCGGTTCGCACCGTCGCCCGAAATGGCATCGTTGAGGTTCCGCAGCTCACTGAGGTCAGAACCGAAGCGAACTTCGATCTCATTCATCTTGGCCAATACGGAATCCAATTTCTGACGTGTCAAATCGCGAGCATTGGTCAACTCAACAATGACGCTGTCCGCTCGAATGCGTCGAACCGTTCGCAGGTGGCTGGTGAGATTGCCCAGCAAGGCACGACAAAAGTCGGAGGCACGCTCAGGGGATTCCGCTTCGACCTTCAAATAAACCAATTCGCTGTTGCCGAATTCGCTCCCTTGAGGAGCCACCACGTTTACACGTTTATTCGCGACGGTATCGACCAAGGTGGTGGATGGATAGTTTTCGTCCGTTCCACCACCGACGGGTCCGACATCGCGAAGAGCGGCCGCTACCACTTCTGGATTGCGAGCCATTTCCAGCAGCGTTTCTTGAGCGGCCTTCAAATCGGTTTGGCTGGAGAAACGTCCCAAGCGATCCACCGCACCGGTTGCTTCGTCACGAAGCACCAAGGGTTGGCGTGCAGCCCAGCGGTCGCTGGAAAACAAAGCGACCCCCAAGCCCAAGATGCCAAACACCACGGCTGCTCCACACCAAACAGGTGCGAATAGAACGAGGACATTACGAATGTGTTTCCACGGAATCGGAGCTGCAGACATTTGGAACACGGGTCAAAATTGGAGGACACAAGGAATGTTCCCCCAAACGTAGGATGTCCCTGGTGCCATTCAGGCAGAATTCAGCGGCATTCTGAATTCTGCCCCCGCGAGGCACTTGGCTCATTCAGCCTTTCCGATAGTATCGTTTGTAGCGGCAAAACTCTCGCGATACCGTTGGCCCAACTCGACGTAATGCTGGTTGCCTTCGCGAGTACGTTCACGCAATGCGTCGGAAACTTCTTTCACCGCTTTCGCGGGTGTACCAATTGCCAACATACCATCGGGAATGACGGTGCCTTCGGTGACCAGGGCTCCGGCCGCCACAATAGCCCCTTTGCCTATGGTGGCTCCGTTGAGCACGATCGCCCCAATGCCGATCAGCGCATCATCCTCCACGGTCGCTCCATGAACGACAGCCGAGTGGCCGACGGTCACACGTTCCCCGATCACGCACGGCATTCCTGGGTCGCAGTGCAGCACACATTGGTCTTGGATGTTACTGTGACGACCGATGACGATCTTCTCCGTGTCGCCTCGCATCACGGCACCGAACCAAATGCTGACTCCTTCCGCCACATGAACCTCACCCAACACGGTGGCGTTGGGGGCAATGAAGACGGAAGGGTCGATCAACCGTTGATCCGGGGTCGCCGTCACCACAGGATCACGACGCGGCCGTTCGTCCTGATCCCGATCCATTGAGTTTGTCATCCGAACAGCCTGTGCTAGAGAGTCCAATCGTTTGCAGCCAACGCCAGAATCATCCGAATCACCGGAATCTCATTCCGACGACAAACTCCCGCCACGAAACATTTTTTCGCGGTTCGTGGTGTCGTGTTTCGTTCTGGCGATCCGATGGTATCAAGTTGTGATCAGTCCGATGATGGGGCCTAGCTGTCGCTTCACCCCCACCTGCAGTGCTTACGCCATTGAGGCAATTCAAAAACACGGCCCATTTCGTGGGACTTGGCGAGCCATTAGACGAATCGGCCGGTGCCATCCATGGAACCCCGGCGGCTACGATCCACCCTGAGTTCACGATCGGGCAACTTGCCTTCGCGAAACCACGGTGGATTCTCACCCGTGCGCGGATTGCTATCATCCGTACATGGCATCTCCTTCCGATACACCCCGCCCCTTCGTTCCACGCTGGATCATTTCCGGTGGGCAAACCGGCGTCGATCGTGGTGCCCTCGACGCAGCGATGGAGCTTGGAATCCCACACGGTGGATGGTGTCCGGCCGGACGCATTGCGGAAGATGGACGCATCCCCGACCAATATGAATTGCAAGAGCACGCGTCGTCGCATTACCCCGACCGAACCGAGCAAAATGTCGTCGACACCGATGCCACGTTGATCTTGTATCGCAACAAACTCAGTGGCGGCACGGCACTGACCAAACGCATCTGTCGACGCGAGGATCGCCCCTGCTTGGCCGTCAATTTAAGATCAATTCCCGCGGCAGCCAAACGCATCCGTCGTTGGCTCAATGAAGTTCAGCCGGACAACCTGAACGTGGCGGGACCTCGCGAAAGCAACTCACCAGGCATTTGCCAACAGACGCATGAACTGATGCGAATCATTCTGCAAGGCGGTGGCGACGATCAGTCTTCTTTGTTCTGAACGATCTCTGCCATCAGGTAACTGCGGAGGCTGCCCAAGACTTCTCGAACACAACCATTTAAATCGCGGTTGCGACGGTCGCGATTTCGCACCGGTTGGATGGAGACTCGCAGATTGGTCTGCGTGATCGCATGGTCGGTGCGGCTTCGTTTGCCCAAACCTTCGTTGAGGTGAATCATCACATGCAACGTGATTCGGTGATCGCTGGCGCGTCGTCCTTTGCCACCACAATGAGCCACAATCCGCAACGAGACAACGTTGCCAGAAACCTGAATGATCTCCGCACGGTGATCCGAGATGAAACCACGCAGCTTTTCGACCGCCAAATCAGTTGGCACCGGAGTGACCAACAGGAATTCGCAACCGTGATCTTGCTTGCCTGATGTCAACCAACTGAACCAGCTGCTGGAACTCGCTTCGGCCTCTTCTTGTTGAATGCCGGAACCAAGCTGAACCACCCGGTTACGTCCGTTCTCTTTGGCTTTCAAAAGGGCGCGGTCGGCACGAGCCAAGATGGTTTCTGCGGCGTCACCGGATTGATATTCCGTCACACCGAAGCTGACCGTGACCGATTCCCCCTTCAAACCGTCCAGCGGCGTGACCTCGATCGCACGACGAATTTGTTCGGCACGACGAGCCGCCGTGGCGTTGTCGCTGTTGATCGCTAGGAACACAAACTCCTCGCCACCGTAGCGAGCGACCAAATCCTCATCGCGAGTGTGTTTTTCCAGCACGCGGGCGAACTGCACTAACGCTTCGTCACCGGCGGGGTGCCCGTGCACGTCGTTGACTTGTTTGAAGTGATCGATGTCACAAATGATCAAGCTAAACGTGTTGCCATTTCCCTTGGCGTCCGAAGTCGCCTTGCTCAAACGAGAATCAAATTCGGCGCGGTTGGCAATTCCGGTCAGTGGATCGCTGGTGGCTTTTTTATGCAGAGTTTGAATTTGGCTTTGCAGCTTGGTGCGGTCCGACATGTCTCGAAGCACCACAACCGCGCCACCACCATAGCCATCATTCACGGGGGTTGCTTGGAACAGAACGTCTCGCGTGTTGCCGCCATGGTTGACCTTCATCGTTCGATTCACGGAGGTCTGCAAACGCAAGCTCTCTTCCAACGGACAAGTCTCTGGCTGATCACCAGAATCGGTCACGATTCCCAGTGAGTCGACATCGAAGTGGCGACCAACCATCGCATCGGATGCGACGCCGGTCATGCGTGAAAGCGTCTCGTTCCAATAGGTGACTTGGCCTTCGCAATCCGTGAACGCGACGCCGTCACGAATTTGAGCTCCCAGAGTCTCGTAGTACGGCAGGATGGAAACCGATTCGGTTTGCCACGTAACGGGCGAGCCCATTGAATCGGCATTTGAAATCCCCGATTCGGACATATCCTTCAGACTGCCCACGAAGTCAGGCGAATCCGATTGAAGCTTTTGCAACCAGCGATTCACAACGCTGCTGTGAAGCAACTCTGGACGATGCTCCAACATCGTTGCGAAATCGCGTGTGAGTTCTGGATCAAACTGAGTCCCGCTGCCACGAAAAAGCTCCTGAACCGCACGTTCGCGGCTAAGGGCCGGGCGATAGATCTGGTCAGTCGTCATGGCATCGAACGCGCCGGCGATCGACATCATCCGAGCACCCAACGGCAAGGCGTCGCCTCGAACATGGTCTTCTTGTCGACGCGAATCGTACCAAACGCCGCAGTATTTCACGATGTTCAGCAGATTCTGATCCGCCGTGCAGCCACGCAGAATCTCGCATGCGAGCTCGGAACAGGAGTCCATGGTCAGTTGTTCTTCCACGCTCAGCTTGCTGGGCTTGCGTAGAATGCGGTCGGGAATACCAATTTTCCCGACATCGTGCAGCAACGCGGCGACTTCGATTCGATCGCGGACGTCCTCGGCCAATCCCAAACGCTCACACCAAGCCGAACAAGCCAACGCCACTCGCAGACTGTGCGCCGCCGTGGGAGCGTGCTTGGTTCGCAGTGCGTAGAAGAGGGACGTCGCCATGCCCAAACGAACCATCGCCAAATGATTCTCGAACGGTCGAGTGTCCTCGGCCGAGGCGGACTGTCCATCCGTCGATGTGCCATCGGAAGCCATCGAACCGGGCAGATGGCCCGTCGCGGCTTCCCCCAAACCCAGCAACAACTCGCTCAACCGAGACGCCGAGTAGGCAGCGTCTTGAGATTGCTCTTGTTTGGCCACACGGTCCGCATCGTTGTCGGACACGGTGGGTTGCGAAATCGCATCCGCTTCCGTTACTTCCGCGGATGGATCGACAGAAGAATTGCCGGGGACAGTCACCGGCACGACGGATGGCAGGCTGTCGTGGGTCAGGTCGTTTGGAACCAAGTTGTCGTTCATGGCCGCTTGTTTTGCTTGAAATCTTTGGCGAGACGCAGAACCATAGGTTCCAAATATTGCCTGGTCGTCTGTGCCCCCCTCTCAAGTCTTCAGCAATGACGTATCGGCGATTGCCCGGACCAACTGACCGCCATGATCCGCATGACCCTGCTGATCCAAACAATCGGCAGCCTACGAAATTGGAGGTCCGTCTCTGGTCAAATCCTCGCAAATCGTCGGATTTCGTCCTCACATAGCCCCCAATCGCTACAGCCTCCTTCATCGCAATCTTCGGCGAAAAACTTGCCACCGGCGGGTGGTCGATCTAACATGGCGGAAAGGCTTATGACGGATCTTCCGCCCTCATTCCTGAGTCACTCGGCTCACCGCTCTTGTCTTATCGGATCTTCCATCTTCCCGGATCTTCACTGTGAGCCTCTCCGACGTCGATCGTCAATTGCTTCAACGTTGTCTGGACCGCGAACCCCGTGCGTGGCAAGACTTCGTCGATCGATTTGTTGGGCTGGTTGTCCACGTCGTCAATCGGACGGCGATGGGCCGTGGGTTGTCGATGGACGAAGCCACCCGTGATGACTTGGTCGCAGAAGTGTTCCTGGTTTTCATTCGCCACGATCTTGCGGTCCTGCGTCGATTCCGTCGTCAGTGCTCGCTGGCAACTTACCTGACCATCGTTGCTCGACGTGTGGTGGTTCGTCGTCTGATGGCCAATCAATCCGCCGCGAACACTCATCTGTCGAGCCCGAGCAGCAACGGGGCCACTGTCACAGGAGCCACCGTCAACGGCAGCAGCAACGGACACGCTCACCCGTGCCAAATCAACGGAGAACTTCAGCGGATTGAAAACGCTGAGGAAGTGCAGCACCTGATGATGCGTTTGGATCCGCGAGAAGCCAGCGTCGTTCGCATGTATCACTTGGAAGGCAAGTCTTACCAGGAAATCAGCCAAGCCGTTGGTCTGAACGAAAACAGCATTGGTCCGATGCTCCACCGGGCTCGTGCCAAGATGAGCGATCAGTAGAATCGCCGGCACCACTCGAGCCAACCGCTTTGGCCGACCGCTCTGGCCGACCGCGTGCGCCAACGCCCTCCACTCATCTGCTCGATTCGCAAAAAGACAATTCGGTTCAAAGTTGCTACGCTGATCCCACACAGTCAACGGATCGCGAATAGCACTTGGAAATTGGATGTCGCCTTCATCACCGTCCACTGGACCAGCCTCCGATTCATCTTCGACCGAATCGCTTGAGCGTGCACATCAGGTCCTGGAAACCGTCTGGGGATACGATTCGTTTCGGCCCCTGCAAGAGGAAGCAGTCCGAGACGTCATCCACGGACGTGACAGCTTGGTGGTTCTACCCACCGGCGGCGGAAAATCACTTTGCTACCAGGTTCCCGCATTGGTCCGCGACGGAATGGCGGTCGTCGTTTCGCCCTTGATCTCGTTGATGAAAGACCAAGTCGACGCATTGACCAACAACGGCGTCGCGGCCGCACTCGTCAACAGCACTCAAACCAACGATCAAAAACGGGAAACGGCCGATCGAATTCGTCGCGGCGAGATCAAGATTCTCTACCTCGCTCCCGAACGTTTGCTGACTGCGAAAACCATGGATTTCCTCCGTGGTGTTCCCATCTCCTTTTTCGCGATCGACGAAGCACACTGCGTCAGCAATTGGGGGCACGATTTCCGGCCGGAATATCGCGGGCTGCGCGTGCTCAAAGAGCAGTTCCCAAACGCGTCCGTGCACGCCTTCACGGCAACCGCGTCCCAACTCGTCCGAGACGACATCGCGGAACAACTCAACCTGGAAAATCCGCATGTACTGGTCGGCAACTTCGACCGTCCGAACCTGACTTATCGGATGGTTCGCAACGCCGGGAAGATGAATCAGATCCAACACTTCATCCAAAAGCATCCCGGCGAATCCGGCGTGGTGTACTGCATCACGCGCAAGGAAGTCGAACAAACTTCCGCGGCGCTTGCCGGCACGGGTGTGCGTGTGTTGCCTTATCACGCCGGCCTGTCAGACGAAGAACGACAGTCCAACCAGGAAGCTTTCATCCAGGA
Organism: Rhodopirellula halodulae; assembly: GCF_020966775.1. NCBI lineage: Bacteria > Pseudomonadati > Planctomycetota > Planctomycetia > Pirellulales > Pirellulaceae > Rhodopirellula > Rhodopirellula halodulae. Next base: position 1,836,559 of record NZ_JAJKFV010000029.1, on the reverse strand, counting down.
GAAAGTCGACGTGATCGTGGCAACGGTCGCGTTCGGAATGGGGATCGACAAATCCAATGTTCGCTACGTCATCCACGCCGGAATGCCAAAGTCGATTGAACACTATCAACAGGAAAGCGGTCGTGCGGGGCGAGACGGCTTGGCTGCGGAATGCGTTCTGATCCATGGCCCCGGCGATCTCATGTCATGGAAACGCATTCTTGAAAACGGAGACCGGAACAACTTCGACGCCGCGATGCAATCGCTCAACTCGATGGCGGCGTTTTGCAACGGTGTGCATTGTCGACATGCCGCGTTGGTCGAATACTTCGGACAGGAATACGACGCTGATAACTGCAACGCATGCGACGTATGCTTGGGGGAACTTGATGTGGTCGAAGACCCCATCACGCTTTCCCAAAAGATCCTTTCTTGCGTTGTGCGACTGAAGGAACGTTACGGCGCGGGCCATACCGTCAAGGTCCTCACCGGCTCTCGAGACCAAAAGGTTCTGCAAGCCGGGCATGATGAACTCAGCACTTACGGTTTGCTGTCCAACGACGGCGCCGCTGCCGTGAGGACCTGGATCGACCAATTGATCTCACAAAATCATTTGGTGTCAGTCGGCGAGTATCACTCCCTGCACCTCACGCCGTCCGGCCGCGAATTGCTGCGTGGTGAAGGACAGGTGTCGCTCACGCGAGTCGCCACCAAATCCAGTGCGTCCAACGCGGGCAGAGATTCTTGGGAGGGAGTGGACCGCGCCTTGTTCGATCACTTACGAGCGTTGCGGAGCCAACTGGCATCCGAACGTGGCGTCCCCGCCTACGTCATCTTTGGCGATGCGGTTCTGCGAGAACTGGCCAGGATTCGCCCCAGTTCACTTGCGAAGCTAGAAGGAATTCGCGGCATCGGCGAACACAAACGCAACGAATTCGGACAGCTCTTTCTCGATTCCATCAACGAGTATTGCGACCAGACATCCACCGACCGTGACCAAGCAAACGGCTCCGTTCCCACGCCGAAAATGCCCGTTCAACCCAATGCGGCCAGCATGCAGGCGGCGAACCTGTTTCGCGAAGGACATTCTGTTGACGAGGTTGCCCAAAGGATGGATCGGGCTGAGTCGACCGTCCACAAATACCTCGGCGAATTCATCCAGCTTGAAAAGATCACCGACCCGTCTCCGTGGGTCGACACCGATGAAGCCGCCGCGATTCGATCCGCATTGATGGCCGCAGAAGACGAACGCTTGCGGCCGATCTACGAAGCGCTCGACGAAAAGGTCTCCTACGAAAAGATCCGCATTGTATCGAGCTGTCTTAAGAACGAGTTGTCAGCGTCAAACAGCGAGTGAACCACTCGAGTGGCAACACTTCACTCGCCCCTTCAAGTTCGATCGTTCCATCGAGTTCGTAACGCGTCCAACAACACCGCGACGACAATCACCAACCCGGTGATGATTTGCTTGCTGGCGTCGGAGACTCCTAACTGCGCGAGCCCCGTTTGCAGAACCTGGATGATCAACACGCCAATGAAGGACCGGATCACGTTCCCACGACCGCCCATTAAACTGGTCCCCCCAATCACACAGGCGGCAATGGCAGCCAGCTCAATGCCAATTGCCGCATTGGGATCGGACGACGACAAACGTGAAGTTTGTGCCAGCCCGGCCATGCCACACATCACTCCGCTGAGCACAAAGATCGAGACACACAACGGCGCCGAACGGATGCCCGACATTCTGACTGCTTCAGCGTTTGTTCCAATCGCGATGCAGTAACGCCCCCAAATGGTCCGCGTTAAAAAGAGTTGCCCGGCCACGACCGCGGCAATGGCCACCATGAACGCCGGTGAAATTGCCAATCCTTGAATCGGTTGTCCGAACCATTCGATGCGGCTGCCGATGTAGATCGACTTGGATTCCGTGACGACTTTCGTAGCTCCGCGTGCCATTTCCAACATCCCCAACGTCACAATGAACGAAGGGATTCCAAAGCCAACCGAGATCGCACCATTGATGCCGCCCGCCGCGGCAGAAACCAAAATGGCGATGGGAAATGCCAACCAAATGGACCAACCGTGAACGTCCATCAACACGCCCAACACAGCCGATGCCAACGCCAACAACGCCCCCACGGACAAGTCGATTCCGCCGATGATCAACACCAACGTCATCCCGACCACCAAGAACGTCAGATCCGGAATCTGATTCGCAATCGACACCACGGTGGATGCCTGAAAGAAGTTCTTGCTGAGCATGGAAAAGACCGCGACCAACACGGCCAGCACGGCAACCAAACCCAGATGAGGCGTCAATGAACGCAAAATGGATTCCACGCGATTCATTGAGCAGCCTCCGCCTTTGATCGTTGTCCGAACGAAGCTTGCAGAATCGCTTCCTCATCAAATTCACTTCGCTGAAACGTTTGCACCAAGCGTCCCGAAGACATCACCGCGATCGCGTCACAGGTCTCAAACAACTCTTCCAAATCACTACTGACAATCACAATCGTTTTGCCTTCCTCGGCCAATCGTTCAAACAGTTCATACATTTTCGATCTCGCGGCGACATCAATCCCTCGCGAAGGCTCGTCAAACAAGAACACATCCGCGCCACGAGTCAGCCACTTCGCCACCGCGACTTTCTGCTGGTTACCACCACTGAGCGTCCCAACCGTTTGCGACAATGATTGACTTCGCGTTTCAAGCGAAAGATGGATCTGCATCGCATCCTGCTTCTCTCGCGTTTGATCAATCCAACCTCGGCTCGAGTACTTCGTCGCCAAAGCCGCCAGCGAAGTGTTGGCCAGAATCGATTGACTCAGCAACAAACCATTTTGCTTGCGGTCTTCCGTGACCATCGCAAACCCCGCCGAGACGGCCTCCGACGGATGACTGAATCGTCGAGCTGGCGAATCACCGATGGCAACCGTGCCAGACTCAGCCACATCGGCACCGAACACCGCTCGCAAGAACTCCGTCCGTCCAGCGCCGACCAATCCCGCGATTCCCAAACGTTCCCCACGGCGTACGTTCAATGACACATCGCGAACCATGCCGCAGGAAAGGTTCTGAACCCGAAGTCCCGTCTGCTCGGTTCGGTGGCTGTTGAAATTTGGCGAGTCGTTGCTCTGGCCTAGCTTTTTCTCGTCCGCTTCTTGAGCCCCAGAACTCATCCACGCGACCATCTTTTCTCGATCCACTTCGATCGTGGGAGTCGTTGTGACCAATCGGCCATCACGTAGCACGCTGATTCGGTCAGAAAGTTGCTGAACTTCTTCCAACCGGTGGGAGATGTAAATGATCGCAACGCCTTGGTCTCGCAAACCACGCAGATGGCGAAACAGTTCTTCCGATTCGGTTCCCGACAACGCCGCGGTGGGCTCATCGAGAATCAATACCCGAGCGTCACGTGCCAGCGCCGCTGCGATCTCCAACATTTGTTGCTTTCCAACGCCGAGATCGCCAACCAGCGTCTTGGTATCGACATCGTTCAATCCAAAACGATCCAAGATCATTCTCGCGTCTCGGTGCAGTCCCGCGACGCGGAGGACTCCCCATTGATGAGGCAAACGAGTCAGACGCAGGTTCTCCGCCACTGACAACGTTTCAATCAGATTCAATTCTTGGTGAACAATTTGCACACCGTGAGCTTCCGCATCTTGCTTGCTGGCGGGTTGATAACTTGTATCGCCCAACGTCATGCATCCATCGGAAGCAGGCGTCAAACCGCTGATGATTTTGCACAACGTGCTCTTGCCCGCCCCATTTGCTCCGAGCAGAGCGTGAATTTGTCCCGCCGCGAATTCGATCGAAACGTCGCGGAGAACGGTGACGTTCCCGTAACGTTTCATCAGCCCTTCGACCGACAAGAATGTGGCACCACTCATTGGCTCAAGGTGTTGGCGGGGGTTCAAGGTGTTGGCGGGGGCTCAAGGTGTTGGCGGGGCCAATGTGTCGGCGGTGATCAAATCCACCGGCGTTTCGACATCCTCAATCGCGTCCGACGCGACAGACTCTTCTTGCGACAGGTGCTTCAGTGCGGCTTCGATGCCAAACACTGCCAATTGGTCGCCGTGTTGATCCGCCGTCGCGAGCACCTTGCCTTCGCGAATGGCTTGTTGAATGGCAGAGATATTGTCGAAGCCAACAATTTGCACCTCACCGGATCGTCCCGCACTTTTGACGGCTGCGATTGCCCCCAAAGCCATGGAATCGTTGGCGGCCAAGATCGCCGACACCTCGGGATGCTCACTCAAGATCGAAGACGCGACGGTGTTGGCACGTGACATTTCCCAGTCCGCCGATTGACTGCTGACGATTTGCATGCCCGCCTCTTTCATCGCGTCTTCGAAACCCAGACGACGCTGCTGAGCGTTGAACGACGTCTGAATGCCTTCCAAAATCGCGACTTGATCGCCCTTTCGATTCGCCGCCAAATACTCACCGACTTTCTTAGCCCCCGCGCGGTTGTCTGGGCCAACAAACGGAATCGTGATGCCCTCTTCTTGGAGGACCTCCGCATCCAAACGATTGTCAATGTTGATCACGGTGACTCCGGCTTCCATCGCGCGTCGCAGCGTTGGAACCAGCACGCGAGAGTCGGCCGGTGCGATCACGATCGCATCCACACCACTGGCAACCATTTCCTCCACCAACGCAACCTGACGGCTCACATCGCGTTCGTCTTTGATTCCGTTGACGACCAACTCGTATTCTTCCGCGTGCTCAGCTTGGTGAGCTTCCGCTCCCTTCGCCATGGTCGAAAAGAACTCGTTCGCCAACGATTTCATGATCAATGCCACGCGAGGCTTGCCGCTATCCTCGGCGGATCCGGCGGTGTCCGTTCGCGAAGAACATCCGCTGAACAGAAGCGTCAAAGCGACCACGAACCAAACATTTCGTCGCAGCACGACGGTGGAAGCAACATTCATACGAGGGGATTCTGGGGTGGGAATGAAGTCGATGGACTGAAGGGAACCGCATAGCATAGCGGCTTTGCGTTTTGGCGAGGGGTTGATCCCGAACGAATCCAAACCCAAATTGCGGGTGAATCATTTTGTCCTCTTTCACCAATCACCGGTCGAATCATGTTTGCTTTGGATGTCGTTTCACGCATCGTTCACGTCGCGACCGCGATCACTTTGGTGGGCGGTTCCACGTTCTTGCTGCTGGTGTTGCTGCCTTCGGCCAAGCTGATTTCTGAAGAAGCCCATCAAACGCTCTCGCAGGCCGTGGTCGGTCGATGGAAACGGTTCATCCACGCTGGCATTTTGCTGTTCCTGGTCAGTGGTTTTTACAACTACATGCGAGCGATCCCCAATCACAAAGGCGATGGTCTGTATCACGCGTTGCTCGGTATCAAGATGCTGTTGGCCTTCGTGATCTTTTTTCTGGCGTCAGCCTTGGTCGGACGCAGCGCCGCGTTTGCCGGGATCCGTGAAAATCGTTCGAAGTGGTTGGGCATCGTCGTTCTGTGCGCGGCGATCATCGTTGGGATTTCTGGTTTTGTGAAAGTTCGCGGACCGGTGACTGCTGACGAAACATCGACGTCGCAACCCGCATCGGCGGCGACGGAGTGACCGAGTTTCGCGATTGGCTGAACGAACGATTTCGGCCGGGCGAGGTTCGTCTGTTGTTCTGGTCAATCGCTTGGTTCTTTTGCCTGCTCGGCGGTTACTATCAACTGCGACCGCTGCGAGAAACAGAAGCCTTTGCACGCGGCAGCGATGAAATTCCGTGGCTGTTTTTGGCCAGCTTTCTCGCCATGCTGATTGCGTCGCCGATCTACTCTGCCGTTGCCAATCGCGGACGCGGCCTGAAGCTGGTCAGTCGTGTCTATCGGTTCTTTGAACTGAACCTGTTGCTCTTCTTTCTCGCGATGCAAATCACTGACTCGACCGTTGCGAGTTGGGTGGGCCGCATCTTCTTTGTCTGGCTCAGCGTATTCAACCTGTTCGTTGTGTCGCTGATGTGGAGTGTCTTCACTGACGCCTACCGAAGTGAACAAGCCAAGCGACTATTCGGATTCATCTCTGCCGGTGGAACCGTAGGCGGCATCGCGGGATCCGCCTTTGCGAACTGGTTGTCCAGTTTTGCGGATGTCTCCTACGTCCTGATCGTCGGACTAGTCGCACTGGAGCTTTGCCAGTTCTGTGGACGCCATTTTCTCGCAACGCTGCGACGTTCCGCTGACCAGACATCTGAATCATTGACGCAGCACAGATCCTCTGACGAGGTTCAAACTTCCGGCGACGACAATCCACCGCCACGGTCACTTTGGACGGGCATTTCGGCAGTTTGGCGTTCGCCTTATTTGCTTGGAATGTGCACGTTCATGCTGACGCTGCAAGCTTGCGCGACAACGGTCTACTGCGAACAAGCCGACTTCATCCGAGAAGCCAACCTGAGCGAGTCCGCTCGTTTCAGTTTGGTTTCGAAGATCAATTTGTGGGTGCTTTGTTTGACGCTGGCTGTCCAAGTGTTGGGCACCGCAACATTGCTTCGCAAAGTCGGCATGACGATTGTGCTGGGGCTTTTTCCAATCATCTATGTGATCGGATTTGCCGGTTTGGCTTGGATGCCCAACTTGCATTGGATGGTCGGATTGGTGGTGGTCCACCGTGCGGCCAGCTACGCCGTGTTCGCCCCGGGGATCCAAGTTCTGTACACCGTCGTGGACCGCCGAACGCTGTATCAAGCCAAAGGTTTCTTGGACACCGCCGTCGTTCGAGGGGGTGACGTCTTGTCGGCGCAATTGTTTGGTGCACTTCGACTGGCGGGGCTGAATCTGACCACGATCGCCGCTGGCTTCGTTCCCATCGCGATCCTCACTGGACTTCTGGGCAGCCGAATGGGCTATCGCCAAAACCAAATGCAGAACCGGGGTCGCCCGGCCGGCCATGATTGACCCGCTCGGTGGCCATTCGTAGACTTGGTCGGTTTCCGCCCAGCAATTCTCGACGAAATTCGCGCACGCCGGCCAGCAATCGCTCGCCGGCATCATTTTTTTTCAGTCGAGGTTTTACGGGCTCACGACTTCCCCTGCACTTACCCAACGCAATTCGGGACACGCATCGATCATGGATCAAGCGATTGCCAAAGCCGACACCCTCATCGAAGCCATGGGATGGATCCGGCGGTTTCGCGGCAAAACCACAGTCATCAAGCTGGGGGGCAGTCTGCTAGAAAATCGCGAAGCGTTGCAGCACTTGTTGCTCGACGTGATCTTCATGGAAACGGTGGGTCTACGTCCCGTTGTTGTTCACGGAGGTGGAAAAGCGATCACGGAAGCGATGGCCAAAGCCGGCATCGAGGCTCATTTCATTCGCGGTCGCCGCGTCACCGATGAGGCTTCGTTGAAGGTGGTGGAACAAGTTCTGGCCGGTGAGCTGAACGTGGAACTGACCGAGATGATGGAGCGTTTCGGCGGCCGGGCGATCAATCTTTCGCCACGCACCACTTGCGTTTTGAAGGGCAAGAAACTCATCGATCCCGAAGGCGATGATCTGGGTTTTGTGGGCGAAGTCACCGAAGTGGATCGCGACGTGATTGAAGGGCTTGCCTACACCGATCAAGTCGCTGTGATCCCGTCGTTGTGCGAGGATGAAAACGGACAGCTCTACAACGTCAACGCCGACACCGCTGCGATGGCGGTTGCTCAATCGCTGGGAGCAGACAAGTTGGTGTTCCTATCGGACGTCAACGGCGTCCGGCGAGACCCATCCGATCCGGACACCATCATTCCGGCGTTGTCCGCCGAGGAAGCTCGCCAACTGATCCGCGACGGAGTGATTCAATCAGGAATGATTCCCAAGGTGGAAGCCTGCTTGGAAACGCTTGGCCGCGGCGTACAGAAAGTTCACATCATCGATGGACGTCTGCGACACTCGCTGTTGCTTGAAATCTTCACCACCGACGGCGTGGGCACGGAGATTCACCAGTGAGCGGGTCGGCTCCCAGCGAACTCGACGATGGATGGATCGATGCGGTCTCTGGCCGGATCTCCGCCACGGGAAACAACATCTACCGCGAAGTCCTTCGCCAATTCGCCGACCAGACGTCTTGGTCCGGCGATGCTGAGTTGAACGAACAACTCGTTTCGACGCTCCGATCACTGTCGAGTGACCATGCGGACGCGATCGCTCATTGCCAATCCACCGCCACGCGAGAATTGGCGTTGGAACAGGCTTTGGTCGCGGCTCGAGCCCACTTTCTCACGCAAGTCGCATCCGCGGACTCGTCATCCGACGGATCGCTGTCGCCCAAATGCGTCTGCATGGTCGGGTCGGATCACGGCGACGGCATCGTGGGCAGGATGGCCAGCGGTATCACGGAAAAGCGATCGGCGGAATGGCCGATGCTTCCGGGCTTTGTTCACGCGACCGCTGAAAAATTCATCGAGCGAATCGACGAATCCACGGCGATGGCATTGGTTTCTCCCATCGACCGAAGTGGAATTGGTGAACCGTTGTCGGCGGATTGGTGGCAACGATGTCGTCAGCGATGTGATCAAACCGGGACTCTGTTGGTTGTCGACCACAGCCAGTTGCCTCCGGTTGGCAATGGATATCTGTTCGCACACGAATTGGTTGGTGGCGTATCCGCCGACGCGGTCATTTTGTCCTCCGGCTTGGTCGGTGATCTACCAGGTGGATTGCTCGTGGCTTCGAACACAATTCGCGATCAACTGCGGGCACTCGGGAAATCCTCGTCGCACGCATCGCACGACCTGGTGGGTCGCCTGGTTTTGAAATCGTTGCTTACGTTGCAAGAAGCCAACGCGCTGGCCATCGACGCGAATGAATTCGCTGTCACGCTGGCCGAACGCATTGCAACGCGAGGCTGCGTGCGAGACATGCATACTTGCGGACGGACCGTGATTCTCGAGTTGGATGTCGAATCGGACGCTTGGACTCACCACGCAAGCCAACATCGGCTTCACGCAACGATTGCAAGCGAACATTCGGTCCTGTTTCAGCCTCCCTTGTTAATCTCCGACGAAGACCAGGAAGCGTTGATCGATCGCATCGACCGCGTGCTGGCGGATCTGGAAGGCGGCTCGGACGAACACATCGCGAGCGAAACCGAGTCAACGGGTACCAACGATGCAGGAGACGCGATTCTGTCGAACGATGCCCACGAGGTAGAAGAACATGAATCGGCGGGCCCCGCCGACGATGCCTGGGAAGACAACCATTCGGCATGGGACGACGCTGATGCACCCGAGTCGAACGAATCCGACGATGACCCTGCGTCGGATGAGGACGAAGATTACGAAGAAGAAACCGACGACGAGGAAGATGCCCTCGAAGCGGATGAAGAATTGGAAGATGAAGATGAGCTGAACGGTGAATCGGACGATGAGAGGGAAATCGTTGGCGAGGCGGAGCCGAACGAAACGCCGCAGTCGCAAGCTGCCCCCCAACCCACAGAAACAGAACAAACTGAACTGGAACAAGTCGAACTGGATGAGTTCGAGACCAACGAGGAAACGGAGAAATTCTGATGCGACACTTGCTAACACTCTTTGACCTGACACCGCAAGAATTGCGTCAGATCTTAGCGACCGCTCAAACCCTCAAAGCGAAGCTGAAACAGGGCGAACGCCCCGCCATTTTGGAACGCTACACCTTGGCGTTGTTGTTTGAAAAACCCAGCTTGCGAACTCGCGTCAGCTTCGAAACCGGGATGACCCACCTGGGCGGCAGCAGCCTTTTCCTCGGCGCAGATGTTGGCTGGGGCAAACGCGAATCACCGTCTGATTTTACGAGGGTCTTAGGGCAGTTCGTGGACGCCGTGGCATGCCGCGCCAAAGGTCATGACCGCGTGGAACAATTGGCTGAATACAACGCAGTGCCGGTCATCAATAGTCTGACGGACCTTTGCCACCCCTGCCAAGCCATCGCGGACGTGCTGACATTGCAGGAAAACTTTGGTGAAGTCAAAGGCCGCCACATGGTCTTCGTCGGCGATGGCAACAATGTGTCCAGGTCGTTGGCACTTGCCTGTGCGATGCTGGACATTCGCTTCACGCTCGCCTGCCCCGAAGGTTACGAACTGGATCAACCTTGGCTGGACCGCATCACGGCAAAATACCCCAACGCGAATCTGCAACAGATCGACGATCCGATCGCAGCGGTCAAAGATGCCGATGCAATTTACACCGACGTGTGGACCAGCATGGGGCAAGAGGCTGAATCAATCGTTCGCCGTGCGGCCTTCAAAGACTTCCAAGTCAATGAAGAGCTACTGCGAGCGGCCCCGAAGACCGCTCGCGTGCTCCATTGTTTGCCCGCCGTGCGAGGCGAGGAGATCACCGATGAGGTGATGGATGGTCCGCAAAGCGTTGTCATTGAACAAGCGGGCAATCGAATGCACGCTCAAAAAGCTTTGCTGATTCAACTTCTGCGACCCGAGTGGATCGCAGAGAACATTCAGGTTTGACCCGGCAAGTATAGCTGGCAAGGGAAGCCAACTCAAAGCAAAGGCATCAGCGACTTGCAAACTGCAATTCGCTGGTCGCGAATGGATTGGTTCGCACCTTGCCCGGTGTGAAATCGACGGTGTTGGAAACTAAAGTCGTCTCGGCGTTCTTGTCCGTGCCACTCGACTTGGCGTGGGACACCAAGTGAGGCGATGATTCACCCGCTTTGCAGATGAACGGGTTGGCAACCGGTCCCACATAACCACGACGTTGGTTCACGGGCGCGGCCTGACTGCGATAGTCGCAAGCGGGACTCACCACTGGCGGAGACGCAAACGGGCTGACGCCATAGGGCCGGAAGTGCCGCGAACCGTAGTAGACCGGTGGGTTAGTGGCAAAGTACGGCGGATTGGGGATGCTACTGCGATAAACCGAGCCGTAAGGTTGGTAAAAACCAAATGGCTGGAATCCAAAACCGTAGGGTGACTGAGCCGAGGCTTCTTCGCCGCCAAACAGCGATCCGACCACGACGGCCGCCGCAAAGACCATCGACGGAACCGCACAACGAGAGCGATCGATCGCCCGCAGTACGGTGGAAGTTCGAGACAACATGGTTGACCTGCTTTCTCTCCCAGCGGGAGCATATCGGGGTTGATTGGCTAAGTTTGAAACTGAACACCCCCGTGTACGTTCCACCGTAGTTACCCTGACAACCGTTGCAATCGGAACATTCGATGCAAACCGAAATTTTCCGCGTGCATACGTACAGTCATTCCGGTCAAACCATCGACTTCCGACGACTTGAAAACTCAACGCCCCGATGAGTCAACCATGAAGATCGCCTGCGTGATTCATTCTCTCGACGGTGGCGGTGCGGAACGAGTCATGGCAGGCCTCTCCTCGCGGCTGGCCCAACGTTCTCATTCGGTCACCCTGATCACGCTGGACGATGGATTGAACGATCGACACGAAGTCGACTCCGGCGTTCAACGAGTCTCACTCGACGTGCTTTCAACACCACAGCAACCCACGTCACTCTGGACGCGTGCGAGGGAACTTCGTCGAGCCATCACCCATGATCGCTGTGATGTTGTGCTCTCCTTTTGCGATGCCACCAATTGGCTGACACTGCTGGCGACCATCGGCCTTGGTCTTCCGGTGGTGGTCAGTGAACGGAGCGATCCCCGGCACCAAAGTCTTGGCCGCGCGCGGGAGTCACTTCGTCAACGCCTGTATCCACGAGCCGCGAGTGTGGTGTGTTTGAGCCAAGATGTTGCCACCACGCTCCGTGCCCGGATGAAGTGCCACACACGTGTCATTCCTAGCGCCGTCGAGGCTCCTCCGAATGTTGCCACCTCGGGTAACCAACCGTCATCAAGTTCCCAAACATGCCAACGACTTGTCGCGGTCGGACGGCTCGAAACTGAAAAAGGATTCGACCGATTGCTGCGGGCACTGCATCAGTTGCCAAGCGATGCACCGGAGTGGCATCTAACCATCCATGGGGAAGGTAGCCAGCGATCATCATTGCAGACGTTATCGTCTGAATTACAACTGGATGAACGCGTGGTGTTTCCCGGTTGGACACGTCCCATTTGGCACGCTTATCAACAAGCCGACTGGTTCGTGTTGCCCAGTCGCTACGAGGGATTCCCGTCTGCGTTGCTGGAAGCCATGGCTTGCTCAACAGCCGTTGTCGCCGTGGATGCGGCCGGATCGATCCGCGAAGTGATTGAGCATGGGCAAAACGGGTGGCTCGTTGCAAACGACGAAGCCGCCTTGCGAGACGGACTGCTTCATTGCCTCCGTGATCCACGACTACGAGACCATTTGGCAACGCAAGCTGCCGCTGTCGTCGAACGTTATGGCTGGGACGCGATGGTCGACGCCTATGAGACCTGCTTGCGTGAAGCGTGCGACTGAGCAGATTGTGCTGAGCAGAAAGGAGCGTTCAGATCGCTGAACGACCAGGACGGACGCACCAGTCACGCCGATACGCGACCAGCCGAACGACGCCACTGCCATCGAAGTGATTCCACTCTCACGTATGAGCAGCACTCATCTTTCAGCTTTGGTGTGAATATGAATTTGCCATGATGGATGTCTCGCACGCCTATCCCCCATGGAAGATTGATGTGGCACAATGTTGTCGCTGACCCTCTCTTTCAACACGGAGCGTTTTCGATGAGTGAGCCATCGGATGCATTGGAATTGAAACCCATCGCGGGTGTCGTCCAGGACCCTAACGAAGTCCCGGTGGTCGTGCACAGCGATGTCAAAGGCCCCATCGAGAAGATGACGTTCCTGCAGAAATCATTGCTGTTCGCCGAATTGGCGATGGTGGCTTACAACGACGAACGCGAAGCCACCGTTGCCGCGGCGATGGTCGGCTTTCCCGATGTCACCTTTTTCGATCACGATGGATCGCAGGCATACCGATTCAGGAATGACTTCGACTGTGTGATCGCTTGCCGCGGCACGGAGCCTAACGAATGGAACGACATTCGCGCGGACGCCAACGCGGCATCGGTGCTGGCAGAAACAGCGGGCAAAGTCCATCGGGGTTTCAAGACCGAAGTGGACGACCTGTGGCCGATGCTTGAAACCGCGTTGGTTGGCAACGAGCAACCCGTTTGGTTCTGCGGGCATTCGCTTGGCGGTGCCATGGCGACCATCTGTGCGGGCCGCTGCTATCTGTCCCACATCCCTTCGGTTCCGCAGGGCTTGTTCACTTACGGCAGCCCACGTGTGGGAGACAAACGGTACATCAATTTCGTAAAGCTGCCGCACTATCGATTTGTCAACAACAATGACGTGGTCACGCGAGTTCCGCCGGCCTGGATGGGGTACCGCCACTGCGGGGACGAGGTCTATATCGACCGGAACGGCAATCTTGGGCACCTCGGGATGCTTCGCAAACGCCGTGACCGCTGGCGCGGGTTTGTTCGTGGATTGCGGCGTTTTCGAATCGACCATTTCAGCGACCATCCGCTTCACAATTACATCACGCCCATTCTCGATGCCGTCCGAGACGAGCAGAAAGCGATGGGGCGTGGCGAAAGCGCCGTCGATGCTTCAGACTTGACGGGACAAGATTCCCCGACCGAAGCCTAACGACGGAACATCCATGAATTCGCCCTCGACGAATCCATCCGACGATCGCCCTCGAAGCAGCCAATCATCCTCCGCCGGCCCAGCGAACGAACCTGAGGTCGTTCAAATTGGCGGCGTCGATCTGAAGCTCGCGCATCCCTACGTAGCCGCCGGGGAATGGATCGGTCAAAACGAGTTGTTGATGCAATTGCTGGCTTGTTGGTTGACGGTGGATGAATCAGACATCCCGCTGACGCCACGTTTGATTGGCTCGCCAGGCGTCGGCAAGACACAGCTGGCCATCGCGGCTGCCAAACGCCAAGGATTGCCGCTGTACATTTACCAGTGCACCGCGGACACACGTCCAGAAGACTTGCTGGTCACGCCCGTCCTCAGCCGCGGTGGAGAGATCGCCTACCACGCTTCGCCCCTGGTCACCGCGATGATCAAAGGCGGCGTGTGCGTGCTCGACGAAGGCAACCGGATGAACGAGAAATCTTGGGCATCGCTGGCTCCGCTGTTCGACAGCCGGCGATACGTCGAATCAATCGTCGCGGGAATCACCATCCAAGCCTCGCCCGACTTTCGTGCGGCGGTGACGATGAACCAAGACGAATCCACGTTTGAGATTCCCGACTACATTCTCAGTCGTCTCCAGCCGACCCTGCAGGTTGGCTTTCCCAACAAACAAGACGAGATGGCAATCCTGCAGTACCATCTGCCATTTGCCGAACCCGAAATGTTGGCCCTCACGGTCGATTTCCTCCAGCGTTCGCACGAGCTGAAACTGGACTTCTCGCCTCGCGACGGCATCAACCTCTTGAGATTCGCGATCAAGCGGATGAAGCAGGATCCCAATCACCCGATCGCCCACGATGTCGCTTGGCAGGAAGCCTTGGAGAAGTGCTTGGGCGACGACGCGGTCGATTTGGAAACGATGGCCGAAAGGCGAAAACGAACATTGGGAGGCGACGCCGTTCCGCTCGGACTGGCCGACCTCTTTTTCGACGCGGACGATCCACTGCACCCTGATCGCGAAGACGAGGATGACGAGGACCTGATCTGAGCCGCCTAGCGGTGCTGACGATCCACTCGAAAGGCCCCGTTACGAATTGCGGTTCACCCATTATCCTGTGGCGTTTTCCAGGCTCACCCGAATCGCCGTCGAGCTGGCGATTTTGAGCTATTTGGCTCGTTTTTCCCGTCGGTTTTGGTCCTATGTCGCAAAATGCGAATTCCGTTTCGCCCGTTCGTCTGGCAGTTGGAGGCGATCACGCCGGTTTTGCCCTGAAGCAATTGGTGATCGAGCGTTTTGGTCCCCTGGTCACCAGCCTTTCCGATTGCGGAACTCACGACGAAGCATCCTGTGACTACCCCGATTTCGCGGTGGAAGTCGCCGAACGGATCAACAGTGGACAAGCCGACAAAGGTTTGTTGATCTGTGGCAGCGGCGTCGGCGTCAGCGTGGCCGCGAACAAGATCACGGGGATCCGCGCCGCGATCTGTCACGACACCTACTCGGCTCGCCAAGGCGTCGAGCACGACGACATGAATGTCTTGTGCATCGGTGGCCGGATCATCGGCAGCGAATTGGCGTTTGAGATCATCTCCGCCTTTTTGAATGCCAAGTACACACCGGAAGAACGCCACCAACGCCGACTGGACAAAATTTTTGCGTTGGAAGCCGAGTGAACGTCATCCCCGTTCAGTGCGGACACACTCACCTTCACATCGACCGCGGGTGAGCTTTCTCGTAGATCTGACGCAAATTCGCGGCGCTGACATGCGTGTAAATTTGCGTCGTGGTCAGCGACTTGTGACCGAGCAACTCTTGAACGCTGCGAATGTCCGCTCCTCGATCCAGCAAATGAGTCGCGAAGGAATGCCTCAGCGTGTGCGGACTGGTTCGTGAATCCAACTCCGCTTTGGCGATGTACTTTTCCAACATCCGTCCCACGCTCCGCGTCGTCAACGCGTTGCCAAACCGGTTCACGAACACCGGCGCACTTCGCCCCAACTTCTCGGCTTCCGGCGAACGACACCGTCGCCCAGCGTAGGCTTGAATCGCCTTGATCGCGTAGGACCCAAGCGGGCTGATCCGTTCTTTGCGTCCTTTCCCGCGGACTCGAGTGATGCCTTGCGAGAAATCCAAATCACTGTCACGCAGTCCGACCAATTCACTGACCCGCAAACCCGATGAATACATCGTCTCGAGGATCGCTCGGTCGCGAAGTCCCGCTTCGTTGATCGCCGGTGGTGCCTCCAACAGACGTCCCACCTCGTCACTGGAAAGCACGTGAGGCAGCTTGCGATTGTTGCGTGGATTGCGAAGTGGCTTGGCCGGATTCTGGGTGGCCAAGCCTTCTCGCATGGCGAACTTGAAGAAACTGCGAAGCGACGCCAACTTCCGCGAGATGGTGCTTCTCGCATATCCGGCCTGCTGCAGAGCCGCCTGAAATTGGCGTAGTTGCTGCGGCGTCAGCGAATCCAGTTCGATACGGGACTTATCCGCACCGATCCATTCCGCGAAAGAGAACAGGTCTTCGCGATAAGCCTTGATGGTCAGATCCGACGCATTGCGTTCGGTCGCCATGTGCTGCAGGAATCGTGTGATTGCCGTTCGCAAAGCCGAGGCTCACTTGCGGGGAATGGGCTCAAACAAAATCGTCGATGGACAACGAATCAAATTCGGCACTGGCGGAAAGCTCTTCGTCCACCACCACGGTTTCGCGAATCTTTCGTGACAGCATGGCTGCGTCGTACCAAGAAAAATCCAATTCCGGATTCGCGGCAAAGCGAGCCAACTGACGCAACGTTTCGTCGCGGTTATCGTCGTCGAACAAGAAGATGAAACGTTCTTCGCCTTTGACCAAGGCCAACACGTTGACTTCCTTTTCCATCGTTTGATCGTCCTGAGTGCGAAGGTCGCGAGAACGGAGACTCGTCCGTTGGAGGAGTTTCCCGCGATGCTGCTCAGTATCGGCTCACCGGCCATCGCAGTATGAGGTCGCTTTGGTCTCGACCGCCACGCGACTCCAACATTTCAACGATGTGCAAGTGACAACAGAAACGAATGAAATCATCGCTACGTTTGATATAACCCTGCCAAGACGAACCACGTGCATCATCCCCCGTCTCAACGTAGTCCGCCAAACGCTGCGTGAAGTACGGATCGTCGCCTCGATACAGACGCGTGTGTGAAAGCACCGGATCATGTTGAGAGATCATCGGCGGAGGCGACATCGCGGGGGCATCGGGGATCAGGTCGGTCGGATTTGGCCACGCGGGAGGCAAGGGTGCCATCTCGGCGAACGAATCGTTGCCGCATCCAGGCTCGATCACCATTCCGTGCTCATCCAGCAACACCTGGCCATCCCACGACTGACTCTCATCCCAAACGATCGATTCGTCATCCATGATGACTTCTCCGTCGTGGACATAACCATCATCGTATCCCGGCGTGGCTGGGCTGATGACTTGATGTTCGGCAATGTCCACTTGATAGGAGTGATCATCGACCAAGCGAATCACACCTTGCGACGAAGCCTTCGCCGGCTCGTCACCGAAAGGATCTTCATTGCCACGTAGCGGATTGGATTGTTCGTTGACCGTCGCTGTTTCCAATGGTTGGACACCAGCGTTCTCAACGGTCGCTGGCTCCATGGCTTTCTGAGGCGTTTGCGTCTTCAGCTGGCTGCGAGCCAACTCGAATTCAGCTTCTCGAACGATCCGTGCGGGTATCTTCTCCTCCGCCTCGGTTCCCCACGGCAAACCGTACCCCGGCGGAATCGCGTGAAACCCTTCATTCGCGGCGTACCAATGAACGGTCATCGCCATGCGTGGCGGATAGTAAGCTTCAAAGTCCGTCACGGAGCCAACCACAATTGCTTCCACGTCCATCATCTGAGCCAAACGCTGGAAGTCCGCTCCAACACGAGGCTCGCCGTACTGCATCGCGTACGTTCGATACTGCGTTGCCGTGACACCCACGGGCAAAACTTCAAACCCCGGAATCGCCTGTAGCGCCGCGTAATACGACCGAGCAACCGCCTCGCCATCCACGTTGGGTTGGTTGCTTTGGTTGAAGAAAGGCAGCACCGCCACACGTTTCAATTGCGGAAACGGATTGTGAACCGTGTCCCGCAGCCGAGCCTCGGGTACGAGCGTGCATCCGCTCGACAACAGTGCCCAACACGCCAGTCCCAAAAGGGTTAGCTTGGTCACAATGCGAGCGTCTTCGAATGCCATTTGGCGAGAAGTGTGTTTCACGATCGACCCCTCGGTCATCGCGCACCGTCTCCGCCCCCGATATCTCCATCGACAAATCAACTCGCCCCACTTCACTACAATCCGAAGATTCGGAAGAGTTTTCCAGCTCGTGCGTCCGAGAGTGATCATCGCAAGCTTGCCGAGTTCGTGAAACTTCGCTGCGTTTGAATTTTTCGATCGAGCTGCAGTCAATCTTCGTCAGTCTCGTGGGATGGTCGCCGCTGATAACACGATGAAGAATCCGGTCAAACAACCGAACACCCCACGCCAGTCGGCTCGTCCTTGACCAATGAACCGAGCAGCATCAGGAAGCACATCGCAGTCATCACACGGACGATCTGCCCCGTGATGACCCGCAACGTGCAGAATCGCTTTTGCTTTGGAAAATTGTTGGCCGGTTGCGGCGGCGAATGGGGTGTCTGATACGGGTTAGGAATCACGATCGCCTCTCTTCTTCGGTTGCATGGCCATGCCATTGGCGGACATGCTCCCGTCTCACACCGGCGGGGCCCTCCGGATGCCAAGGCAACTCCCTCCACTTGCCGCGATAGTGGATCTGCCAGTGCTCCCCGGCGGTCCCTCTCATCCCAACCCCCTTGCCGGGCAGATTGCCGAATCTCAAACGAGCTGGATCGATGCGAAGATTGGCAGCGATGGCATGCCGCAACGATTCGATCGAGAATTCGAGGGCTTGGCCCGGGTCGCGTTTACGCTTCACTCTGCTTCACCTCGTGCGAGAGCGGGTGTCCAGCGAATGGAGCGACTCCAAGGGAGAAAGGTTCACGTTTCCCAAGCAGATAACGCCATTTGTTCTGCATCCCAAGATCAACGCGTTCGCAAATCACCGCCCCATCCTCGTCTGGGCGAAACGGCGGTGTCCTGCTAAAATCCGCCGCACTGGATGGGTGGCCGAGTGGTCGAAGGCTCTAGTCTTGAAAACTAGCGTAGGGGAAACCTTACCGTGGGTTCGAATCCCACCCCATCCGCTTCTTTCAATCTCGGCTTTTCGCCGAAAGTGGTCTCGAAGCCTCGCTTCGCGACACGGATACGCGTTTGCTTGTTGCAAGATCGCGTTTTTTCACGAGCCGTCAACTCATCCAAGCAGTGGCTGCAACAACTGCCGGCGAGTGACCACGCTGCCAATTTTGCCACCGGGTTCGTAGAGCACCGCCACATCGCTGTGGGCGTCGTACAAACGCAGTAGAACGCCCAAGTGCCGATCGTTCATCGCACCGCGGATAATGGGCAGCGGCGAAGGCACTTGGTCCTGATGAACCAAATCGGCATATCGATAGAAACCGATGATCCGTCCCTTGCGACGCACCAAAATGATTGGGTGATTTTGGCGACGAGCCTGTCGCCGCGCGAACTCGAGATCGACCGGCGTATCCACCACCGCCAATCGATCCGGCCTCACGCCGAACTGAACAGCCAGTTGGTTTCCAACGTCAAACACGTTCTGAGCCAAATTGCGTTGACCGGCCGCCAAGATTCCCGCGTCCTGCCCGGCTTGGAGAACCTGATCCAAATCACCGCGGGCCATCGACAGTCGCAGACGGAACGGCGTTTCTCCGGTCAGCTTCTGAAGTGCGTTGCCCAACAAGCTTAAGAACAAAGAGATAGGCGAAAACACCGCGGTCGCGGTCAGCAACAACCATCGAGTCGCACGCAACAATCGATACGGCGCTTGATAAAAAAGATGCTTCGGCAAAAGCTCGCCGAACACAAACACCACCGGCGTCATCAACACGGTTGCCGCTAGCTCAATCGCCTCTCCACCGCCGATCAACGAACCAACAAACATGACAATCGCTAAGCTGGTCAAATAGTTGGCCAGATTGTTGCCCACCAATGTCGTCGCAACGAAGAACGCTGGATGGTTGATCATCCAAACCAATCCGCGTCCGGCAAACGAGCCGCCCAATCCGTCCAATACCAACCGCGTTCGCGAAACTCGATACAGACCAGTTTCACTGCCGCTGAAGAACGCGGACAACGTCAGACCAATGCAGAAGATACACAGCGCCAAGGTCATACGGCGGGCCCTTCGCTCTCAGGTCCATACCAGGCTTCCACCCAGATGCCGTCTTCGTCCTCTTCGGAAACGACCAATTCGTAAGTTGCCAAAGGCGCGACATCCCCGGTCCTGGGCACGCGTTCGTTGTGGCGTTGAATGTGCCCAGCCACTGTCGCGGTACGTTCTTCCGGCAATTCAATTTCCAATCGTTTCGCCAAAGCACGCAAGCTCGTCGATCCCGGCATCCGGTAGTGATTGGTCCCTAATTGCTTGATTTGATCCTCGGCCGCATCCAACTGGTCCGTACTCGCCAAGACTCCACGCAAAATGTCATCCACGGTGAGCGCCCCCACCACTTCGCCAAATTCATTCACAACAACAGCAACACTCAGGTCTTTCTCATCCAGTTGGTCGTAGACCTGCGCAATTCGGGCTGACCATGGAACGTACAGCACTTGCTCCATGGCGGACGCCAAGTCATCGATCTGCTGAGGTCGCAACAAACGCACCGCGATCGACCCCAAGATCGTTTGACCCGATGTGTCCTCTGGATCTGACACCATGATGTAACCGCCCGGAGGTGACCCTTCCGCTAACAACGATGTCTCCAGCGGCGGCGAAACAATCATCAACTTGCTTCGCGGACGCATCATCTCGTCCGCCTGAATTTCCGCCATCATCACCAACGATCGCAACGCCAATCGTTCGCGTCGCAGCAAAGTTGCGTCATCAGTTCCCAACTCAATGGCACGTTCAATGTCCGTCAGTTCGATTTCCGGTTCAGGCTCGAACGACGGCCACAACAAACGCCCGGCGGCTTCGTTCGCCCACTTCACCGTCGGCAAGATTGGCGACACGATGCCAACCGCCACGGTCATCGGCACGCCGACGGCCAACGAGATCCGCAGGGGCGTCATCACCGCGAAGCTCTTGGGCAACATTTCGCTAAAGAAAATAATGGTCAGCAAGCAGACCAACGTGAAGATGCCCGGTCGAGCGAGGTCCGCCGACACAATCGCGACCAGCGTGAAGTAGGTCATGTTGATCAGCAAATTCCAAAACAAAATCGCCGCCAACAATCGATCGGGCTCAGACAGCAACTGAGTCACCACTCGTCCAGCCGCACCTTGGCGACCCATCCGTTTTCGATCGCGTTCTTTCAACGAGAAAAGAGCCGCTTCGCTGCCACTGAAGAGTCCGCTGGCCAAGATGAGAACGAGCATCGCAGCCAGAAACGGCCACTTCGACACCAATTCGCTCAAGTCGCCGTCCCCGGCATTGGTTCGGGTTGATCGCCCGTGGTGCGAGTCGTTTCGTTCCCGCGATCCGGTTCCAGCGAGACGTCAAATTCACTCAGAGCGGGAATCATCATCGACGCCGTGGTGAATCCGTAACCGACCAGCAGGCTGAACACGACCCACAAGTGGTCCGTTTGCAACAAGAACTGCGTGATGGCATAGAACGTGATCAGCGGCAAGGCGAACGATGCGGCAAAGATGGCCGACGACGGATTACGCCACCCGAGTGCCGCAAAGAGAGCCAACCCACCACCCAAAATCATCACCAAGAACGGAGCCAGTTGCAGTTGGAACGCGCCTCGGAAACTCACCATGATCGTCATGCAAATTGCAATGCCGACACACAGAAAGAAAACGGTTCCCAGACTCGCCAAGGTCGCGGTCCGTCCCGACACATAGTTCAGCCCCGAATGAATGCCCAACATGGACACAAACACAATCAACGCAAAACCGCCGACCAACGCGTAAACCATGTTCTCGATGGTCATCACTCCAGAGATGCCGAGATAAATCGCCAGCAACATCGGCAGCAAAATCATTTCCTTCGCGGCATACATCACGCCCCAAAGCTTGCCGAACACAAACTCGCTGGGTCGCAGATCCGTGACCAGCAACAAGTCCAGCGCCAAACCATCACGTTCGCCGGTCACCGCGTTCACGGCCAACGCGTTGACCAGGACCAAGCTGATCACGCCCAATGCTGCCACTGGAATGGTCACTGCGGGCAATGCACGACCGATGCGACCAGCGGGCTCCATCGCCACGCCACTTTGGACCTGCAAAAACACCGCCGTCGCGATGATTGCGAAGATCAACATGAACACCGCGCGTATCAACAGGATCTTTCGACCGTAGGCCCACGTGCGGATCTCACGCCACAAAACGGGGTTGTCCCACACGGGTCGAGGCTGACGCACCTTCCAGGACGTGGGATCTTTTTCGCGATCGAACTCTTCGCTGGTTTCAGGCTCGGGTGCCTTCAAGCGAACTTCGCGTGACGGGTTCCACACACGGACTTTCGTGATTCCAACCGCCAAAATCACGGCCGACAAAGCACTGCCCACCAACACGAACAAACCGCCGCCATCGCTCAGGAAGGCCGCCCAACCCGCGTCCGCGTTGGTTGCGGCCAACAACGCTCGGGGAGCACTGATCGCCATTGCCCATTTGGACTCGTCTCCGGTAAGCGATGCCGCGATTTCACCAGCAGCGACCAACAGCAGCAACACCAACACGGTCAGTGCGATCGATTGGAATGTTTTCTCTCGCCACAACGCGACCACCGTCCCGACCGCGGCGGAAACCACGATACTGACGATCGTGACCGCAAAGACAGCGAAAACCTGCCCCGGCGCGACTCCGCCCAACAGAGGCAACGTCAAAAAGAGCGGCAAAGAAATAACGCACAACGCCAAGGGTGATAGCAACGTTGCAGCCGCTTTCCCACCCACGATTTCAAAGCCGGACAATCGCGTCATCAACATCAGAATCAGTGTCCGACGATCTTTCTCCTGAGCCACGCTACTGGCCGCTCCCACCGCTGCCAATGCGGACAAAATCACCAACTGAAGCGGTGCCAGCAACCGAAACATCCACCCGCCGAACTTCGCCGCATCCGCGTTCGCGGCCAAAGACCGTGACCCGTCCAGCACCAGATATCCCGTGCAAAGCAACAGGAACAATGCCATCAAGTAGACACCACGCGTGACGTAGGTTGCGGGCCGTTTGGGAACAACCGACGCTTCACGCTGAAAAACGGGACCGAGCATGATGGGAAGCAAACGTTGAGGCCATCCATTGCGGCCGTGGGAAACGAGCTCAGAAAGGAAGCTCTGAAAAGGAGATCAAAACGTTGAATCGCTCGGAACAAGCGTCCGTCCGAATCAAGTCTCCACGCAGTCTAATGCATCCCCGAACAATCGAGAATCAATCTGTTAAGCGTTCACCGCCGAATTGGTTCGATTTTGCGCCCGATTTTAGCCGCGTTTGCTCTTCAAAATTCCACGATTCTCGAGTTCCTGCAGGATCACCGAAGCCTGCTCGTGCGGCGTCTGCCCTTCCTTCCATTTCAGATGGACCTCGGGGTTCGGCGGAGCGTCGTAGGGGTCACTGATTCCAGTGAAATTTTTGATTTCGCCGGCCAGAGCTTTCTGGTAAAGCCCCTTCGGGTCTCGTTGCTGACAGACCTCCAACGGCGTATCGACAAAGACCTCTAGAAAATCGCCCTTCTGACCGCTTGATTCGATCGTCTTGCGGACACGATCGCGATCTCGCTGATAGGGGCTGACAAAGGCCGCCAAGGTGATCACGCCGGCCGACGCGAATAATTCCGTGACTGCACCAATCCGGCGAATATTCTCTTCTCGATCGATCGGGCCAAACCCCAGACCAAACCGGGAGGCGAATTCCTCGCTGTGTTCCTCACTCAACACCGCGGGCGGAGCACACAATCCGTGACGCACATTGTCCCCATCCAGCAACGTGCAAGCCGCCCGACGATCCAGCAGCAATCGGTCCAGCTCATTCGCGATGGTGCTCTTGCCGCAACCACTCAATCCCGTGAACCAAATCACCACGCCGCGCTGCCCAAGTTTCGCTTCACGATCTTCGCGAGTCACCGTGTGGGCATGCCAAACAATGTCGTCCTTGATGTCACGTTTGGGGGAAGATTCGTTGGGGGTCGACGAGGCGTCAGGAGTCTGGCTCATGAAGTTCAACCGATGGGCGGATTTCGTTTCGAAAAAGAGCAATGAAACCGTCCGGTGCAAACGGAGCCAATCTCTCGCAAGCATCCTAATCCGCGGCGACAAATTTTCAGACCCCAACGAGGATGGAAAAACCTCGCGAAGCTGCCGAGGAGCCTCCGCTAGACGCCGTAGCGTTTTCGAAAGCAATCGCGATGCATTTGTGCGAACGTCTCGTGGCTCAACCAGTTGGCCGAACGAGTCGCCTCGATCAGCTGGTTCAACAACTCGGCGTACAACGACATCGGCTCCGCGCCCAGGTCCCAACCCGCGGCGTAGAGACACCGAACGGCGTCTTTCGCATTTCCCTCCGCAGCAAATCGTTGCGACTGCGATTGCAGGAAAGTGGTCACGCCATTGCGAACGGAACCGCCTTCGCGATTCGTTAAACAAGCCAGATAGTCCGCGATCTCAACCGACGCTGGCAACGCATTGGCATGGTTTCGCGAGAACGAATCGGATGAGCCAACGTCGTCGGCCGATGTTTGTGTCAACCAATGCGCCCCAAACTTCGCCAAACCATCCGCTCCGGAGGTGGCCCAATGCGTTCGCAAACGCACACTTTGGTCGGTGAAAACACTGCAACGAATGGAGGCTCGCAGTGCATCGGCCCCCGTCGCTTGGTCACCACGTTGCCAACGGCAATACCCCAACAATTCCGCCGGCCAAGCCAACTCCGGCGACACCAGATGAGCCTGCTCGCATAGCGTTTCGATCTTGGCCCAGTCTTGTTGTCCTGGATCGGCCGCGTCCTCCGTCGCCAATCCGGCTTCCTTCAACCGAGTCAAAATATCGTGCGGCAAAGTCCTTAAATCAAAGCACCATTTCATGATGCTGTTCCAAGGGATGCCCATCCGGTTCGCATCGGCCGGCTTCAAACGCTTTGCTAACTCGTTGCCCAAAGCCTCAATGACCAACTGACAACGAACCGCCGCGCCGCAAACATTGCTTTGCAACAACGGATCCAACCAGTCTCGCGAACCGGATTCCCAACACCGATTCGCGGCCAAATGAGAAGCGGAGTCGGGCAAACAACGGACCATCCACTCATGCCAGGCATCTCCGCCGGAGTTGTTCGATCGTCCGACTTCCATGGGTGAGGGAATCGCGTGTCGCTGGTCGCTCGCCGGCAGCGAGGGCAACAGTTGATCAAACAACAAAGCTTCCGCCAGCGTCTCACCCCACGGCAGCCAATCACCACCGCCGTGATACCAATGACAAATGTCGTAACCGCTGCCTTCGGCGTCTCCATCCGCCAAACGCAAGCAAAGCCAATCGCCGGAATGACTGCCGACCAACGGCAAGAAATTTGGCGGCATCAACGGCGGCCAAACCGGTTCCGGCGCGGGCTTCAGTAACGTTTCCGGCGAGACAGCGTTGGCAAATTCTCCGTTGCCTTGCTGTCGCCACAGCCCTTCGTCGAACCAAGCCACCAAATCCGAATCAAGCGTGATATGGAAGCGATCCTGAAGTTGCTGCGACCATGTTCGCGCAGCACCAACCGCTCGACCAGATTTCACCGAAGCATCCGGATCGGAGGGACTCTCAGCATCACCCAAAGAATCAGACACAGTCGGAATCAGACACAGACGAACGCGTTCAATCAGCAGACAAGAAGAGAAGAGCGAGGCAATCAGATTGTAAAGCATCTGGCCTCGGGCGAAACATTAGCGGTGGACACAAGCTCACCGCAAGAGCGTCCCGTCTACGCTGAAACCGTCAAGACTGGATGACGTCCGTCATCACGTGCCCTTTCACATCGGTAAGCCGCATATCGCGACCACCGAACCGGAACGTCGAACGCGTGTGATCCACGCCAAGCAAATGCAACATGGTCGCATGCAAATCATGGATCTCAGTCCGTTTCTCAACGGCTTTGTACCCGAATTCGTCCGTCGCTCCGTATGTGATTCCAGGTCGAACACCTCCGCCCGCCATCCAAATGGAAAATCCATAGGGATTGTGATCACGGCCATTTTTGCCTTGCGCAAACGGAGTCCGTCCAAATTCGCCAGCCCAAACAACCAGGGTTTCATCCAGCAAGCCACGTTGCCGAAGATCTTTTAGCAAGCCAGCAATCGGTTGATCGACTGCCAAAGCATTGTTCTCATGCCCTTTCTTCAGATTGCTGTGTTGATCCCATCGGTCGCCGCCCACCTGAGGGCAAGTCAACTCGATGAACCGGACGCCTCGTTCGATCAAACGCCGCGCGATCAAACATTCCGCTGCATAGATCTGAGTTGGTTTGTACTGCGAATCCAGCCCATACAATTTGCGGACATGCTCAGGTTCATCGTCGATGGACATCAACTCCGGCACCGCCGCCTGCATCTGAAATGCAAGCTCATAATTCGCGATCGCGGATTCGATCGCGTCGTGACGCAACCCACCCCGCATCGCGTCCGCATCCAGCTTCGCAATCAAGTCCAGGTGCGCACGCTGCCGCCCCACATCCGGTTCCGGTGACTGAATATTCGCGACGGCCGTTCCGTGGGGCTGAAACACTGACCCCTGATAGGTCGCGGGTAGAAACCCGCTGCCGAAGCAGTCCAGACCGCCGGGAGGAATCAATCCGCCGTTGAGCGCAATGAAGCCCGGCAGATTATCGCATTCCGATCCCAAGCCGTAGTTCACCCACGCCCCCATGCTGGGCCGTCCTTGCAAACCACTTCCCGTGTGCAAGAAGTAATTTGCGAATGTGTGTTCAGAAAATTCCGAAACCATGGAACGCACGACCGCCAATTCGTCCACGCACTGAGCAACATGGGGGAATAAACTGCTGACGGGAATTCCGCTTTCGCCATGCTGTTGGAATTCCCACGGGCTGCCCAACACGGTTCCGTTGTTATTGAACTGAGTCGGTTCAACCCGGAACAACTCACCGGGATCGCGTCCGTTCATCTTGGTTAACAACGGTTTGGGATCGAACGTGTCGATCTGCGACGGCCCGCCATCCATGTACAAAAAGATCACCCGCTTTGCTTTGGCTGGGTGGTGGATCCCGTGATCCGCGTGACTGGCCGAAGCTTCGTGCAACATCGAAGCCAACGCGACACCGCCAAACCCCATGGAGGTCCGAGCCAGCATCTGTCGCCGGCTAAGTCGATTCGGAATGAAGTTCGAAAAACCGCTCATGGCACAAACACAAATTCCTTGGTGTTAACAATCGCGTGAGCCACGTCCGCCCACGTGGAAACATCTTCTGCACCCCCACCGGTTGCTTGCCCCAATGTCTGCATGTATTGCATGATGGACTGGACTTCGGATTGCGTCGCTTCCCGGCCCAACGCAGCAAAAATCATCCACTCGATCCGCTCTTGGGTCGTCGCGGAATTTGCTGGTGCCGCACGCATCGATCGTTCCGCGAAATGGCGAGACTGCAATCGCACAAAGGGATCGTTCAGCATCACCAACGCTTGTGCAGGAACATTGGATGCATTTCGGCGTCCCATCGTGCTGAATGGATTTGGCGTGTCAAAGACACTCATCATGGGCGACAAGAAATTTCGCCGCACGGCGATGTAAATGGATCGTCGACGATCGCCGTCCAATGGACCGCTCTTCGACGGACGGCCTCGACCGTTCATAAAAGGGGTCAAGTGCACGGCAACCGAATCACCCTCAAACGATCGATCTAACTGATCCGCAATGAACAACAAGCTGTCACGAATCACCTCGCCTTCCAAACGATGCAGGTTCCGCTGATGCAGAAGTTCGTTCTTAGGATCAACGGACGCGGCCAGTGCGGCCTGTTCCTCCGACACACTGTGCACCGACATCTGATAGCTGCTTGTCAAAACGATCCGGCGAATCATCCATTTCAAATGCCGATCATGTCGATCGAATTCTGTCGCGAGGTGGTCCAACAACATGGGATGACTGGGAGGCAATCCCAGCACACCAAAATCGTCAGTCGTGGGAACGATACCTTTCCCCATCATGTGATGCCACAAGCGATTGGTGATTACCCGCGACGTCAGGGGATTGTTCGATGAGTTGATCGCTTCGGCCAGTTCCAACCGTCCGCTGCCGCGTTCGTCGCCAATCCGCTCACCGCCAGTGATTGCGGTTAAAAAGTGACGCGGCTCGATGGCTCCTTCACTGGATGAATTCCCGCGAATGAGGATCGCAGCGTCTTCGCCCGAACCATCCAGCATCGCAATGGCGACTCGCGATCGTTTTTGGATCTGACTCTTCAACCGAGAGCGTTCTTCTCGCCATTCAGTTTGGATCGCGGCGAGCTCATCCTGCAACTCAGCATTTGCGGTCAGACGATCCTGGATGGCACTCTGTAATTCGGCGATTTGCTCGGCGTCTGCAACAAGTCCCGCGTCCACCTCGCCCTTCAACTCGCCCAACTCTTCACGCGTTGCCTGGACGACACAAAGGATCTCGAGCGTCTGGTTCTCAGCGGGCGTGCATTCCAAATGCAATCGATGCCCGAGGTAGCGAGCCAGGTTCATCTCCACCCAGCCGTCCTTGTTGTCGAACTTGGCGATGGTTTCGCCGTGCAGCGGTCCATCGACTAGCCGGTGCGAATCCACACAAGCGAACAAGTTGCCGGAACCTTTGACTCGAACCGCGACGATCGGATCAGTCAGTTCAAACGTCGGCAAACGCAACGTTCGACCAACTCGCGGGTAGGCTCGCAGTTTGCCTCGAGCGTTGGTGGATCGGGAACGGACAGAAACCAGCCCATCCCAAAGACGGTCGTTGACGGCTGACGATCGTTCCCAAAGACGAATCGCATGGGATTCGTCGGAATCTTTTTCGCCCGCCAAATCGAACGCGGGAACAGGATCCCCGATTCGCGTGGGCGAATGACCAAAGATGAAACCGTTCTGCCGGTACTCTTCAGGCGTCAACTTGCCGACGTCGTGAACCATCTCGGGCAGCGAAGCATCTTGCTGACGCTTTTCTTCAAAGGCTTCATAGTCGCTCGCGAATAACTTGCGAAAACGCTCGCTATAGTTGTCATCGACGCGGTTCAATTCGCTGGCAACTCGGTTGTTCTGCTGCATCGAATCAAAACGCACCTCGGCGTAGTCGCTGCTCTGCAAGAAGCCCGACAATGAGTAATAGTCGGCTGTGGAAATCGCGTCGAACTTGTGATCGTGGCAACGAGCGCAGGCGACGGTCATTCCTTGGAACGTTTTGGTCATCACATCGATCATGTTGTCGATGCGATCGGACTCATCTTTGCGGATATCAACGGGTGAATGCACCCACTCACAAAGATGATAGAAGCCTGTCCCCAAGATTGATTCATTGAAGGGCTCTCCACCATCGCGACCGTCCAAGCTCATCCGAGGTTCGCTCAGCAGATCGCCCGCAATGTGTTCACGCACCCATTGGTCATAAGGAACATCCGCGTTCAAACCTCGCACGACATAATCACGATACTGATTCGCATTGGGAATGTCGGCGTCAAATTCATGGCCGCGTGATTCACTGTAACGAACCAAATCCAACCAATGGCGTCCCCAACGATTGCCAAACTCGGGCGAAGCGATCAAGCGATTGACCAATCGGTGCACCGCGTCCGGCCGAGGATCTTGCTCGAATTGCTTCACTTCCGTCGGTGTTGGCGGCAAACCAGACAAGGCAAACGTCAGTCGACGAATCAACGTGGTTCGATCGGCAGGAACGGCCGGCGATAACCCAGCGTCCTCCAATTTCGCCATGATGAACTGGTCAATGGAATCCTTCGACCATTCAGGCTGCGATGTGGCCGGTGGCACGGGATCCTGAACCCGTTGCCACGCCCAGTGAGTTTCGCGCCGCGCGTCGATGTCAAACGCGTTGGATTCGTCCGCCCCTTCCGGCAACGGTTCCTCCGGCCAGTAAGCTCCGTCGGCGATCCATTTTTCAAGCACCGCGATGTCATCGTCCGGCAGTTTTCCAGACGGCGGCATTTCGTACGAATCAAACCGCACCGCTTCGATCAGCAGGCTTTCGTCCACATTTCCTGCAACCAATGCGGGCCCGGTATCACCGCCGGACAGCAGGAACTCACCATGGTCCACTCGCAGACCGCCTTGCCGTTCATCCGCGTCCTCACCGTGACACTCATAGCAATGCTCACTCAGCAAAGGACGAACGCGAGTTTCAAAAAAATCACGTTGCTGAGCGTCATCTGCTAAAAGCGATACCGGACGAACGCAAGCGAGCAGCAGCAGCCCGACGCACACCCCAGCGACACCACGAGGAAGAGCGACAGGAACGTGTGACGGGACGCCGAGAAAATCGGCGACGCCGATGGATCGAAACGGCATAAGCGATCAATGGCAGGTGGGCTTCAGGCGGGAGTGAAACCGCTCCTCCACGGCCTCACTTGGAACGTTCCATCTTAGCCGGTTCAGGCACAGGGATGTCAGTCAATAGACGTTGAATGACCGAATCTGTGTCCATCCCCTCCGCTTGGGCCTGGAAGTTCGTCGCAATTCGATGACGCAGCACGGGCAATGCGACTTTCTGTATATCCCCAGGCTCGACACTGAATCTTCCGTTCATCGCAGCGATCGCTTTTCCCCCAGCGATCAAGTTCTGACCGGCACGCGGCCCCGCCCCCCAATCCACCAATTCGCGAACGTACTCGGGTGCGGACTCATCCGCCGGACGGGTCGCTCGAACCAACTGCGACGCATAACGAATGACCAACGGCCCCGCCGCGATGCTCCCCACCAACTTCTGACAATTCAGGATGGCTTTCGCGGAGAGGATTTTGTTGACAGTCGCTTTCTCACCTCGCGTGGTCGCCGTCAAAATTTTCTCTTCCTCTTCCGCGGTCGGGTAACCAATTTTGATGTTGAACATGAACCGGTCCAACTGTGCTTCGGGCAACGGGTACGTGCCTTCCTGCTCCACCGGGTTCTGCGTTGCGATGGTGAAGAACGGTTCCGGCAATGTGTGGGTCTCTCGCCCGACGGAAACCTGGCGTTCCTGCATGGCTTCCAACAATGCGGCCTGAGTCTTCGGCGGCGTCCGGTTGATCTCGTCAGCCAGCAAAATATTCGCGAAGATCGGTCCTTCGACAAATCGGAAACTGCGTCGCCCCGATTCGTCCTCTTCCATCACCTGCGTTCCGGTGATGTCCGACGGCATCAGGTCAGGCGTGAACTGAACGCGTTTGAACGAAACATCCAAAATGTTCGCCAGCGTGCTGACCATCAATGTCTTGGCCAATCCCGGCACGCCCTCCAACAAACAGTGCCCTCGCGTGAAGATCGCGGCCAACAACTGTTCGATCGTGTCCGTTTGCCCCACAATGACCTTTGCCAACTCATCCCGCATCTTCTTTTGGTGTTCCGAGAACTCTCGCAACACATCCGCCAGATTGCGGGGCTTGGACGCGTCCGCCGAATTCGCATTGGAAGCAGCGTTCCCTGCTGCGGGGTTCACCGGCGGAGGGGTCGGAACCGAAGGATCAGCCATGAATCACAATCCAATTCACAATGGGTCGAGTCGCGAGGAAGAGCGGAATCGCACCTTTTCAACGGACACGATTCATCCACACAATCGCAAAACACTCGATCGCCTGGCAATGACCAAACGAACGCGGCGCTTCAACGACTGCCCTGGCAGTGTAAGCCGATTGGCAAACAGGCGATATTGGTGTTGCCTGCTGAGTCTGCTTTGCATCGCGATCGCAATGGCCGTCGCCTGCCATCCCTGTTCGGCGCAACCGGCGGATAACGGCAACGCGAGCCGCATCGATGCGCCCACCGTGCAACGTGCCATCGATCGTGGAGTCGAATACCTGCGAAAGACACAGACCAAACGGGGAGGCTGGGAAGAGTTTACCGGTCAGTCCTGCGGCCTCTCATCGCTTTGCACACTCGCATGGCTGAATGCGGGCGTGTCTCGCAACGATGCCGACATGATTCGTGCTTTGGAATACTTGCGGCGGTTCGAGCCCAACGACACCTACGCGGTCGCGCTCCAAACGCTTGTCTATTGCCAGTACGGTGCTCTAGAAGATCTGCCACGCCTCCGACGCAATGTGGCTTGGCTCACCGATCGACAAAAGTCCGCCACCTCGCGAAACCCGGGTGCCTGGGATTACGGAAACAAAGAGGGCCCAGGTGACCCTTCCAACAGCCAATTCGCGTTGCTGGCCCTGGGCGAAGCCGTCAATCGAGGCGTCGAGGTGGAGCCCAACGTCTTTCGATTGGCTCAAGCGTACTGGAGAAATCTACAATTCGCACAAGGCGGTTGGCCCTACCGATCCAACCAAGCCACCGGAAGCATGACTTGTGCAGGGATTGGTTCGTTAATGATCGCTCAAGACGCTCTTGGTTTGCTGGATCCGGAACAGAAGACGCTGCAGTGCTGCGGCGACGAGTTCTCAGAACCCGCCATCGAACGTGGCTTTGACTATCTGGGCCGAATCTTCACCGTCGCCACCAACCCGGGCAGCACGCTCTCGAGCGACTTTTACTATCTCTATGCGATCGAACGCGTCGGACGGCTCTCCGGGCGTCGCCTCATTGGAGGTCACGATTGGTATCGCGAAGGTGCCGAGCATTTGGTCGGTCTGCAAGATGCCTTTCGGGGTTTCTGGAAAGGCTCCGGCGCAGCGGAAAGCAACGCGGATATCGCCACTTCATTTGCGTTGCTGTTCCTGTCCAAAGGCAAACGCCAAGTCGTTGCCGGCCAGCTCGATCACCCTTCGCTTCGCGTCCGCGGCAGCAACAACACTCGAACGCTTCCCTTCAACACCTCACTGAAGCAGTTGGTCCGTCATGTCGAAAAAGACTGGTCACAAGAACTGACATGGCAAACCATCCAATCCGAAAACGTATCGGTCGCGGATCTCTTAAAAACACCCGTGATCGTCATCCGCGGCTCGAATCGAATTGGCTTCGATGACGCGTTGATCCAGAACCTCAAACAGTACATCGACCAAGGCGGCACCATCCTGTTCGACGCGATCGGTGGAGACGGCTGCGGGGATGCATCGGCTTTTCAACAAAGCGTGGTGGCGATCTGCCGGCAATGGTTTCCTGGCAATCAACTGGAACGATTGCCGCCTTCGCATCCCGTCTGGTTCGCCGAGCGCCCCGTGGATCCAACCGCAATCGATCCAGGCTATTGGGTTTACGGAGTGGGAGCCTGTTGCCGAACGCCAGTTTTCTACTCACCCCGCAGTCTGTCTTGTCGATGGAAACACAGCGGATCCCTGCTGAGAAACACCGACCTATCGGATTCAATCCGAACGCAAATCGAAGCCGGCGTCACGATTGGCGAAAACATCATCGCCTACGCCACGGGACGCGAACTCAAAAACAAATTGGATGCGGCGTCGATCGTTGACGGATCCGTCGCGCCGCCGCCCACACGCGGTGCCATCCCGATCGCGGTCGGTGCCTTGGGTGCCGGGGAAGAACAAGTGCTTCGCGCCCTTCCCAATGCAGCCACGTTGATTCGCAAGAAACTGGCGATCGAAGTCATCGCGGTGAACGAACCGATCGAATTGACGGAGTCCTCACTGTCTCGTGTTGGCGTGCTTTACCTGCACGGCCAAACGGCGGTTCAATTGAAACCACAGCAACGCGACGCACTGCGTGATTTTGCCTCGCGAGGAGGCATCATCATTGCCACGCCAATTTGCGGCAGCGAAGCGTTTGCAAAATCAATTCGCTCGGAACTCGAGGGACTGTTCCCAGACGAATCCCTGGAAGAACTGCCCAAAGAACATCCCGCGTGGACAACTCGGTTCGGCGGATACGACCTTGGGGATGTCACGATCCGCCGCCCCAATTCAGGTGACGACGGGGGCAGACAACGTGCACTCAAGATCAGCCGTGTTCGCTCGACTCCGACCGTGGAACTGATGGAAGTCCATGGCCAAGCCGCGATTTACTTTTCGCCGCTCGACCTCAGCTGTGCCCTTGAGTCTCAAAACTCGGTGCAGTGCCCCGGTTACAACACCACGGACGCGGCCCGCATCTTGGCTGGCCTCGTCCTTTACTCACTCAATCGATGAGCTGCTAACTGCATCAAAGAGCAGCGACCTCGCTCAAGAATGCAGACGAGCGAAATCGCGAACGTCCTCTTCAATGGCTCGCAATCGATCGGACAGTTTGATATCCGCGTCGGCCAAGTCCTGTGATTCAGCGGCCTCCAATCGAGTGAACACGTAGAACTTCACCTTAGGCTCCGTTCCGCTGGGACGCACGGCGACGTAGTTGCCGTCCATCTCCAAATCCATGATCACCAAGTTTCCACTGGGACCTTCCAAAGCGGAAGTCGATCCATCGGCGACGTGGATCGTGGTCGCACTGCCGTAGTCGCGAACTTGACGCACCGCGATTCCGCCCAGCGACTTCGGTGGCTCCGAACGGAACGCCTTCATCAGACTTTGCATGGCCGCCATGCCCTCGCTGCCTTCCATGAAAACGTTGATTAGGTTTTCACGGTGCATGCCGTGTTTTTGGTACAGCTCCGCCATGTACTCGTGCATGGACTTGCCTTCCGCCTTCAGCTTGGCCGCCAATTCCGCCATCAGCATACAAGCGACCGCGCCGTCTTTGTCGCGAGCGTAAGTGCCGACCAAATAACCATGCGATTCTTCGCAGCCATACACAAAGTTTTCCGGCCCTTCCCGGTCCATGGCTTCGGCGATGTATTTGTAACCCACCAACAAATCGCCAACGCAACGTGCCCCGTGCGACTCGGCAATGCGTCGTACCAATTCAGTTGTGACCAGTGTCTTGATCACGTATGACCCGTCACTCAGCTTGCCGGCGTCCACGGTTTTGCCGAGCACGTAATCGGCCAGCAACGCGGCGATTTGATTTCCGGTGAAAGTTCCCCATTCGCCGCTTGGATCCGTCGTCAAAGGAGTCGCCACGCCCAAACGGTCGCAATCCGGATCGGTCGCCAACACCAAGTCGTAGCCGCCGGGGCGAGCGGTCTCGATCGGAGCTTCGAACACAGCCGAGTTCTCTGGATTCGACACATGACCCGGGACATTCGGGAAATCACCGCTCTTTTCGCGATGCCCCTCGTAGACATCGACCTGAGTGAAACCGTCACGCTTCATCAACGGGATGACAGCTTCTTCGCCAACTCCGTGCAGCGGGGTGTAGAGCACTTTGACATCGCGTGATCCTTCAAATCCACACTGGGCGGCTGCATCCAAGAAAGCGGAATCGATTTGCTCGGTCACCACTTCGATGCGACCATCGGCCATGGCTTCTGCGAATGGAACCGATTTGATTTCTTGGCAGCTCATCACACCGTCGATGATGGCTTTGTCGTGCGGTGGCAGAACTTGACCACCGGTCGACCAGTAAACCTTGACTGCGTTGTCGCTCGGCGGGTTGTGGCTGGCCGTCACCATGATGCCGCAATCGCAATTCAGGTGACGAACGGCAAACGACAGTTGTGGCGTCGCACGGTAGTCGTCCAGCAAATACACCTTGAAGCCGGCGGCAACCATGATGCCCGCACAAAGCTCCGTGAAGTGCCGCGACTTGTGACGCGTGTCGTACGCAATTACGCAGGACAACGACTTGGCACCGGCGTGGTACTTCACCACATAATCAGCCAACCCTTGTGCGCTTTCCCCGATCGTGCGGTCATTGATTGCGTTGGATCCGATCTCGTACATGCGTCCACGACGACCGCCGGTTCCAAACGGAATGATCGTCCAGAACACGTCGTCCAGCTTTTGCCACATACCATCGGCGATGTGCTGGAGC
The DNA here is from genome assembly GCF_020966775.1 of Rhodopirellula halodulae. Taxonomy (NCBI): domain Bacteria; kingdom Pseudomonadati; phylum Planctomycetota; class Planctomycetia; order Pirellulales; family Pirellulaceae; genus Rhodopirellula; species Rhodopirellula halodulae. The sequence continues at coordinate 1,801,022 of NZ_JAJKFV010000029.1, read as the reverse complement.
GTTTGATCGCGATACTCGCTGTAGCGACTTTCGGTCAGCCACGAACGAATATTCTCCACGGCACCCGCGGTCAATTTTTTCTCTTCGCAAGCTTGTTCGACGGCCGCCAAGCCTTCTTCGACGGTCATGGAAGCGGAGGACGCGGGGTGGGAGCCAGAAGTCATGATGAGATCGCACCGGGAAATTCGGGGGATGTTTTGAGTCAATCGGCCCAGATTCTACGCCCCGTCCCGGTCTCTCACCACCTACGCAACAGCCATCAAATTTCGCTTGCCGCTGGCGTTTTTGTCCGCTTTGGTTTGCGTCGTGCGGTCCTGCGCGGGTGCCATGGTTGTTGCCAAAGCCCAGACTTCGCCATCGCTTTTTCGAGCCAAACAACGATTCGCGTCGAACAAACTCGCCGGCTCAGCTCAACCAACCTTTGCGATACATGAATCCCAACAACCCCAAGGCCATTGCAGCCATCACTGCGAGGGCGAACGGGTAACCAAAGCTCCATTCCAATTCGGGCATGTTCAATGGCGACGCGGATTGGTCGAAGTTCATCCCGTAGATTCCCGCCACAAAACTCATCGGAATGAACAATGTCGCGATGATCGTCAACACTTTCATCACATCATTGTTCTTCTGGCCCAACAGCGCGAAATAAAGTTCGCGAAGTTCGCCACAAGTTTCGCGGTCCGTGTCCGCAGCCTCCATCAATTGCCCAATGTGGTCCTGGCAATCTCGCAAATACAATCGCGTGTCGTCGGCCAAGATGCCTTCGCCTTCTCGCAACAGCAAGCGCAGTGCATCGCGGTGTTGTTGCACGGTTTTGCGGATCGCCAACAGGTCCGCACGAATGTGGTGCAAATGCATCGGCAAGTTGTCGTGGTCGTTCTCCTGCAACAATCCCGCCATCTGCGATAGGTGAGCTTCGTAGCGGTCGATCACCGGAAAGTAACCGTCAATGATCGCATCGATGATGGCGTAGACGAGGTAATCCGAACCACGCTGACGAATGCGTCCCATGGCTCGCGAAATGCGTTCGCGCACCGGGTTCAAACAATCGCCGACCTCTTCCTGGATCGTGATGACCACGTTGCCAACGAGAAACATGCTGACTTGTTCGGTTTGGAATCCATCATCGCCATAGGGCATGCGTGCGACGAAAAACAACGTCTCACCATAACGTTCCAACTTGGCGTGTTGGTCCATTTGCACGACGTCTTCGAGTGCAAGCGGATGCAAACCAAACTTGCCGCCCAACGACCGCAGCAATTCGACGTCTTGCACACCATGTAAATCGATCCAAGTGATGACGTTCGGGTCCAAGCTGTCACGAGTCGCGATCGCATCGACCACCTCGTCTTGGTGCGTTTCGCGGTTGTACTGAATCACCCGAATATGACTGGGGTGACGCGGCTGCCCAGCCGCCGGACCATTGCCGGAAAGTTCGCCCGGCACGCTGCCGATCTTGGCTCGCGACTTGGCCCATCTCGGTCGATGAACACGCAATTTGGAAGGCAACTTCAACGGCAGCGAGGTCATCGCGAGAAAGAAATCGCGTTTACGCGGCGTTGATTTGTCCGTCTTCACTGACATCTTCAAACCGAATCGAAACTTGTTTGCTGACCCCGGACTCTTGCATGGTGACCCCGTACAGAGTCGTGGCGGCCGTCATGGTTTTCTTGCTGTGTGTCACCACAATGAACTTGGACTGATCCAAGAATTCCGTCAACACGGTGACGAACCGGCCAATGTTGGCTTCGTCAAACGGTGCATCCACTTCGTCGAGCACACAGAACGGGCTGGGACGATACTGGAAGATTGACATCAACAACGCAACGGCGGTCAACGCTTTCTCACCACCGGAGAGCAATGAGTTGCTGAAACTTGGCTTCCCGGGTGGCGTCGCAACAATGTCGACACCGGCCTCCAGGGGATCGTCGGACTCCTCCAAAACCAAATCCGCGTGCCCGCCGCCGAACGATTTGCGATACAGCTTCTGAAAATTGATTCGGATGGCTTCCAGCGTATCCAAGAACAACCGTCGAGAATCGGAATTGATCCGAGCAATCACTCGCTGCAGAGAATCTTTGGCGGCGGTCAGGTCTTGATACTGGCCATGCAGTTCGTCGTAACGAACTTGCAGCTCATTGAGTTCCTCCAAAGCTTCCATGTTGACCGAACCAACGTTCTGCACCTGAGCCCGCAGTCGACTGATTTCATCGTCCACCGCCGAGCGGTCATCGATCTCAGCCAACTCCTCCGGCGGCTCGTCACCACGCAGATCAATTTGGTAATCCTCCGCGATCCGATCCGCCAATGTGGTCTGCTTCAGCGCCGCGGCATCGCGAGCCGAACTGATTGTGGCCACGGATTCGGTTGCCTTGGCAACGGCTTTGATGGCCGCTTGCGATTCCGATTGCACGCGCCGCGTCGCTTCGCGTTCGCGATTGGCTTCGGCCGCCAGTGCTTGCAGTTGAGCGTCGGCGGACTCCATCGCGATCATTAACTCAGCCAAACGATTGTCAGCTTCCAAAATTCGCGTTTCGATCTCGGCAATCCGCTGTCGGGTGCCCTTCATGGCTTCGCGAACTTCCTGATTGGCCGCCTCACGTTGGCTCTGGTCTCGGCGAGCCACATCCGCCGCGATCGTCAGCGATTCGACTTTCTGTTCGATCCGAGCCGCTTCCACGGAAATGCTCATCGCCGCGGACTGCACCTCCCGAAGCTGAGCCGATGCGACGGTCAATCGCTCATCAACCTCCGTTCGTTCCGCTTCCAAGCTCTCGATGCGTTGCTTTCCGTCGTGGATGGATGTTTCCAACTCAGCGTCTTGCAGCTTCGCGGTATCCAGCAATTCTGAATGCGAGGCGGACGACCGTTTCAGTTCGTCCACGGCGAACTGCCTCGCGGACAAACGCTCGGCGACGTGATGCAACTTCGCTTCGCCGGCGGCATGTTCCGTGATCCAGTTTCGCATCGACTGTTCGTGCCGACCCAACTCAGCAGCTTCGCTATCGACGACACCGGTCAATCGTTTGACTTCTTTCTCGGCTTCCTCAATTTGGTAGCTGTAGTGCTGCATCTCTGACTTTGCCGCGGCCAGCTCGCTGCGTCGGCTGACCAAACCAGTTTCACCACCCGGAGGCCCAACCACGCTGGACCCATCGTTGTCCAACAAGTCCCCTGATGCGGTGACAAAACGCAGGCCAGCCGAAGACAGTTTGCGAAGCCCAATCGCCGTGGCCAACGTGTCGACCAACCAGGTGTTGCCCAGCAAGTGTCGACAAAGTGGTTCCAGCTCCTCCGGACAATCGATCATCTTGTCCGCTCGCCCAATCACACCCGCCAATCCGTCCAAGCGAATCTTGTCTCCCGGACGGCGGTTGGGCAGCTCATCCAAACGGATGATCCCCACGCGGGTGCCAATTTTAATTTCGCCGCGGCTGATCGCGTCGCCCACCGATCCGCCGCGAACAATCACGTATTGGCTGCGTGGCCCCAGTGCAGCATCGATCAACGGAGCCACCTGACGGTCCACCGAGAAACAATCGGCAACGATCCCGACCAAGTCTTGCTTCAAACGAGGATCGGTCATTCGCAAAACTTCGCGAACTCCGCCGCTGACGCCTTCTTGCTTTTGCTGCAGTTCCTCCAGCACCTTGGCTCGTTCGGTGATGCCCTGCAAACGTATTTTCAGCGAGCCAATTTCTTCTCGACGCCGCTCCAACACACGACGAGTCTCGCGGACCTTCGCGTCGGCGATTTCAACTTCGCGTTGTGCGTCCGCGATTCGCGATTTCAGTTGTTCAACATTCTTCGCCGCAGCATCGTGGTCGGACTGCGCCGCGGCCAACGCTTCGTCGGCGGCGATCGAGTTGCGTGCAATCTCTTCCAACGCTCGCGCAGCTTCGCGCATTTGCTGAGCCACACGTCCTCGGTTGGCTTCATGCTCCGCGACGCGGCGGACAAACGCCAAGTGCTCTCGTTGCAAATCGTCCCGTCTGGTTTCGATCTCGTGCACCGCGGTTTGCTCGGCGTCGCGGCGAGCAGCGATCGATTCCTTCTGATTTTGGACCTCCGCCAATTCCGATTCCGCCACCTCCAACTCGGCGATGGTTTTACGCAAATCAGCGATGGCCGATCCCGCCTCGGTCCGCATCGCACGCAAACGTCGATAGTGACCGATCAGCGTGCGACGTTGCTCGACCAAGGTCGTTTGATCCGATTCACGGCGACCTTGGATCCTCGCGATCTCGCCGGACAATTCGCTGCGGTTCTGCTCCGCCTCGCGAGCCGCTTCCGCGATGGTTTGCAATTGCATCTCGGCGGCTTGTCGCTGTTCCTCGAGCGACTCACGAAGCGCGTCCGCTTCACGGTGCTCTCGCTGAGCCGCTTCCAACTGCGAAGTGGCGTTTTGCAACTCAGCCGACAAAGTCAACCAATCGTTCCAGGCAACCACGGTGCGCAGCTCTTTCAAGCGATCGCTCGCTTGACGATATCGCTCCGCCTTTCCTGCCTGGCTCTTCAGTGTCTTCAGTCGAGTCGCGACCTCGTCAACGATGTCGCCCAACCGCGTCAAGTTTGACTGCACGCGTTCCAGTCGCCGTTCGGCTTCGACCTTCTTCGCTTTGAAACGGCTGATCCCCGCGGCTTCTTCGAAAATGGCTCGACGATCTTTTGCGTTGGCTTGCAGCATGCGATCGACTTTGCCCTGTTCGATCAAACTGTAAGCATCGATGCCGATTCCCGTTCCGCGAATCAACGCTTTGACGTCCTTCAATCGGACGGCCTGTTGGTTGATCAGGTATTCGCCTTCGCCACTGCGATACACCCGCCGCGTGACGTGAACCTCCGGCGCGTCAACCGGCATTTGACCGCCGGAATTGTCAAAGATGATCGTGGCTTCCGCGGCACCGGCCGGCCCACGGGTCTGCGAGCCTTTGAAGATCACATCGGACATGTCTTTCCCACGAAGACTCTTCGCGGATTGACTGCCCAGCACCCATTTCATCGCGTCGACGATGTTTGATTTACCGGAGCCGTTCGGCCCCACCACGACGGTGATGCCGTCGGGGAAATCAAATCGCGTCCGATCAGCGAAGCTCTTGAAACCGGCCAGCTCGAGTGCTTTGAGCATGAATGTTCGTGATGCCGGGAGCGAAAGAAGTTGAGACCAATGGACGGGTGAAACGTCGTTTCCAAGCGTCAAGACTAGCCAAAACCGGGCCGAAATCCTAGTTCGATCGCGTGAAACGGCCCACAAACCTGCGGCTCAGAAAAGCACCCCAACCACGCAAACCACCAAAACAGCCAATCCCGCGAGCATTTTCCCCACCGTGCCGGCCGTCCGCCCCCAAAACGCGGCCTGACCAATCCGCCAATTCTCTTTCCACGGTTTCCCGTTGTTCCATTCCGCGAACATTGCCCCGGCGGTGGCTCCCAACCCGCCGAACAAAATCGCGGCCAAAACGGGCCCGACCACAGGAATCGGCAATCCGACAATGCCGCCGAGGATCGCACCGGCAATTGATCCGATGATCGCCATTAGGGTCGCTCGACGACTGGCTCCCGCTCGGCTCGCTCCCATCGCACCGGCCAAAAACTCGATCAACTCACCCACCAATCCCAGGGCAAACGCGACCACCAGCGAAAACAATCCCAACCGCCAACGACCTTCCTCCGGCCCCAGCCAGACATAAAACGCCATCATCGCGATCGCCAACCAATTGCCAGGCAATGCCACCAAATTGAGCAGCCAGGCTGCGAAGCAAAACAAAATTAACCCCAGTGCCAACGCCACCACGCCCAACGGCATCAACACATCACGAATGGTGTCGCGAGTCCAAACCAGAGCCTCCGTGATCCAGCCCCAAAACCCGCCCGACTGCGACTCCGTTGCCTCGGAAGAGGTCGAACCGACCGCGACTGCGCCTGCTTCGCGATTGTCTGATTCGTTCTTCCTCGCTTCCTTGTTCTCTGGTTCAACGCCAACCAACTTGTCGGCTTCCGTGTCGGAGTTGGCTGCTTCGCGGATCGCTGGATCGGTTGGCAAAACGTCGGTGCCCTGAGCGAGCACGATTGGCCTGCCCCCGAGTGTCCCCATCGCAACTTGACGCGGAAACTCGTTTTGTGCTGTTACCTGGCGAGCGCATCCAATCGCCACCAACACGCTTACCAGCAGAAGACAACGTTGCAGATCGATCATGCTGTGAAATCTATCGGAAGAATTGAAGTGGAAAGGCTTTTTGGTCACGCACGTGTGAACCAAACCCGGTAATTTCCGGTCTCATAAGCGACTTGGGAACCAGCCCCGTCCTGTTGCAGAAAGATGGAGTGATTGTTCGTCGAAGCCACGAAAATGTGGTTTCCTCGTTTCCCAAACGCTACGATGGAGCAACTACGAAGCCAACTTTCTGATCGAGGAAAGGACTGACGCAGCAATGAGCGGACGGGTTTTAGAAACCAACGTACTGGTGCTGAATCGTTTCTACATGGCGATTCGTGTGGTCAATGTTCGACGAGCATTGACGCTGTTGTACCGAGATTGTGCGGAGGTCATCGACAACGACGACGGACAGTTCGTTGGGTATGACTTTGATAGCTGGTGTGAACTGAGCCAAATGGCTTCTTCTCAAAAACAACCAGACGATGAATACATCCAAGCCGTTGGCTTTGAATTGAAAGTCCCACGGATCGCAAGACTGACTCGCTTCGACCGAATGCCAGCCCAGACGGTTCGCTTCAACCGAAAGAACCTGTTTGCCCGAGACGATCACACGTGTCAGTACTGCGGCAAAGCGGAACCGACTCACAAGCTGAGCCTGGATCACGTAGTTCCTCGGTCCCACGGCGGTGGCACGACTTGGGAGAACATTGTGTGCTGCTGCCTGCGATGCAACAGTCGCAAAGGAGGCCGCACACCACAGCAGGCACGAATGAAATTGCTTTCACGTCCGGTCAAGCCTCGGTTCAATCCGCTGATGACACATTCGATGGATGATCCTCGTTACGCGTCCTGGAAAACGTTTTTGCAAACGGCCAAGTGATCATCGCGGTCCTGACCTGATCGCTTCGACTGGCCACGCGCGAATGCACGTGGCCAGTTGAATCCAGCAAAGTCGCCGAACGCAAAACTTGCGAGAATTCGCCATCCCGGTTTGTCATCAGACTCATCGGGATCGGCGTGATCGTGTCCAAATGTCGCCTATGGATTATCGGCGAAACCCGAAAATCTGCTTTTGCTCGACAAACATTTTTCGGCGTGGTTATACTCGGGTCATCATCGCTCAGGACACATCGGACCCGAACCGGAATCATCCCCAATGTCTTACGACGACAACCCCGCCTCGCCAGTTTTCCGCATTGATGTCTCAGCAGAAACGGATGCAGGTGTGCCAGTCTCCCACGAAGAATTGACCGTCGGGTTGTTGCGTCAGTTGGTCGCCACTCAACAGCAACAAAACAAATTGCTGACCGAATTGGTTCAACAGAACGCCGCGATGCACAAGCAACGTGCGGGCGAATTGCAGCAGTGGAAAGACGCCAACCCGCAACTTTCGCGTGCCTGCCGCCGTGCTGCGGAAACGCTCAGCGAAGTGCAAACGGAGTTTCTGCAAACGCTGACCGAGGAGATCGACGATTCGGGTGAGCACTTGGTCGAGGGCGAATACATGCTGAATGAATTCATCGACCGTTTCGGACCACGCATGGCGCACCTGAACGGAATTTTGCAAGTCCTGGCGCAGCTTGGCACCGGCGAACCGATGGCGCAACAACAGCAGCAATGAGCCAATCGGAATGATTCGAAGCCTCCAAAAAATTCTGTGGCTTCGAACTCCGAAGTGGACTTTCGAGAAATCGAATCGTTCGCTAATCTCTCGCCTTCTCAGACACCAACGCCGTTTCGCGGCGGACATCGGAGTCTGAAAACGCCTTATCGGGGCGTAGCTCAGCCTGGCAGAGCGTCTGGTTTGGGACCAGAAGGTCGCACGTTCGAATCGTGTCGCCCCGATTTTCTTTTGCCGGATGCAGCGGCTCTGCTCGCTGCTCTTCTTTTGCCGGCCTGTTAGGTTGGATTGCTTTTGAAAGCGATCGCGTGCCCCGGGGCCGATGTGAGGTCGCCGAAGCCGTTCGTGGCCGCGTTCCATTCGCGTGCTAGAATTCATCTACCAGATACTGTGAGCGATTCCGAAAATCGACATGGATGCTGGGATCGTCTTCGCCCGGTGTTTTGCTCAACGCCTCTTCCTATCCATTTCTGCTAGCCAAGGTCAGTGCCACCGCCGCTGACGTGACAGTTCTCATGGTCAAAACCTGCCGAAGCTGCAAACGACCGGTCGATCCCGATCGAGATTGGATTGAGCGGTTCTTGATCGAAGGAGCACCCGCCCCGCCGGAATCCCGCGCCACAAAAGCAGATTTGCGACAAGCCGTCGCAGAACGCGACCACTTGCTTCAGCAATTACACGGCATGGCCCTGCGAATGCTGGCGAAAGAACTGTCGATCGCGTCCTCTCCTTCCTTGAGCGACGATCGATCACCGTCGCAGATCCAAGCCGATATGCAGCGTTGGATTCGCGATCACGAACTTGTCCGCTGAAGTCACCCTGTCCGTGGTGGACGCACCCCCGACCGGCAGTTTTCATGTCAAATGGCGCATGCGTTGCTGATTGAATCTCGCAGCCGCATCGTCTGGTTGGATGCAGGCTGCACCTTGTTCATTCCCCCTTGCGCAGTTAAACCTGGATGTTTCGGTTCGATCGTCCCAGGGACCTTTCCTGCAACCCCCTCGACGGAGAAGTAACACCCGATGGCAAAAACCTTAGTCGACTGTGGCAACTGCGGCCCCGATTTCAATGCCATCCGCCAGATGGTGACCTCCCACTTCGATGCGGCGGTTTTGCAAACCCACGGTGCCGAAGACACCCTGAAGATGCTGCGAGATCGCAAAGTGGACTTGGTCACGGTGAATCGGAAATTGGATCGCGACTACTCAGATGGTCTCGATGTGATCAAACAAATCAAATCCGATCCGGAACTGTCCGAAGTCCCCGTGATGCTGGTCACCAATTACGACGAGCATCAAGAAACCGCCATGCAAGAAGGCGCGGAACGAGGCTTCGGCAAACTGGAAATCGGATCGGACAACACAATCGAACGATTGAAGCCTTACTTGTTGGACTGAGTCGGTGGACGCACCTTACCGAAAATTGCTGGCCGCTAAGATTCACCGGGCAACGGTGACCGGAGCGGACGTGAATTACGAAGGCAGCCTGACGGTGCCGCCTGAACTGCTGGTCGCCGCAGGGATCCATCCCTACGAGTCCTTGCACGTCTGGAACGTGACTCGCGGAACTCGGTTGGAGACTTACGCGATCGAGGGCCTACCAAACTCGAGTGATGTTTGCGCCAACGGGGCTGCGGCTCACCTGATTCGCCCTGGCGATCACGTGATCTTGGCGGCCTATGCAATGGTGCCAGAGGCCGATGCGGCGACTCATCAACCTCGTCTCGTGTTTGTCGACGAGAACAATCAACTCTCACACATTGGCCCTGAAGTCGCCGGCCCACAACTTCGCTCGGACTCGGAACCATCTCAGCTTGTTTCCGCACCCAAGAATGCGGACGGACAACCGATCGCCGAAGGCTGCTGAAACGTGTCCGCATCGGACACGCAGCAATTGATCACGGCCGTCCGCGCTCTGGAATCGGATTCACAAAGTTCGCTGAAGCAATCGCTGCGATCGATTGCCTCCATCTTGCTCTTCGTCGCCGTGGCTTCGTTCTGGTGGGACGCGCGATTGGTCTCGATGCTCGTCGGGATCCTGTTGCTTCACGAGGCCGGCCATTTGCTGGCCATGAAACGGTTTGGCTACCGACGACTGCGGATGATGTTTGTTCCGCTACTTGGCGCCGCGGTCAGCGGACATGCTCTTCACTTGCCCGCGTGGAAGAGAGCCTTCGTTTACTTCGCCGGCCCCGTTCCGGGAATTTTGCTGGCGGTGTTGTTGCTGTCGATTGACGCCGTCATCTCTGAGTCCGTGAAAGAAGCCGGTACCACCCGACTCCCCTTCCTCGGCGCATCGAACTGGCGATTCGAACTAGGCGGACTGGCGTTGCTACTGAATTGGATGAACCTGCTTCCGCTGCTTCCTTTGGATGGCGGCAAGATCATTCAAACCACTTTCGCCCGTCCATCCGTTCAACGAGAACTGGCTCTCCGACTGCTAACGATTGCCGTCGTTGTGTCACTTGCGATTGCGATCAACGAACCTCTGCTGTTGCTGCTTCTCGCCCCACTGTTAGCGACACTGCCTTTGGCGATCCGAACATCTCGGCTCTGCCGACAATTCGCTGGCTTGTCCAACTTCGCATCGCAACACACGAAAGCAGATTCTCGCGAGGTCAGCAGCGACAACCTTCCATCGAGCGACCCAAACCAAGGACCACGTTCCAAGTCGGTTCCGCCCGAAAGAATCGAAGACATTCATGCGGCGTTGCAGCAGACTCCGCTCGGCCAGCTAAGCACGTCACAGCAAGCCAATTGGGTGATCCAAATTTACGAGGCATCCTCGTCGCCCGTCCCATCGAACCGATCGCGTTGGCTGATTTGGATCGTTTATCTCGTTTGCCTTGGGTTCAGCACCGGTTTCGGATGGTGGGTCTGGCGAAAACATTCCTTGGTGGAACCAGTCTTGCCGCCACCTGAATTCCCGCCGATTGTGTCTTGCATGGTGGGCTGGTGAGCAACTCTAGCGGAACAACCAAGCCGCTAAACGACAAACAATCTCTGTGTAACATGGAAAATCCCAATGCAGACATGGAAGTTGCCCCGCATTTCGTCTTCGCTGTCAAACACCCACCGGTTGGAGTTTGCTTTTGAGGAAGCCTGGACGGTCAGCGCCTTTCCATGGTCGATCCGAATCGCAAGTGTGAGTATCCTGTGGCGACCGATCCACACCACTCCTAAATGCCAATCCCCATGTCAGAATCGTCCAACGTCAACAACGGACCCAAATCGGAAATCTACGAAGCGTTGACGTCCATTCGGTTGATTGACCCTCACTCGCACATCAACCCGCACTCACCCGCCTCGTCGACCTTGGCGGATCTGTTGGGTTACCACTACTACACCGAACTGGCGCACTCCTCGGGTATGCCGAAGTCTCGGATTGAAGATCCTTCCATCGGCCCCAAAGAATTGGTCGAGCGTTTGGTCGGTGGGCTTCAACCGCTGGAGAACACAGCTCAGTACAGTTGGCTGATTGAGATCTGTCGCACGTTTTTCGGTTTCGAAGAAGACCGTTTGCATCTCAACAATTGGGAAGCCCTTTATGACCGTAGCGAACAAATCATGGCGTCCGCGCAGTGGTCCGAAACGGTGCTGGATCAAAGCAACGTCCAAGCGGTCTTTCTAACGAACGATTTCGACGATGCGTTGGATGGCTTCGACACCGACACCTACATCCCGTGCCTGCGGACGGACGACTTGGTCTTTCATTTGGCCAAACCGGAGGTCCGCGGTCGATTGGCCACTTGCACCGGGATTGAACTCGATGGCAGTTTGGAATCACTCCGTTCCAGCTTGAAGCAACGTTTTGAACACTTTGTCAGCCGAGGTGCTCGCGCCTGTGCGATTTCGATCCCACCGTCGTTCGCACCAACTCCCGTCCCTGACGGACGTGCGTCAACGGCCCTGAACGCGGTGCTGCAAAAAGGTTTGGCTGCAGACGCTTCGCATCGTGACGCGTTGTCGCGCAGAGTATTTTGGACGCTCGCCGAACTGTGTGACGAATTCGGATTGCCCTTTGACTTGATGATCGGCGTCAATCGCCAGGTCTATCCCGAGGGCGTCTTCCAAGGCCAAGACCTCTACGATTCGCGAGTGTCGCTGATCCAGTATCGCGAATTGTTCAATTCATTCCCGAACGTGAAGTTCCCGATCTCAGTGCTCGCCAGCGTGACCAATCAGGAACTGGTTAGCTACGCGTGGATCTTCCCCAACGTGATTGCCAATGGCCACTGGTGGTACAGCAACACGCCATCCTTCATTTCGCGAGACGCCGCCGCGCGTTTGGAAGCCATTCCTCAAACCAAACAAATTGGCTACTACAGCGACGCATACAAGCTCGAATTCATCTGGCCCAAATTTGACATGTATCGCCAAGTCTTGAGCGGCGTTTTGTCAGACCAGTTTGTTGGCCAACGCGGTTGGTCCGTTGAGCGTGCTGTCGAACTCGGTCGACGTATCCTTCGTGACAACGTGGAGGAAATCTTTCCTCGCCCGGAACGTGCCGCCGCACCACTTGCTGGTGAAGCTGAATCAGACGAAGCCCAATCGCCCAGCATTCCAGGTGCACTCGGTGTCGCCACCGCCGTCGCGGGTGTGACGGAGATTGTTGATTCATTCGACACGCCGGAGACGTCAGTGCCAGAAACTCTGGACACCGACTCGCCCGCCGCCGAGCCTTCGTCCGACGACGACCTTTCGCTGGACATTGACGCCTTGCCGGGCGACGAGGAAGTGCAAGAACTGGGCGTCGAGGATGTCGAACTGATCGATGACTCCGCACCAGAAGGGACCTCGGCCGAAGACCTTGCCAATTTGGTGGAAGAGGAATCCTTGGATGTGGGCAACTTGCTGGATGACGAAGAACCAGCTCCTGAAATCACGCAACTTCGTGGTGAATCCTCCTTCAGCCCCGACGACGAATCACTGCAATTGGAATCCGATCCAACGACCGGCGAATTCACGCTTCCCGTCGACGGTTCCGACTCAGACAACGACGAAGAAGAGTTCATCACCATCAATGACGCATCCGACCTGACCGCGGACAACGTCGAAGAGTTGCTCGAGAATTCCGACGAACCGAAAGCCGCAGAAGCCGAGGTCGAAGAGTTCGACCTTGATTTCTTAGACGAAGACGACGAGGGCAAAGAAACGACCTGAGCGATCAACCACACTGCCTCTGGCCGGCGGGATGGTGCGTCGGCCATTGATCGTTGATGGGCCTGCACCCATCACGATGCATGCCGCCGAAGGGAGAGATCAGCACCGGAACGACCACAGAACGCTCAATCCGAGCCCCTTCGAGCACTGATTTTTCGAATTTCTTTCACCCCACCGGCCGTTTGTCACGGTACTTTGAACGACGAAAGACGTTCAAACCGTGGCACACCACCTCTGGAATGTTCCGGTGGTTGCCTTCCATGGTCGTGATGGCAGCGAAATTCGAGGAGACCCCGTGGTCCATTGTCATTGGCAAAGTCGCGTTCCCGCCAACACACTTCGTTTCGCGATTGGGATGCTCGTAGCGGGCATCGTCGGTTGGCAAGCCACCGCACAAGCCGCGGAACCATCGGCGGATTCTGCTCCACCCGCAGCCTCTCAGCCATTGCCACCGCTTTCGGATCGACTGGCACACGCGGACACGAAAGAAGTTCCCGATTTCCAACGACATATCACCCCGTTGCTTGGTCGTTTGGGTTGCAACGGTCGTGCTTGCCACGGATCGTTTCAAGGCCGCGGCGACTTTCAGCTTTCTCTGTTTGGATATGACTTTCGCGCCGACCATGACGCACTCCTGGATCCTGATACGGGACGAGTGGATCCCGATGATGTCTCGGAAAGCTTGATCCTTGCCAAACCAACCGACGCGGATATCCACGAAGGCGGCAAGCGGCTCGATCGCGGAAGCTGGCAATATCACACGCTGCGAAATTGGATCGCAGCCGGCGCCAACTTCGACCCGAAAAACGTCCAAACGATTGAACGGCTGGAAATTCACCCCGCTGAAATTCAGTTCCGTGATCTCGACGAAACCGTTCAACTCCAAGCTATCGCCCATTGGGCCGATGGCACCCAAGAAATTGTGACGGATCTGTGTCGCTTCACCACCAACGACGAAGCCATCGCAACGATCACCGATGACGGAAGAGTGGGCTCTGGTGAAACCGGCGACACCCATGTGGTCGTCGCTTACGACCGAGCCGTTGTGCCGGTATCCGTGATTCGCAAGGTCGAGGTGAACGATCCCATTCCCAGTCCCGCAAAGTCGGATCACTTCGTTGACGAACTCGTTGAACAAAAGCTGGCGAAACTTGGCATCACACCGTCGGGTCTTTGCTCCGATTCCGACTTCATTCGCCGCGCCAGTTTGGACATCACAGGCACGCTTCCCGCCGCCGCGGACGTCCGTTCCTTTTTGGCGGACAAACGACCGGACAAACGTGAGAAGTTGATCAACCAACTGTTAGACTCTCCTGGCTATTCGGCTTGGTGGGCGACTCGCTTTGCGGATTGGACTGGCAATAGCGACGTGCAGCTCAACAATGCACTTCCCATCCGAGGATCGGCATCTCGATTGTGGTACGAATGGCTGCGAGTCCGCCTCGATGACAATGTTCCCTACGACGAAATTGTCGAAGGCATTGTGATGGCAGACAATCGCGAGAATGACGAGAGCTATCTCGACTACTGCGAAGCAATGACGGCTGCGTGCAAACCGGGCAACGAATCCATGTTTGCCGATCGTAGCGGAATGCCGCTGTATTGGGCGAGACGCAACTTCCAAAAACCAGAAGAACGAGCGATCGGTTTCGCCTATTCATTCCTTGGCGTTCGGATCGAATGTGCCCAGTGTCACAAACACCCCTTTGACCAATGGTCCAAGGACGACTTCGATCAATTCGCGAAACTGTTTCAAAGCATCGAAGCTCGTCCCAACACGGTCGCACGCGACTCTCGAGAAGACCGTGATGAACTGATCGCCAAGATCACTGGCGAAAAGAAGCTTCGCAATGGCGATCTTCGACGCAAGATCTATCAGGCGGCTCGCGACGGTGAAACCGTTCCTTTCCCGGAGTTGGTGTTCAATAACAATGCTCTGCAAAACCAGCGTCGCCGAGCCAAAGCACAAGCCAAGAACAACAAACGCCCGATTCAATTCAAGGTACCAACAGGTCTCGTGCTGGGACAATCTAGCGCTATACCGCTCGACCATGATCCGCGATCCGAGCTGATGGCATGGCTTCGCGATGATGCCAATCCCTACTTTGCTCGAGCCATCGTGAACCGTGTGTGGGCCAATTACTTCGGTGTCGGAATCATCAATCCCACCGACGATATGAATTTGGCGAACGCCCCCAGCAACGAAGCTTTGCTTTCCGAATTGTCGGCTCGCTTCATTGAGAATGACTTTGACCTGAAGTGGCTGTCTCGCACAATCACCACCAGCCACGCCTACCAGCGCAGCATGGAGGTCAACGAGAGCAACCAACACGACAAACGCAACTTTGCTCGCCATGTACCACGCCGACTTCCTGCAGAAGTCATCCATGATGCGGTTCGTTTGGCGACCCAATCAAGCAATGTCGCTGATCGCATGCGTGACGAAATGCAAGACATGGCGATTGCCAATGGTGTCACGCAAAACCGAAACAACCGAAGCTTTGCTTTGCAGGTGTTTGGACAATCCGAACGCGAAAGTAATTGCGATTGCGATCGCAGCGATTCCCCCAGTTTGTTGCAGTCGATCTACCTGCGAAACGATTTTGAGATGTACCGCAATCTGGAGACGAAGGACGGCTGGGTAGCTCAATCAATGCGTTCACTCGGCTTGGATCCAAACGCCGCGGGTGGGGATACACAAATTGAAAAACGAGCGGAACAGTTTCGCAACCAAACCGTCGCGAAGATCAAACGATTCTCAAAGCAAAGCCCGAAACAAAGACGAAATAATCGAGAGCGTCTGCAGACCGAATACGAACGTGTCGTTCAAAAGCTGAACCAGTACGGCTTTGAGGCTCCCAAGCTGAAAGATCTGCTCGAGGCCCCTGACAATTGGCAGCTGCAACGATTGGAACAAGACCAACCGAGCGAATCGAGTTTGACGATGGAACAAATCGTTGACGACGCCTACCTACGCACACTTTCTCGGTATCCCGACCAAGATGAGCAAGCCACTTCACTGCAATTCATCGCCGAGTCAGCGACTCCGAAAGTTGGGCTTGAGTCTTTGATGTGGGCGTTGGTCAACACAAAAGAATTCATCATTACCCACTGACCCCGATCTTGTGTCGCAGCTGAACACGCACGCGTGCCAACTGCGTTTGAGTGCTGACAAGCTCCCTTTGGCATCCCACCCATTCCAATCCCTCCGAGGCGTTTCCGATGAAGCTTCACCGAACTTGCGATGGCGTTCTACGTCGAGACTTTCTTCGCACCGGCACGCTGGGACTGGGGGCAGTTGCATTACAGGGAATATCTCTGCCGACCGTCCTTCGTGCTGAGGCGGCCGGAAAAGTGTTGCCGGGAAAAGCCACCAGAGCCATCTTCATTGAACTCAATGGCGGTCCGTCGCATATTGACACCTTCGACCCCAAACCCAATGCGCCCAAAGAAATTCGCGGATCGTTCCGACCAATTTCGACCAACGTGAGCGGCGTTCAAATCAGCGAACACCTCCCGAAGCTTGCGAAGGTCGCTGACAAGTTCGCGATCCTTCGCGGTGTGAGCCACACTCTCGCGGCACACCAATTGGGGCGAGAATACATCAACTGTGGCACTCGCCCCATTCCATCACTCGAATACCCAAGCTACGGCGCGGTGATGACTCGCGAGCGACCGGGTGATGTTGACATTCCCAATCACGTCGCCATTCCCAAGGCCTCCCATGGCGCAGGCTTCCTAGGCATTCAACACGCTGCGTTGGAAACGAAAGCCACGCCCGCTCCCAACAAACCATTTTCAGTTCGCGGGATTTCGCTTCCAGGGAACGTTTCGGTCGATGAAGTCACACGTCGACAAAGTTTGCTACGAAAACTGGACCGGCGTTTCGCTGCGATCGAAAAGAACGACGCGTTGCTTCAAGGTCTCGATCGATTCGGCGAACAAGCCTACGCGATGATCACCTCTTCACGTGCTCGCCAGGCGTTCGATATTTCGCAAGAACCTGAAAGCATGCGAAATCAATTTGGCGAAGACAGCTTCAGTCAAAGCTGCTTGCTGGCGTTGCGTTTGGTGGAATCGGATGTCCGATTTGTGTCGCTGCAACTTGGTGGATGGGACACTCACCAAGACAACTTCACGAAGCTCAAGGACCAGCAACTTCCCAAACTGGACGCTGGCTTGAGTGGTTTGCTGGTGGGACTCGAACAACGTGGATTGCTTGAGTCCACGGCAGTGTTCGTGAGTGGTGAATTTGGGCGTACACCCAAGATCAACGATCGATCCGCAGAGGGCGGACGGGATCACTACCCACGATGCATGTTCATGTTGATGGCCGGTGGCTCCGTTCGCGGTGGCCAAGTGATCGGCGAAAGTGACGACACCGCTGCAGGCCCTCGCCATGAAGGCATCACCCCGGACGATGTCGCCGCGAGCTTTTATTGGAACCTGGGCATCGATCCCACGATGGAATTTGAAAGTGACACAGGTCGCCCAATCACTTTGGTTCGCGACGGTCAACCAATCCGGTCCCTTTTCAGCTGAACGACCGGTTCGCGTCCAGCAACACGCAACTCGAGCGGTCTTCGGACGATGCTCGACCTATTTGACGAAAGGATTCGTCTGGACAGAGTTCCGTGGCTTGGCTGGATGAGTTGAATTTTCATCGCCCACGCTTTCGTACGAGCCCTGATGTTCGCTCTCTGTGTCCGAATCAGCGGTGCGTGCGGCCCAAGCTTCATTCGCGGATTGCCGTGCTTGCTGCAACCAATTGACGGCATTGGCACCGTCCGCGTTGACCTCGCGAACCGCATCGGAGTCTTCGAAGAAGACGTTGTCAAACGTTTCATTGCTGACGGCCCATTCGTCCTCTTCGCTGTGTGACAACGATTGCATGCCAGGTTGCATCGCCTGCATTGCTGTGGCGATTTCACGGTAATCAACAAACGCCATCGACGCCGCGACGATTCCGGCAATCAACATGACCATCCCCACGCCACCGATCAGAAGAGACAAGAAGTATGCCAATCCCGCTGAAAATGGATTGCTTTTGGACATCGCAGAAACGGTCAACACCGCAACCACAAAGCTGATCAACAGCGGAAGGTACGGCGGAATGGCTTCGGAAACGATGCCGCATGCGACGACGGCGACACTGCTCGTAACGCCTGCGGCGAACGAAATACAAAAGGACCATCCAAAGCCATGCTTCCCGCAACCGGCCAGCGACAGGCCCCATTTCATCGAGTAGCCGTAGATCACGATGGTCGCAACAAAGGCGATCCCCGCGATGACTAACAAGGGCAATACAGGAAGACTATTGAGGTCCAGCGAGGAACCCATGGAAGGCACGTCCATCGAATCGATCACTCAGGCGAGAAGGCTTTCAGCAAGTTTCTCAAACCTAGGTCACTCGATGACGGGTCCGCCAGCATTCACGTTTCCCGTGCCCCATTCTGCTTCGGCTGCGATTCTTCCCCCCCGAATCATTCCTCGCAACCGCTACAACCTCAGATGTTCCGATCAGTCTGAACTGATAAAAAAAGAGGGAACCGGACTAGCGCCGCGGCAACCAACCCGCAACGGAGGCCTTGGACCGTAGGTCCATTTCGATGTCGCATCGGATGTCGCGTTCACCCTGTTTCAAGCGAACGAAGACAACCACCTTCTCACCTGTCGGACGTTTCTCTTTCCACCGGATTGGCAAACGGACGGATTCTCGAGGTAAATCGACCGCGGACATTTGTTGCAGCTTCAGCAGTTGATCGGATTCGAAGTCCCAGCGTCCTAATTTCGCATCGTCACCGGTCTTGTTCGCATCCAATACCACCACGCTGACGATGGTGCTCTCACTCGATTCAGGCAACGACGTGAGGCGAGGCTGATCAGTCGATGCCAATCGGTTCAGTGGGTCATGCGATCCACCAAGCAACGCAATTCCATGCCCGAACTGGTCAACGCTATCTAAAACGACATCGATGCCTTCCGTCGGTGGGTAGTCCGGCTTGGCGGGCGGGGCGGGAAGCGACGAGAGGTCGCTGATGAACTTGGGAGTCGAAACCTTCGGGTTCACCTGGATTTTGGCCGGATACAATTCGATCTTCGCGGGAGCCCCGGGAACACCTCCCAAGCCTCCGAGCATTCCGAGCCCCGGCGGCAAATCAATCTTGCCAGGAGGGTCTTCAGGTTTGCCAGACGGCGAACTCGGCGGGACCACGTCACCAGGAACCACCGGGTCAAATTGCAGATCGCTTGGCCCCGGAGGAACTGGTTGTGTTGGAGCAGGCAACAACGAACCTGGATCCGAATTTGGAATGAATGGTTCTCCGGGATCAATCATCGAGTCGAGATCGAATCCATTTCCGACGTCGAGATCTTGATCCGTTTCATCGCCACCGGACGGTCGCTTCTCTTCCGAGTCCGGAACGGACAATTCGTTGGGTTGATCCAGATCAGGAACAGGATCTTCTAACGGCTTGGGGATATCTTCCCGCGGCGAGAAGTCATCGGGCATCCCCGGATCAATGAATTCGGGACCGTCGACGACTTCGTCCAATTCCAATGGATCCTTCTGAGATTCAACGCCAGGATCCACGATCGGATCCGGCAAGCGGGTTTGCTTGTTCTGCGGACTTGTCAGTCCTTGCAGCAAACCAGGTTTCCGTTGCGATGACGGTGCAACAGCGTTGTTTTGGGCGGCGAGCGTCTTGGCTCGGCGTAGCTTCTCCATCAACACCCGGTTTTCGTAGTCCGCTTCGTAGAGCTGATCTTCTAGCAACCGAATTTCGCGAGCCATCTTTTGGCTGTACACGTCTCGTTGAGCCCGGCCTCGGCATCCAGTACCCGCAAAGCCGACCACACAGCAGCCTGCCAGCAACGCGCAGCGCAGCGTCCCAAGCAACCAATTGGCTTGGTTCGAACGGTGTATCGATTTGCTTGCAAACCGTCGCGGCAACGGGGTGATCCTGGATCTCGAGAAAATGTTCTTTTTGACTCAAGTTTCAGGTATCAAATGCCGCCCTAGAGTGTCAACGGAGCCTGCGTCGATTCAGTTTCAAAAAACAAAAAGCCAGTGTCGAGTGGACACTGGCTTCAAGCGTTTTTCAAACTGGCAATGCAATGCGGCTACACGACTGAACCACTACAAAGTCAAACCTGGAATTGCCGAATCATCCGTTCGTTTGACCTCCGCATCGTGCGACAAAACTCGCGATTTACCGACGAAGTAGCTGTGGTTGCTCTCGATCATGAGATTGTAGGTCTTGTCGGTGGACGCCGGCGTAATCGTCTCGATGACAGCCATTCCAGACGCGGTGTGAAGGGAATCTCCCGGCACCAGATGCTCCGTCGGAGTCCAACCTCGTCCGACGACCCAAAATGGGTGCCCATCGGAAGCAATGATCGATTCCTCTGACAACTGAATTTTCGTCAACGGTTCCGGCTCACGCTCCGTTCGCCTTAGGACACTTTGATAGCTGAGTTTTCCGCTATCGACATTGCAGCTAAGAACCTGATCTCCCAGTTCCAAACTCTCGACCGGCTTCATTCCACGGTCGGTCCAGACCAGGGTGCCCGCGACCAAGCAATCCGCCGGGGGACGTTGATAGACACCGAAGGTTGCCCGGTCCGGTGTGGAGGCAGCACGTTTTTGCGCCCAAGTCCTGGATTGAGGCTGACTGTCGGACACTTCGCGGACTTCCGGCTGTCTGAAGCTTCCACTGGTACGAACCAACGGGCTCGATCCGATCGGAGCCAGATTGCCAACCGTTCGATAAGCCACGTTACGAACGAGACGACGCTCCAACTGCGGCTCCCCGGTATCGCCATAGCCGCGGTAGTCCGCCCACCACTGACGCAACTCCTCAGGAGCATCGTTACCTCGGTACTGATCATCGATTTCCTTCACCACTGCCAAAATTCTTGACTGCAGTTCCTGGTTCTGCACATTTAGCTGATCCGCTTCTGACTTCCATGTGGCTGCATCGCGTGCAGCTTCTGTGTGGACACTTTCGACCGTGTCGCGTGATGCGACGGGGCTCGTCGCGGTCGCGGTGACTGGCACAGCGACCATCTGAGTGACCGAGTCCAATTGCTTGATGCCCCCCACGTCTTCACGCCGCTGCCGACGAACCACTTGGAAAGACCGATCCCCCTCGTCAAAGATCAAACGATGCTCTGCGTCAATGCTTCCCCGGCACCATTCGAGCATCTCGGGAACATAAGTGAGTGGGTCTCGATCTTTCAAAGTTCGGGCGGCCCGGCTGCGCAAGCCACGGCGAGAATCGAACACGGCAATTCGAGCCAAACCCAGCGATGCCTCCGGCGACGAATGATCGCTCAGCCAATCCAGAGCAGCCGTCGCGAAATCGTCGCTGCCATTGACTGTTTGTTGAACAATTGCGTTGACTGCACGCGGCGAATCAATGCCGTTGAGCTGCTGCAAAGCACGTTCTTTCATCCGCTCATCGGTCGAGTCCAACTTCGCCGCGATTCCAAGAATCCTTGGCTGGTACGCGCGCAAGTTTTTTTGCGATTCGCGAATTTCTTTTTGGCGCTGTGCTGCTTCAGCTCCGTTGACCCATTCATTGCCGACTTGCACATGCCCCAGGAAACGGTGTGCTTCAACATGGTTTGGCTGCAAGTCGATGGTTCGTTGAGCGTGAGCACGAGCCCGGCTGGCCAAACGATGAGCCTGACACCACTGAGCCATTTGCCAATGTTCGCGTGGTGTGTTTTTCACTCCCGCGCGTCGCTCTTCGTATTCGAGCAATTTCTCCGATTGAAGATTGCCCTCGATCGACTCATCGATCGATACCCATTGGCCGGCCTCATTGAGCAATTGTCCCCGCAGCGAATTGACGAGTGTTTCCGTGGTCTCGTCCTTTGCGGCGCCCGACAACAAACGATCACGAAGCTCAACATTTCCGCTCGCAGATGCCTCAACCAATGCTTGCTGCCAAGTCGGTTCCGCAGCATTGACTGAACTCAGCGGGCCGAAGATTGCGACCGAAGCCGCTGCACAGCACAATGTCCCAAGAGCCCGATGGAAGTGCCTGATTCTTATACGCGTCGCCTTCATTTTAGCTCCAATGGCTTAGAAACCAGAAAAGGGGAGATAGACATGGGGCAGCTGAATCACTGGGTGAGCCCCAGTAACTCGACCATTGCGGTCCTTCAAGGGTACAGAATCCACCCCCGCGGGGAAAGCGAATTCCATTCTCTTCGCAATTTCTTTGGATCGGTTCCAAGCCTCGGCAAAGGGAACTTGTCCCAGTTCCATCGACATTTCGTTCGCCATCACGTTCCCTGCTTGTCCCACGGAATTCCAACGCGGCAGCACAACGTCTTGGACACCTGAGGCGTGCAGCAAACTGATTCGTCGAAATAGGAACTCATCAATTTCAGGCTGCAGCCATGATGACGATTGAGGACGACTTCCGATCGGCGAGCCGACTTCGCACCAACTGCTCACCGTCGTTTTTCCAGTCGATGGCATGCGACGCTCCCAAGCATTCAGTCCATCGACGATTCCCATCCGGCTGTCCGAATCGGACGCAACCACAATATGGGTGCTGATCATCGGCCACCAAACCGGGTCGCCCCATGTTCCAACCGGACCGGGGACAATGTTGTCGGGAGCCGCCTCATCCAATGGCATCGTCGTCGGCGCCGACCTCGCGTCCATGATTGCCACGGACGCACCGTCCGGCTCGGCGAGTTGCTTGGTAGGACGCTGGATCATCTCCATGGCGGTGCCAATCGTATGCGCGTAGGTCACATCGTAGGCCTCGGACCAACGGCGTCTGGTGGGTGCGTTTTCGTGAGACACGACCAATTGCTCAAATGGGATCTGCCACAAAAACTGGTCCGGCACCACCACGATCCTTTGGATATCCGGATGGTCGAATCCGCTGAGCGGCGGAAACAATCGCTGTGCGACTTCCAACTCCAGTTGCCAAATGCGATCGCGTTCCGCCTCATCCTTGAGTTCGTCAACCGTCGTTGGCAGCGTCAGAATGGTTCGCAACCAGTTTTCACATTGGCCGATGATCTCACCGGTTGATCCGATGTCCCAATGGCTGGCCAGGCCTCGATGCACCATCGTGCCGGTCACTCGATTTGCATTGACGTAGAAAGCGATCACGGCCGTGTCGTTTGGAATCGAATCCCAATCCGGACGCTGTTTAATCTGCTTGATGGGCGGGGGCACAACTCTCGGCAAATCGGAAGTCGTCAAAGCAAGTTTCGCGAGATAAGCCTGCAGTCGCTCGTGAACAATCGCCGCGTTGACTCCAATCGCATTCGGATTCAATTGCATCCATGGTTCCACCGCAGAAAGTTGACGACGAAGTTCAGGATGATTGGGCAAACGCCCTTCCAAACCACGGCCCTCCGCGACAACATTGTTTTTCCGCAAATCCTTCGAAGTGAGTTCTTCTCTCAACGCACATCGCAAATCGGTCATTCCAGGAAGATCATCCAACGCAGACCTTGCTCGAGCTGCAAGGTGCTCCTCCAATCGCAGCACGACGCGTTCGCCCTCGTCCGCACGGATGGCCAATTCGACTCCGAGTCGTGTCCAATCGGATCGTTGCATCTCGAAACAGAAACGATCAAACGATGTGCTATCCACACTGGCCAGAGACTCTTGCCAATGTGCGTGGTAGAGCTGACTTCGCGTTGCAATCGGCACCCGATTCGAACGCGGATCACCCAGCAGTGTGAAACGAAAGCCCAATGGATGAGTGATCATGCGACCGACATTCGGCGATCGATTCGAATTCACTCCACTTGTAAACGAACGCAATTCTTCCAACACCTGCTTCCAACTGGTCCGTGCTCGCGTCAACCGATCCAGTTGTTTGGTTGGTTGGGCAACTTGGTCCGGATCGCCTTGGTCTTGCAACCGCGTCGCACGCCCCCAGAAAACGGTGTCGTTTTGCAATCGGATCCAACGAGCAAACGCCTGTGACCGTGGCAGGTTGAGACGTCTGGTTTGGCGAAAACGCTCCGCTGAAGTCAGATGTCCTTGAGTATGCTCAGCGGATCCGCGAAGCAAAGCGGCTCTGGCGGCATGAACTCGTAACTGATAGGCGATCGAGGGCGCGGTACTCCGGAGCCTTTCCGATCGCATGACCAACGCGTTTTCAAGCTGTCCCGCCAGTTCGGCCCGTTCGTTCCAATGAGACAACTCCTCCAGTGCTTCGTCAAAGCAATCCACCCCCAACTGCATTTGTTCCTGTGCGAACGCGATGTCCGAGGTGACGATCGCAGTCTCGATCAACTGGTTGAGATCTTCACGCGCCGGCATCACAACGACGGCTTGGCCTTCACGCATCGGTTCGATGCCCGATTGCAATCGCCGCAGCAAATCCCATTGATTTCGCCGTGAACGCATTCGAGTCAAACGGGAGATTGGCGTGAGCGGATGAAACTCATCATCGATCGTATCGGTCGGATCCTCCAGATGCTGATCAGAATCATCGCCCGCATAAAAACGTATCGCGGTACGACTTGAGGCAACCAAAGTCCCGGCGGCGCGGAATTCCGCTTCGTGCCCCAGGGGTCCAGGAGGAACAGTCGCGTTCATCAACTGCTGACCGGTCGCATCCATCAGAACGGCCGCGCGGCCTCGAAGCCATCGCAGTCGGTAGGCAGACAGCGACAACTGACGCATGGTTTCCGCCACGTCCAATCCGTGACGCTGCGCGAAGTCTTCGGTGTCGTCGGTTAGCACTTCCCAACGCCCGGGAGGCACACCGGCCATCATGTATCGTCGCAGCAGAGCCAGTGGTACCAAATTCGCCGACGGCCAAAGCTCGTTTGTCGGAAGAGTGCGTCGTCTTGATCGCTCGGGCGGCTGCATATTGCCCCACACAACATCTCGTATCGAAAACCCCAGGTCTTCTGGTCTGTCCAGATGAAGCTCTCCCCAAGCAATCCCGCTGATGAATTGAGGATTCTCGACGACGACATTCAGCGCTGCTTGATAGTTTTCGCCGGCGGTAACCAAGTCTCCTGCTTGCAGATGGCATTCTCCCAGCAATGTATGAATTGGGATTCGCCCCAGCCGATGCCGCATCGTCCCGCGAGTATCCGCGGCCAATAGCAACTGATTGAGAAGAGCAATCGCTTCTGGAATGTCGCCTCGGTAGAACAAGGCTCGGGCTCGACCATAAAGCGGCGGCGGGGCAACATCCACGGTCAAATTATTGGAGTTCAGTCGTCGGGCGACTCCCTCGATCCGATCTTCGATCGCTTGCACATTTGGGTTGCGACGGTTGTCGTTCTCGTCACGGTCGTCATCCTGAGCTTGAACGAAACTGCTCGCTGCCGTGATGCAAATCGCCAGCAGTCCCACAAAGAGTCTCGACACAAAGAGTCTCGACAAGAAATTTCGACCGTGCATGCCCGCCTCCACCGTGTCTCAGATTCTTGAATCAGCCAATCCTTTCTACGATCCTAACCGTTCACAGACGCGCACGTATGAAATTCATTCCTTTGACTGAGTCAAGTTGGACACGTACCTCACGGTTGATCGCTGCAGCGGAGCCGGCTGAGGTTTTGGGCGAGATGGTTGTGACCTAGACAGCGGACTCAATCACCAACGCCCAAATCCTCATCCAAGGCGTCCAAAATCAGCTTCAGTTCGGCTTCTTCGTGCTCGTGAAACTGTTTCAGGAACGCGTCATACCGCACCAGCACTTTTTCTTGAGCGGTAGTGACTTCTGGCGTGGCACCTTCGGTGGGTGTTTCTCCGGTGCACGCGTGTGCTGCGGCTTCGGCCAAGTGTCGTGATTCTTCAAACAGCCCTGCGTGTTGGCTGCGCAGCGTCTCCGCTGCCACCGACATTTCTGGGTCAGTGTCGAGAGCTTGGTCAAAGTAGCCGTAGGCCTCTTCCAAACCAAAATGCAGTGCCAATTGATCATTCAAATCGGTGAACAATTGAATCAGTTCTGACCAGTGATTGGCGGCCGCTTCTCGAGGCTGTGTCAAAACCGCCAAACGATCCATCAAAATTTTCAAATCGCGATTGTCGTTTTTGATGTCCTGCAAAAACGCGGCGTTAACACTTAAACGACGTGAACTGCTTGCTTGGCCTGACATGATGCTACCTTTCAGCGTTAACTGCCAACGCTCTACCTCAATGTTCGAACTCGAAGCTTCGGCTCACCGCGATGAAGAACGACGCGTTTATGAACGTGCTGTCCGCCATCGCAATGGGTTCATGCCTTTCATTGTAACCTTCCCGCGAAGGTCCTTGGGGAGATGCAAACGGTGAACTCAACGAGTTCCACAAAATGATTTTCGACCTTGACTGATTTTCAGGGATGGGAACAATTCGCTTCCATGACTGAACGAAAGCATTTCTTCGGTCGTGCCAATGTTGAGAACGGATTTCTCAACCGGGGTCATTTCCTTTGCTGAATTGCTGTGAAACTGGATTCACTCGACAGCAGGAAAACCCCACGACGATTCATTCACGTCAGCAAGGAGGCGACGAGATGCGTCACGCGATTGACCAATGGTTGGACCAAAACAAACCAGGGCGGACATACCGTTCTTCGTTCCACACCACGTCGGAGACATCCCTGCGTGCGGTGAAGTGGAATGGCGGCAAGGGCACCTCCACCGAGTCCTCCTCTGCGATCCAAACCGCAACGCAACCGAAGCAAACCGCCGACGCGAATCGCCAAGACTTCGCGATTGAAAATCGATTTGCTTGCAAAGATGCGGCAACGCCACCCAAGCGTGAAACACCGCGTTCGCGACTGTCCGGATTGCTGCAACGGGTGCGATTCTTTTCCGGCAATGACATCGAGTTCACCTCCATTGCCGATTCAATGGACACCTGCGAACCGGGGCAACTGTTGGTTTATCGGCTCGGCGAAGATTGTCCCGTGGAGCTGATTTCCAAAGCCCTCGCTCGTGGCGCCGCAGGAATTTTGACCGAACAAGTGTTGCCGGCTCCGATCCCTCAAGCCATCGTCGGTGACACCACCAAAGCGCTCACCGAAATCCGTTCCAAGCAAACGGATCGTCCCGATCAAAAATTGATCACGATCGGCATCGTCGGTTCCGCCGGGAAGACAATCACATCGTTCTTGACCGCTTCGGTCCTGCGTGACATTCCCTGCCGAGTGGCGTATCAAACCGGACTCGGTTCCAGCGATTCGGTTCTGACCGAAGCGGGCAGCAGCTTGGCCAACCATGGACACGCTCTGATCGATGCGTTGTCCGATGCCGTGGACGCCGGCGCCGCCGTCAGCATCACCGAGCTGGACTCAGCCCGACTGAGAAGCGGATCGTACGATCAGATTCAGTTCGACATCGTTTTGGTGACCGGACGCGATGCGAAGAACAATGACTTTGGGCCCTCCGCCGTGGAATGTGCCTTTGAGCTGGCCGCCGAAAATGGAGTCTTGATCGTCCCGGCTGCCGACTCGCGATTGATGCGTGCGGCCAACGCTGTCACAGAAACTCAGCCCGTCGAATTGCTGACCTATGGCACGGACACGAACGCCGACGTGTCAATTCGAACGGTCTCACGCGAAGACGGTGTGTTGACCGCCATGCTGCGTCACGAATCGCGTGCGGCGGTGATGGAGTCGCACTTGGGCAACGGACACTTCGCGGAATGTTTGGCCGCAGCTGCCGCCGTCGGTGTTGTGACCGAAAACTCGCTGCCGCAAATCGCCGAGTCGCTAAGCAAACTTCGAGAGCTGCCCGGACGTTTCCAATCCATCACCACGGGCGATTGGGAAACGGACCAAACCAATCCAACAGCTCGCCTGGACGTGGGCGGCTCTGCGGAGCGAGTTCAGTTCGCATTGGAAGCCGCCCGCAACGATCTGAACCAAACCCAGGCGGTTTCGGTTCCCATGACACCTTCGCCTCACGCAACAACATCCTCCCGTTCGCGCCGACCACAACTGTGGTGTGTTCTCGCCGTCAGCTCCGCGGACGACGAAGAGACATTGATGCAATATGGACGCTTGTTGGAGACTCTGCCCGACCACTGCGTTTTGACCTGTGCCCCGGCGGACAAAGCGGACTTCCTAGCGATCAGCCACAAAGTTCTCGATGGAGTTCAAAACGTCGCCGCGATGCGTTTGGTGGCAGATCCGCAACGGGCCATTCAGTGGGCTCACGGCGAAGCCGGCAACCAAGACTTGGTGCTGGTCGTCGGCGGAATGGATCGCAGCAATCCTGACCGTGAACGACATTCAATTGACGAGTTTTCGCAGACGTTGATTCGCTGTGCAGAAAATCGTCACCAGGCCGCCGCCCCGGCGAGCGAGACTCCTACGCTCAAAGTGGTCGGTTTTCCGGAAGGCTTGCCCGCCGAGAAAAATAATGCTGAGTCTGACTCGTGCATCAGCGACACGCCGGAGGACAATGATCCTCCCAATTTGAAACTTTTTGACGGCACCTGATCTTCACCGACCTGCAGAGGCACCCATGACCACTTGGTGGAAACGCATTCAATCCAAGTGGGACGCATGGTGCGGCGATCGAGAAATGGAGCAATCCATTCGTCGCCACCTCAGTCAAAACGGATACTTCGGCAACTCCGCTAAGTTCAGCGGAGTTCGGCTGGTGGCGATGCAGCGTCCAGGTTGGCAACAGCTGTATCGCTTCGAAGTTCGCGCACGGGTCAATTTCCAAACCACGGAAGATGAACCAGACCCTGCGCCGGTTTACCGCGAATTATTCGGTTTGGTCCGTGAGGACTACCGTCACAACCAGAGCCAAGTTCGCGTCTTTGAGACCCCGCAGCAGCGAGCCGAGCTGTTTCAGAATTGGAGCGAGGGCTTGATCTGCTTGCGAGGCGCCAAGGGACTGCTAAGTTGAAACGACTTGGATGAAACAACGGCTCGACGTTTTCATCTTCGGTCACTTCCTCCTATTGCCCGCCGCGCCATGCAACGCTCCCGCCTTCCCATCCCGATGCAATCTCGCACGTCGCAGAAACTTGTGTTGCATTGTCATCACGAGTCTCAATGGCCGTTTGGCAAAGCCGCTTCGTTGCTAAGCGTCAACCTGATCGCGTTGGTGTTGCTGCCGGCCCTGCTGACCAGCATCGGTCGAGCAAACGCCGACGAACCGTCCGCACCTGCCGATGAACTCAACGAATCAAATTTCCTGACCAACGTCCGCAAACTGACGTTCGAGGGACGCCGCGCGGGAGAAGGCTACTTCAGCGCCGATGGCAAACGAATGGTGTTCCAAAGCGAACGCGACGCGCAGAACCCTTTCTATCAGATCTTCATCACTGACTTGGAAACCGGCGACATCCAACAAGTCTCACCGGGCTTCGGCAAGACAACTTGCGCGTGGATTCATCCGGATGGCGATCGTGTCTTGTTCGCCAGCACGCACGCCGACGAAAGATCCAAACAACTTCAAGAGGAAGAGCTTGAGCTTCGAGCATCCGGAAAAGAGCGTCGCTACGCGTGGGACTACGACCCGCACTACGAGTTGTACGTCGCGGATCTGAATTCGATTGAAACGGGCACCACCCAAGGCTTGACCGCACTGACCGATGCGGAAGGCTACGACGCGGAAGCGAGCTTCAGTCCCGATGGAAAACAAATTGTTTTCGCGTCCAATCGTGCTGCTTACACACGAGAACTGACACCTCGTGAGCGGGAACAGTTCGAATTGGATCCAGCCTTCATGATTGACCTATACATCATGAACGCCGACGGTTCGGACGTGCGTCGTTTGACCAATGAACCCGGATACGATGGCGGACCGTTCTTTTCACCGGATGGGGAACGCATTTGCTGGCGTCGTTTCGCTCCCAATGGGGCCACCGCTGAAATCTTCACAATGAAGACGGACGGAACTGACGTTCGACGGTTGACCAACATCAACGCAATGAGCTGGGCCCCGTATTTTCATCCAAGCGGTGAGTTCCTGATCTTCACAACCAACCGACACGGTTTCGCGAATTTCGAGTTGTATCTGGTCCGAGCCGATGGGAAGGGTGAACCAGTTCGTGTCACCACCACAGACGGCTTTGATGGTTTGCCTGTCTTCCTTCCCGATGGCAAACGATTGTCCTGGACCACGACCCGCGTCATCGATAGCAACGGCGAAGTCGTGCTCGAAGATGGTTCGCCGAAGAAGGGTACGTCGCAGATCTACATCGCGGATTTCGACGTCGACTTGGCCCGGCGAGCATTGGGGCTAGACGAGTCGGACTCCAACGATGAAGACGTTTCGTTGGCACGTTCGAACGTTTCCGCAACGGCACCAGAATTTCGCCCCGCGGATGTGATGCGGCACGTCGACTACCTGACTCGTCCCGAACTAGGCGGCCGGTTGACGGGAACTTCTGGTGAAAAGAGAGCCACCGCCTACGTTGCGGCCTACCTTGAAAGCCTTGGTTTTGTTCCCGCTGGCAACGACGGCACATTCTTTCATGAATTTGAATTTCCCGCGGGCTCTTCGCTCGGCGATGCAAACGAACTGACGATCCGAACGAGTTCGCCTGGTGGGAATGAAGGCATCATCGAAACCAAACTCAGCGAAAACTGGGTGCCCTTGTCGTTTTCGCAAACCGGCGACATCACAAAGTCAGAGGTTGTCTTCGCAGGCTATGGTTTGCAGATCCCGGGGGATGAAGACAATGACGAATACGACAGCTACGTGCACTTGGATGTCACGGACAAATGGGTCCTGGTCTTCCGCGATCTGCCCCAAAACATTTCGTCTGAACAACGCCAACGGATGGCTCGGTATGGTGACCCAAGACGCAAGGCCACCATCGCACGTGACATGGGTGCCCGAGGGATACTGTTCGTCGCCGGTCCCAACAGCCAAGTGCAGCGGGACCTGATCCGCTTTGACAATAACACGTCGCAAGCGCAAGTCAGCCTGGCGGCCATTTCGATCGACAACGACACCGCCACTCGCTTGGTGCGAGCGGGCGGCAAAGATCTGCAACAATTGCAGTCGCAACTGGACGACGGCCAAATGGCAATGGGACAACAATTGACTGGCATCGAAATCAGTGCATCGATCGAGATCAATCGTCGTACCGGCAGCGGACGCAACATCGTGGCGCGATTGCCGGCATCTGACTCGGCCGAATCAAACTCAGCCATTCAATTTCCCGTGGTGATGGTCGGTGCCCACATCGATCACCTTGGACGCGGCGGCGGTAGCAACTCGCTGGCTCGCGCGGACGAAGAAAACCAAGTCCATGTTGGTGCGGATGACAACGCCAGCGGAGTCGCCGCGATGCTGGAGATCGCTCAGTACGTTGCCGATCAGCGTGCGACGGGCAACCTGTCTCTGCAACGCGATCTCGTCGTGGCAGCATGGAGCGGCGAAGAACTTGGGCTCTTTGGCTCGCAAGCCTTTGTCGATGACTTTGGCAAGCTCTATCCACAGGCTCCAATCGACGAACCCAGTGAGGACGATATCGCCATCGCCCATGCTCATGGCATGACACCGGATGCAGCGTCCCTCGGGGAAGCCATCGCGGTCTATCTCAACCTGGACATGGTGGGTCGTCTGCGAGACAAGTTGATTGTCCAGGGCATCGGTTCTTCACCTGGATTCGAAGGCGAGGTGCAGCGCCGCAATGTACCTGTCGGCGTTCCTTTGCAGCTCGACCGCACCAGCACTCGATTGCCCACCGATGCATCCGCGTTTGTCGCTCGCAACGTCCCCATCCTGTCCGCATTCACGGGCGCACACGAGGACTATCACACGCCACGCGATACGCCGGACAAGCTGAACTACGACGGCAATGCAAAGATCGCACGTCTGTTTGGTTTGCTGACTCGTGGATTCTTGCAGTCAAACCAAGTGCCGGAATTCAAACTTGATGAAGGTCAATCCACCGAAGAAGTCCCGCGGGCACGCCTCACGGCTTACCTGGGAACGATTCCCGACTACGCGGCCGGCGACGTCAAAGGATTGAAACTCAGCGGCGTCGCCGCGGATGGCCCAGCGGAAACCGCGGGTGTTCGAGGAGGTGATGTGATCGTTGGATTGGCCGGACGAAAAATCGAGGACATCTACGATTACACGTACGCGATTGAGGCCTTGAAGATTGGTGAGGCGGTCGAGATTGTGGTCAATCGTGATGGTGCGGAGGTGAAGCTCACAATCACTCCCGGCTCGCGAGACTAACCCGCCCCCAAGACTAAAATTGCGGGATGCCCATATTGGATCCTCTTGCCAGTTCGTCGCTTCGCAGCCATTGCCATGGAATGCGGCGTGGGTCATTCCGTCCTGCATATCGTCTCGCCACGCGAACTGGGCTCCGTACAATTCGTCTTTCGATGGTGGCCGCTGTCATCGCGTGTGTGTTGGCAGAGCCATCTTCAGGTCAAAACAATGTGGTAACGAACCAAGGAATGATCGACGAAGACTCGTTGATCACCACACCCCTTCCTCTGACTACGCTGCCCAAACCATCGGAAGACGTCGCACGATTACTCGAGCGAGGCCAAGTCAAATTCAAGTCCGGCGGGCCAAGACCATCGCAGGCCAACGGCTACCGATCGACGGGAGTGATCGACAGACAGTTCGACGCGGAAACTCAGTTTCGTCTGAACTATGACTTCGTCAGTCGATGCCGATGGTGGTGGTCAGGAGACGTTCTATGGGTGCGGGTTCGATATCCAAAACTTGGGTTGACCGTCACCCATGACGTTTGGCTCCGGACCTTCCCCACCGAGATCAGTGAATTCTGGAACAGTGACTTGATCAAGCATGAACTGGACCACATTCGACTGTCGACCGACCCGCGTGTGCTGGGCCGGTTCCGTGCGGCGGTCGAAGCGGAGGACCGATTGCAGTTCGCTCGTGCCGAAGTGGAGGAATTGCTTGAACTAAAACTCGACAATCCATCTCGAAGGCACTTGACCGACGATCAAGTCCGCCAGTTGATCAACTCTCGCGTGAAAGCACACTTTCAACAGACCTTTGACTTGATCGTAATTCGCTATCGCGAGCTGGATCGACAGACCGCTCACGGAGCATTCGCGGTGCCCCAAACGGGTCCATTGCGGACTTGGCTCGACCAGTCCTCGCTGTCACTCAAGACGGAATCCGACAGACCAGCCAGCGACTCACCCGAGGACGAGTGAATCAGCGTGGGCATTGGCTGGCCATCAAATTGTCCGGCGAATGCCAAACCTCTGACGCGATTCGCTCATCGCGTTCGCCTCCGACAACTTGCAGATCGCATCTTGGGACACCACGTCTGGCGTGGTAAGTTGCCCGCTTCACTCGATCATGCGGTCGTCTCATCAGCGGTCGCCACAGCCCCCATTCACCGCGACGTTTTATGTCCATCGATACCTATTCGATCTGCCCCTGCGGCTCCGGCAAAAAAATCAAGTTTTGCAAATGCAAGGATTCGGTACACGAATTGGACCGCGTGCTGCAAATGATCGACGGGGGCCAACTCGTCCCCGCGCTGGACCAACTGGGCACCATCCTGGACCAACACCCCGATGCGGCCTGGGCTCTTGCGATTCGCGGACGTTTGTTCATGGATCTGCGGGAATACTCGTCGCTGGAAGAGAACGCCGAACGATTCCGCCGCCTGCAACCTTCCAACCCGTTGGCCCTGACTCAAAGTGCCGCCGCGGCGTTGTTCCGCCAAGACCTTTCGGCGGCGACTGAATTGATCTTGGAAGCGTTGACCGAGAGTGGGCAAACCGTTGATTCGTTCGTTTTGGACGTGGCGTCTTTGTTGGCGTACGCCTTGGCAGGCAACGGAATTTTGCTGACCTCGCGCGTTTACGCGACTTTGGCGATGGTCTCCACCGGCTATGAAGACAGCCGAATGGCGGCCAGCGTGCTGCAGCAAATCAATGGCGACCCCGGTGTGAACCAGTTGGCCAAAGCGGTCCCGGAACTGATTTCCCCGCCGGAAAATGCGGACTGGGTGGAACGTTACGACGAAGCGGCCTTGTTGTTGTCCAACAACAAAGTGGTGCTTGCTCAGACCAAATTCGAATCCCTGCAACGATCAGCACCTTTGCAACCTGCCGTGCTGTCAGGGCTTCTGAACTGTGCCATCTGGCGAGGCGACCACGCGGCTCAAGCTGATTTGCTCGTTAAACTTTCGCAGTGCGAAGACCTGTCCGACGACACGCGGGCTCGCTACCTAGCACTCGCACAAATCGCCAGCCCCGACGCCGACGGGCTGATGGTCCAGCACTTGGAACTGACCGCTGATGTCGAAGCCATCGACGAATACCAAATGTCGATGATCGCGAATTCGCGATTTGAAGAGCTTCCCGCCGAAGCCCTCGAACAATTCAAACGCGAAGGCGACGTGGCCCCTCGAGCCGCCTTCCAGATTCTCGACAAGAACAGCCTGAACGCGGACGACGAAGTCACCACGGACAACATTCCCGTTGGAATGGCAGCCGTCTTCCTGTTCGGCAAAGAAACGGATCGCTCCGCTCGACTGCAAGTGGTTGGCCTCCCCATCCACAATCAATCCAAGGTCGAGGAACTGCTCGGCGAAGTCGCACCGAATCTGAACTGGAGCACTGGCGAGGAAGGACAAATTCCGTTGGCCGTGACCGCCACGCCGCAGATCGGTGGCTTGCGAGCGGAACACTACGAAAATCTGGATTCAGTGGTGCACCAACTCGTCCAACAACGAGTCCCGGAAACGTTGGCAAACACTCCCGTTGGCCTGCTCGGTGGCGTATCGCTGAAGGACGCTGCGGGCGACGATTCGAAGAAGCTAGAACGCGCCGCGATGGTCCGCTTCATTGAGGGCGAGGACAACCTCATCGCACGTGACGAAACTCTGATCGATCGTCTGTTGGAAATCGCCAATTTGCCAAAGCGGGAAACGATCGCAGTCAGCAACGAAGAGCTGGAAGAGATCCCCGGATACGACCTGGATCGAATTGATCCGAGCAATCTGGACGCCGAAAACCTCATTTACCTCATCCAGCGTGCCCAACAAATTTCGGCCACCACGATTGGCCGTAAAGCCGCCAATGCGTTGCTTCAGCAAGACACCGAGTCGGTTGGCGAAGGCCGCTTCATCGGTTCGAAGCTGATTGCTTATTCGTTCTTGATGCAACGTGCGACGTCTTCCGACGATGCGGTCGCCTATCTCGACCAAGCCAAAGCGTACGCTGCGGAAAACAAGCTTTCGGACGCGTCGCTGTTGCTGGCTGAACTTGGACTTCGCTTGCGTCGACAAGAGATTGAGCAATTCCAAAACACCGTGCAGACGATCGTCAGCAAGCACAGCGACAATCCTGAAGTGATGGGACGCCTGCAACAAATCCTGGCACAACTCGGACTGATCAATCCCGATGGATCCCCCCGAAACCAGCCTGGTCCCGCTCCCGCAGCAGCTCCGTCGGCCGGCGGCATTTGGACGCCTGACGGAGAATCCGCGGCGGCCCCGGCAGCACCTCCCGCGGCGGGCGGCGATGCGTCTGGCGGCAGCAAATTGTGGGTCCCCGGAATGGATTGATGCCGGACACCCCTGCTTCTGAATCAAACGATCCCGCCAGCGGCAACCCGTTGACGACTGATCCTGCTAACCAAGGCCATTCAGCGGAAGACTCCCGTTGGATGGCCTTGGCCATAGAAATCGCGGCTCGTGGTCGTGGCAAAGTCGAGCCCAATCCAATGGTGGGATGCGTTCTCGTCCGCGATTCCCAATGTATCGCGACGGGCTTTCACGGCCGATATGGCGGCCCCCACGCGGAGGCCGAGGCACTCGCCAACTGCGAGGACGCTCGCGGAGCCACCGCGTATGTTTCGCTGGAACCATGTTGCCATCACGGGAAAACGCCACCCTGCGCCGATGCCTTGATCCGCCACGGAATTACTCGCGTGGTGATCTCCGTCATTGACCCTTTTGATCAAGTCGATGGCGGTGGCATTCAGCGACTCCGCGATGCCGGCATCGAAGTCGTCACCGGCGTCTTGAAAGCTGAAGGCGAAGACCTGCTTGCGTCTTACCTCAAGCGAGTCCGAACGGGGATGCCTTGGGTAATCGCGAAATGGGCCATGAGTTTGGATGGACGGATCGCGACCAAGACGGGTGAAAGCAAATGGATCACCGGTCCCGAGGCACGAGGTGCGGTGCACGAACTGCGTTCATCTGTTGATGCGATCGCCGTCGGCATGGGTACCGTGATCGCCGACAATCCGTTGCTGACCGTCCGATTGAACGAGTTCGCAAAGATCCAGGCCGCCACAAACACGCCTTCGGTCGCCTCCCATGACGCGACGGGCCAACCTGAACTGGTCCGATTGGTCTATTCGCGAAAACGGCTTCCTGATCTGGGCAGCCGCCTGGTGCAAACCGCATCAGAAACTGCCACGTGGCTCATCGCCGGCCCGCGAATCGAGACCGCTGACCTAGCTCGACTCGCTGATCACGATGTGGAAACTTGGCAATGCGACAGCGACGACCCAAGTGAATTGGTGCTGCAATCCCTGCGATGGCTGGGCAGCAACAACAATCCCCGTGGTTTAGCGATGACCCACCTGATGGTCGAAGGCGGAAGCCAACTATTAGGCAGCTTCGCAGCCGCGTACCAAATTGATGAAGTCCATGCGTTCATCGCTGGCAAATGCATTGGCGGAAAAGAGGCGCCCGGACCGCTCGGTGATCCGGGCGTTACCGCGTTGGCCGATGCGACGTCGCTGCGATTGAGCCAGCTTGACTCGTTTGGCAACGACGTGCGTTTGATTTATCGACGCTGAGACAGGCCCACACATACGACGGAGGCCAAACAACGTCGAATGGGGTGAGGCGAGCGGCGAACATTTCGCCGCGCCGCATAAGCCTCTGCAGTGACGCGTATCAGTTTCCGATACCGCCACCACCTCCGCCGATACCTCCGAGTCCACCACCGGCGCCTCCACCGGCACCGCCAATGCCGCCACCGACTCCAGCACCGCCATCGCCCGATTCACCCGAGACGAAGTTGAAGGTGGAGATATCGCCGATCTGCGAGAAAAACGGAGCTGGACTGATCCGAACATAGCGACGATCCGCCGAGATGATCGCCAGAGTCGACAAAGAAGCCCCTTCAGGCAGCGTGGTGATTTCTGGCCGATAACCGACCGCACCTTGAGGATTGAATCCGTTGATCCCGTTGCCGATGCCATTGGATCCAATCACTCCGCCGTTCAGTCCGGTCTGCAATGACGGGTAATCACTGAAGAACTCACGCAACAACTGGCGATTCGCCCCCTGAACATTGGCGGCTTGTGCGTTCAACGCTCCATTGGGATCCGGGCCGATAAACTGACCAAGAGCCTCATGGCCTTTGTTGCGACGGAACTCAGCCAGATGTTCGATCTGTGCTTCGGCAAGCTTCTCCTTGCGTTGACCGTCTTTGACTTCGAACACGACCATCGCGTTTTGGTCCATCAACGGAATGTCTTGACGAATGAACCGTTGCTCTGGACGGCCAACGTCGGTCAGCACTTCCACCGTGACTTTCCCGGTCGAAACGTTGCCCCAAATTCGACGCAACAACACTCGGTATTCGCCTGAGAAACCTTTGGGGCAGAGGTAAGTCTCCGAGATCTGTCCGGTCGGATCATCCTGGGCACCGGGATACGCATCGCTAACGAGCGTTCCACCACCGGCACTGCTAGGTGCTTCCAACGAGCAAACGGTTCCGGAGGGTTCCTCCACCGCCAAATCGATATCGGCGTCACCGGTCCAGCTGACGCGAACGATGGCATCATGCGACGCAGCTCGACGAAGCGCTTCGCTGAACTCTCTGGCCATGGTTTGATCACCTTCGGCCAACAATTCCTGGTGCGTGGCACGAGCCAGCAAACGAGCTTCTTCAACGAGAGGCTGGAACTTTTCGCTCCAAGCCAATCCCAAGACACCTTCACATGCCCACGCAAGTGCGGCGGGTTCATCCAAACGCTTCGCGATCCGCAGCCCCATCACATAGGGCTCACGACGGTCCGGTTCCGCGTCCGAAATTTGACGGCAAAGCTTCAAAGCGGCTTCGAGTTGTCCCATGTCTTCCAAACGACCTGCCACATTCAGAAGGTCTTCAGGGGTTTCTGCAAAGTCAGCTGCTGACAACAGAGCCCGCTCGACTTCCGAATCAGGCGCGTCAGTGGCCGCCAATGCCAATGCATAAGCTTGATACATCCAAGGTTGAATGTGTCCCGCCGAAATGGCTCCCGCGATCACGGATCGAATCTCTTCAAAGTGTGACTTGGCCTTTGCCTTGTCGCCCGCTTTTTCAGCAGCCGAAGCCTTCACGTTCAGTTGGGAGACAGTCGCGCGAACGCGGCGATCCAAAATTGTCAAATCCTCGGCGGAGCGAACATCCCAGCTTGCAAAGTGATCCTTCCAGGCTTGATCAACCGATTGACCATCGGCGATCTGCAGACGAATGGCTCGGTCAATGTTCTCGACGGAACCTTTCTGGGTCGTGCTGACGTCGGTCGTTGGAGCTGCAGGTGCTGCGGTGGAAACGCCGGTCTTCGAACGGAGGGTTGCGTCATCTGGAACGACGAACATACCGCCGCCCATGCCGCCGCCCATACCGCCCATGCCGCCACCCATACCTCCCATGCCGCCGCCCATGCCTCCCATGCCGCCGCCCATGCCTCCCATGCCGCCGCCCATACCGCCGCCCATGCCTCCCATACCGCCGCCACCGAGGCTGACGATGGGCACGACGAGGTCACCGACGGGATACACCTTGGTCACCAAGTTGTCTTCCGCTGCGGTCACGGTGGTGATGTTCAGAACTTCATCCTTGATCATGTAGGTGAGGTTCTGATCGCGAAGCATGAGTCGCAGGAACGAACGCAGGGAAACGTTGTCCAACGAGATGTTGACAGGAATGTCTTCCGACAAACCTTCCCCTTCGAGGCTGAAGGTATCGATGCGAATCGGAATCTGACGATCCTCACTGATCAAACGAATGGCGTCGACCAATGGGGTGTCGGGGAACTGATAACTGACCTCATCGGACAAAGTTGCTTCGATCCGTTGTTCGGTCTCGCTATCGCCAACCAACTCAATCGAACCATAGCGTTCAATGCGATGGCGGCTCAAACGTTGCCAGGTTTCAGCTTCGGGATAGACGATTGGTGGATCATCCACAAATGGGACCGCAGACTTCAGAACCAGCGAGAAAGCGTCCACGAAGTTCCGTTCTCGAAGTTCGCGATAACGGCGATCACGTGCGTAGGTCTGAAGCGCCAATGTTTCATCCGTCACGTGACGACCAAGCACACTGTCATAGGTGATTGTGTCACCTGACAACGCGGCAATTTCCAACGAGACCCCACCGTCTGCTTCGGTGTAACGTCCTTCGTCAATCAACGCGTTCATCTGTGCCGACAATCGCTTCAAGCGATCTTCGCGGCGATAAGTTTCCTGCAGCAACCGAGCCGATGCGGTGGCTCCGGCTGCCAACTGCTCCAAATTGGCTTCCTGCTCCAGGAAGTCGGCTTCGCGGGCACTGGCAATTTGGATCGCGGAGCGAATCTGACCCAGCAGTTCACGACGCAGTTGAGGATCGATATCAGGAGTCGTTTCCACTCGCGACAGCAAGCTTTTGAGACTGCCGGCGACACCGACGGGATCTTGCCGAATCAGACGACGAGCTTCACGGAGTTGAGCACGCACCTCGGCACGAAGACGTCCTTCTTCCCGCGAACGCAATTGACCGTAACGGCCCAGCAGATCACCACCGGATTCCATCAATTCGCTATCACCGACCACGGGTCCGAGCCCACCATCGAACTGGCCACCGCCAAAGTCACCACCACCGAGGGCGGGACCTGCGGGAGCAGGCTGCATGGGTGCAGCGGGTTGAACAGGAGCAGCAGGCTCAGCCGGTGCACCGAAAACGTCATCGGCCGGCGCCGCGGGAGCGTCATCGGCTGGTGCAGCGGGAGCGTCAGCGGCGGGTGGTTCGGCACCGAACACGTCGTCGGCAGGTGCCGCTTCCATCGCAGGTGCATCGTCGCCGGCGGCGCCGAACACGTCGTCGCCAGCGGCAGGTGCTTCGCCGAATGGAGCGTCGCTCGCGGCGTCACCACCGCCACCGAAGATATCGTCGAACGGGTTGTCATCGCCATTCTGCAGGATCAGGCGTTTGCCTTCCGGCGTTGCCATTTTCAAAACGGACTTGGCTTCAGCGTTGTTCGGATCAGCCTGCAAAGCTTCCTGAGCAACCGCACGAGCACCACGAAGGTTGCCTTGCTGCATGGCCATCGTCGCAGCTTCAGCGAGCGACGCCGCACGTGCCACCAAGGACTCAGCAGTTTGTCGCAGCATCGGCGAACCAGCCGTTGCCAACAACAAACCGGACTCCTTCTTGTGAGAAGCAATTAGCCCGGTCAAAAAAGCAAAATCGGGGTTCTGGCCTTCGACTTCAGAAGCTGCGGTGATTTGAACATTGCTGCTCAACGTTTCACCAACCACATCTAGAGAAACTTCCTTCGTCGCTTCGCTCAGATGGCCCAAGTAGATCGAATCTCGATCCAAACGCAGCGGCGGAAGACGGTCGCCATGCACCCATGTGATTTTCGAATCGCTTTGAATTTCCGACACCCAGATCGGCGACATCAAAGACGCGTCGGCGACGGCGTTGGCGATTTCGGATGGCTTGGCTTCAGTCCCCACGACTCCCAAGACACCACCGGTTTGATTTGCCAACACACCCATCAGCTCGACATTGCGAGTTGGTCCGATTGCGATCGAGTGGACTGCGATACGATCCGCTCGCAGTGCATCCACCAGGTTGGCAAACCGGCTCATGTTCTGTGCCGCGTCCACCGACTTTGCATCGCCGATGTAAACGATCGAACGATTTCGCGAATCGGGTCGGCCGGTCAATGAAGCCCGAACCGTTCCCAACACCGAAACCAAGTTGGTGTTTCCCAGTGGCAAACGAGAGTTCAGTTTGGCTGTCGCAGCGTCCAACTTTGACTCGCCCGCGGCAACAAACCCTTCCGTCAGTTCGGTCGCTTGGACATCCGCAGCAAACAATGCAACGCGGACGTCTTTGCCTTCCATCGCGGTCAAAGCCGACTGCACCGCCGACATGGCTTCGTCACGAAACCCGCCGACTTGGCTAGCCGAAGTGTCGACGATCAAGACAACGTCCGAAGGCGACTTTCGCACCGCGGCGAGCATTGCATCCTCGGCTCCCGGTTGAATCGACGCGGCAATGGATTGACCGGCATCGGTGTCGTGGGAAACAACGCGAATGGAGGCTCCCGACGAAACAGCGGCGGATTCCGTCGCGGACGGCGACGCCGCAGAAACGACGGTCGTCATGACCACCGGCATCAACAGGGCCGACAATTTGCAGCCGAAAGTGGAAAAGATCTTCATCGACATCTCAGAGAAGGATTGGGGACCAAAGAAGAGGTGCTGGGGCGCGGGGGACGGCGTTCTCATGGTGTTTCTCAGCATCGGGGACGCGAAACGAAACGATGAAAAGCCGGGCGCGGAGAACTCAGTCTATTTCTGGAATCCTCGAATTCCACGAAAAAAACGGCTCAGAAGAGCATCACCCCGCGAAGATTAACGATTGTAGGGTGTAGCATTTTGCAACACTTGTTGCGAAACGCCGCAGCTTTTCGTCACAAACGCCATCTCGACGGCTTCTGAGTGAAATAGGACGCGATTCACGGGCCAAAACCAGCGTCACAGCCGAGAATTCGCGACAGCGCCCATAGCCCAAGCCGGTGCACGAAAGTCCACACCGCTCAGGTGCGATCACGCAGCAAGGCCTCGCGTGCGGAATACAACCGCTTGGAAACCTCGTCCAGATCCCTGCCGACCACGGTCAAATGGCCCATCTTTCGGCCGACTCGTGCCGCATGCTTGCCGTACAGATGCAGAGCCACGCCGGGGGTCGCCAAACAAGCTTCCCAATTCGGGATGCCATTTTGCTTGGCCGCCTCCTCCCAAATATCTCCCAGCAAATTCAACATGCTGGCGGCGGGGACCACCATCGATGTGTCACCCAAAGGCAACCCACAAATGGCCCGAACATGCTGCTCAAATTGGCTGGTCGCGCACGCTTCGATCGTGACGTGCCCTGAGTTGTGAGGCCGTGGGGCAACCTCGTTCACGATCAACTCGTCTTCCGTGACGAACAACTCAACACACAGCAATCCCACCAAGCCCAAGTGCTCGGCAACACGCTGAGCGATCTGGCGGCCTCGTCCTTCCATCTCAGCGGAAACATTGGCTGGAAGGATTGTCTCGTCCAAAATGTGATTGCGGTGGTCGTTTTCGAAAACCGGAAACGTTGCCACTCGCTCGTCCACGGTGCGGGCGACGATCACGGACGCTTCACGCTCGAACGACACCACGGCCTCGGCGACCCATGGTGGGCCGTCATTTGCACCGCCTTCGGCTCCGTCCCACTGAACGGCCTCCGCATCGGCGGGGCAATTCAGCCGGTGCTGTCCCTTGCCGTCGTACCCGCTTCGACATGTTTTCACGATGATAGGCCAACCGAGCTTTTCACCCGCAGCAACCGCGGATTCGAGATCCGACACGGGCTCGAAAGCCGCAACGGGCAATCCAGCCTCTCGAAGTGTGGTCTTCTCAATCCATCGATCTTGCGCCATTGCCAGCACCGAAGCGTCCGGAAAAGTCGGCGCGTGTTTGCTGCAAGCCGCGATGGTGTCCGCCGGAATGTTTTCGAATTCCAATGTGATCACGTCACAGCGTTTGGCGAACGCTTCGATCGCTGAATGATCCGTCAGCGGCCCGCACACCGTAAACGCTGCGACCTCGGCAGCCGGTTCGTCACTGCTGCCGCAAAACACTCCCACCCGGTATCCCATCCGCGCCGCCGCGATGGCAAACATTCGGCCAAGTTGTCCGCCACCCACCATTCCAATCGTGGCACCAGGCAAAATCGCAGAAGAATCAGCAGATGACATCTGAATTGTGAACTCAATAGCGCGGGAAACAATTTCAACTCAATCGGCGATTTCGGACCGTCACTCGCCGGACTTCAACGGTCACACATCAGGGCAATTCGCATCAGGCCAGTTCACATCAAGGCAGCTCAGCCGATGCAATCACATCGTCACGTTGCTGGTCAATGAACGCCTGCACGCGGCCGCGTAAATCATTGTCGCCGGTTGCCAAAATTCGCGCTGCCATCACACCCGCGTTTTTCGCCCCGGCGACACCGATGGACATCGTGGCCACAGGTATTCCGCCTGGCATTTGCACGATTGACAGCAAGGAATCGAGGCCCTGCAGAGCCCGGCTTTGGATGGGCACCCCAATCACCGGCAAAACGGTCT
Organism: Rhodopirellula halodulae; assembly: GCF_020966775.1. Classification (NCBI taxonomy): domain Bacteria; kingdom Pseudomonadati; phylum Planctomycetota; class Planctomycetia; order Pirellulales; family Pirellulaceae; genus Rhodopirellula; species Rhodopirellula halodulae. Next base: position 1,757,788 of record NZ_JAJKFV010000029.1, on the reverse strand, counting down.
CGGACGCGACCATGCCTGGCAAATGCGCCGCACCGCCTGCCCCGGCAATGATGACTTTCAAACCGCGGTCCGCCGCTGAACGGGCGTACTCGAACATGCGTTCGGGAGTCCGATGTGCTGACACCACCGATCGTTCATGAGGCACGCCCAATCGATCCAACATCTCGCACGCCGCTGACATGGTGTCCCAGTCGTTGCGACTTCCCATGATGACACCCACCAATGGAGAGTTGGAGGAGGCATTCCCGGATTGGATCTGGTCAGTCATGAGCTACTCGAACAGGTGAACGTCTGAAACAATGAAAACGACGCCGTCGCCGCTGATCCCCCAAGTCGCTGGTGCTGAACCAATTCGAACCACGGATTGCACGGGCTGGACGCTTCCATTTGCCAGGGGTTATACCGCAACAGCGAGTCGGGATGAATTGCCCCCTTGCGTTGACCCTTTTGCATTGCCTGCGGGCGAACTTGCGGCGAACTTGACCGGGACCAAAAGTCTTCCCGCCGGACACCTTGCTCCAACTCCCCCTCATCTGCTTGGCCGACAATGACGTCTCCCCCCTTCGATCACTCCTACCGCGACGGATTCGATGAGGGCGAACCACAATCCATTCGCTTGATGCATCACGATGCGCGTTGGAAACAAGAGTTCGAGCAAACCCGCAGCAATTTGCTGCAATCCTGTCAGGGCCACGTGACGCGAGTGGAGCACGTCGGCGGAACTTCGATTTCCGGCTTGATCGCTCAACCGATCATTGATGTCGTCGCTCTGGTCCCCAACCTTTCGAATCTCGACGCGGCATCGCTACACATAGAGGGGCTGAATTTCCGAGTCGTCGATTCACCCGACTGGCTCGATCATTGCCTCGTTTTGCAAAAGCCCCGCCATGGAACCCCCACCCATCAAGTGTTCTTGATGACAGCCGAGCATCCGGCCGTCGACCGATTGTTGCTCATTCGCGACTTCCTACGGAACGACGCGGAAGAAGCGATGCGTTTCGAAAGCCAGAAAGTGAACCTGTGGAAGGCCAGCGAAGGCGATCCCGAGCAATACAGTGAACGCAAGTCGGCGTTCTTCGCGAAGCTTGAGGCTCACATTACCGAGCAAGACTGACGGTTAAACAAACCTCCGATTCTGTCGTCTCACACGAAGACGATCCGATGCCACCCGCAATGCCGCAAAGGCAACTCATCACAGTCGACGCAGACCGTCTTCGGTCATCGCGTTTGGGATGTCCACCTCGACCGCGTCGATCCGGGCCAAGGTTTCGTCGTCCAAGGTCATGTCGTCGGCGACGAGAATCTCTTTCAACTGCTCCACCGTCGTGGCGCCGACGATCGTGGACGCGACAAAGTCATGTTGCTTGCTCCAAGCGACCGACAAGGCGGTACCGGTTGTTCCAATTGACTTGGCAATCTCCTCGATCCGGACAGCAGTCTCCACCGTGCGATCGTTGACGAACCGCTGCGCCATTGCCTTTTGACGATCGTTCCCGGTTTGCAGGTACTCGGAAAATCGTCCACCCGGCGGGGGACCGTTTTCGTATTTGCCAGTCAGCACCCCGCCGCCCAATGGCGAGTAAGGAAGCAAGCTCACGTTTTCTCGGCGACAAACCTGTGCCAATTCATTTTCGCAACGTCGGTTGATCAGGCTGAAGTTGTTTTGAACGGTCTGATAGCGATCAACGCCATGAATGTCGGCGGCCCACAAACTTTTCATCAATCCCCAAGAGGTCTCGTTGCTGCAACCAATCACACGGACTTTCCCCGTGCGTCGAAGATGCGTCAGCGACTCGAGCACCTCTTCGTAGGGCATCCCGTGGTCGGGCCAGTGAATTTGGTACAGATCAATGGTCTCCACGCCCAGTCGACGCAACGAGTCCTCACAAGCACGGATGATTTGGTGGCGATCCAGAGTCGTCCGTCCATATCGAACCGGCGGTTTGAACCATCCGTGCCCCGGACCCGTCACTTTGGTAGCCACGGTCACGCATTCGCGAGGCTTCGTTTTCAACCAACGTCCAAAAATTTCTTCCGTCACACCGTAGGTTTCTTCCTTCGGCGGCACGGGATAAATCTCAGCCGCGTCGAAAAAGTTGATTCCCGCATCGAAGGCGTGGTCACAAATGGCGTGACTCAGTGCCTCATCACAGGAACTCCCAAACGTCATGGTTCCCATGCAAATGTCAGAAACGACAATTCCGCTGCTGCCTAAACGACGCTGTTGCACGACTGATTGATCCCGTGAAAATTGAGTTACACTGTTGGGTCTTCGACGGCGGAGGTTGTAGCCCAATCCGCATTGGAATCCCACCACATGGCTTTTGGTGATGGCTTTCCGCCGCCAACCCCAAACGCGGAATACTGATTCCGTCCCGCCTCGGCCTCCCCACGATTCCCGCCTCCATCCCGCCTTTCCCACCAAGACACGCATGAAATTGTCATCCGGGCACCGCCCGAGCCGCGTCTGGCTTTGGCTGTTGCCTCTGCTGTTCGCCGGCATGAATCTGAACGTCGCCTCGTCTCCCGCAGAAGAAACCTACACCTGGCCCGCGGACTCCCATCCTCAGGAAGGCGTTCCCCGAGGAACCGTCACTCAACACGAGTTTGCTGACAGTCAGGTCTTTGAAGGAACCCGGCGTCGATACAGCCTCTACGTCCCCGCCCAATACGATCTGGCCCAACCCGCTGCCTTGATGGTTTTTCAAGACGGGCACGCGTTCGAGGGCACCTCCGGCGACTTTCGCTTGCCGACCGTGTTCGACAACCTGATTGCCTCGGGCGATATGCCGGTCACCATCGCGGTGATGGTGGATCCCGGACATCGCGGTGAACTGCTCCCCAAACGTGGATGGTCGCCACGCCCGTCCAATCGCTCTTTTGAATACGACACCGTTTCCGAAGACTATTCGAAGTTCCTGCTGAATGAGTTGCTGCCGGTTGTTCGCCAACAATACAACATCACCGACAATCCCGATCTGCGAGCCATTTGCGGGAACAGTTCTGGCGGGATCTGCGCATTCACCGTTGCTTGGTATCGCCCAGACTCGTTTCGCAAAGTCCTCTCGCACATCGGCAGCTTCGTCGACATCCGTGGTGGCCACGACCTTGTGCCGATGATTCGCAAGACCGACCGCAAACCCATTCGCGTGTTTCTGCAAGACGGCAGCGGCGACCTGGACAATCAATTTGGCAACTGGCCGCTCGCCAACCAACAGATGGCTTCCGCCCTCGCGTTCAAGGAATACGACTACAAATTCGTTTATGGCGAGGGCGGCCACAACGGCAAACATGGCGGATCGATTTTCCCTGACTCCTTGCGTTGGTTGTGGCGTGGATGGAAAGATCTGACCCCATGACCGACCACGACATTTCCTTCGAAGTCAAATTTGTTCACCGCCTCCGGCAAACCGACGACGTCTCGCAAGGCGACTTTTCGGTGCTGGAAGACGTGCTGCTCGGCGAACAGTCGACGCCACCCAAGGTGCTGTTCTGCTTGGATAGCAATTTGGAAAACGGTGCGTTCGCCAACGGATTGTTTCATCGCCTGCAAACGAGTGAGCGGCTGCGACTGGTTCGCGAACCGATGATCATTCCCGGCGGCGAGTCCTGCAAAAACTCCGAACACACGCTCCGCGACCTGCTGGCAGCAATCAATTCACACGACCTGGATCGTCGCAGCTACATCGTTGTGGCAGGTGGCGGGGCCGTGCTGGACGCGGTCGGATTTGCTGCCGCGATTGCCCATCGTGGCATTCGGCTGATTCGATTGCCATCCACCACTTTGGCACAAGCGGATTCCGGCGTGGGCGTGAAGAATGCAATCAATTACTTCGACAAGAAAAATTGGATCGGAACGTTCGCCGTCCCTTGGGCAGTCTTCAATGACACGGCGATTCTGCGTACCCTACCCGATCGCGACTTTCGTTCGGGACTGACAGAGGCCGTCAAAGTTGCCTTGCTCAAGGACGCGGCGTTCTTTGATTTTCTTCGCAAGTCGGCGAGTAAACTTCGTCGCCGCGCCGCGGATGTTTCCAAAGAAGCGATCGCTAGGTCCTGCCAGTTGCATTTGGATCACATCACCGCCGGTGGCGATCCATTCGAAGCGTTGGAAGCTCGTCCACTGGACTTCGGCCACTGGTCCGCCCACCGCATGGAACCGATGACGAACTACGCGCTCCGACACGGTGAAGCCGTCGGAATCGGCGTGGCACTCGACACGCTCTATTCCGCTCGCAAGTTTGGGTTCCCGCAACCACTGGCTCACGCGGTTTGCCAAACGCTCGCGGACCTGGGCACTCCCCTGTGGTGTGACCAATTGAATTCGCCCGACAATGTGCTGCAGGGTTTGGAGGAATTTCGACAGCATCTCGGTGGCCGACTCACAGTCACAATGCTGAAAAACCCCGGCGAAGCAATCAACGTCCACGAGATTGACATCGAGGTGATGAAGTCCTGCATCGGGGAACTACGTGATATCGCGGAACGAGAAACCGCGTAGCAGTTCACTGGATTTCAGCACCGGCATTCAACCCGTTGGTCGCTGCTAAGCCAAGGCGTTTTCATCGGACGCAATTCTCGTGGAGCGAAAGGCGACCATGCCAGACCCAAGAACTGCTAGAAGAAAGAATGGGCTCACCGTGAAAACCCTCGTCACACTGTTGTTGACCTCGCTCACCAGCGTGGCACTTGCCCAGTCGGACGACCACGGCCCGAGCAACGTCGACCTTTCGACTGAAACGACGGCCTTCCTTTGCGCGGACCAGGCTGACAATCGAATTCGTTTGGTCAATCCGACCGCTTCTTCGGCCGACGAATCGCTACTTTGGAGCTATCCGGCGATCGACGAAGAACCGATTGAATTCATCCCCACGGATGCGAAACGTGTTACGCATCAAGGCGAAGTGTTCATCTTGGCGGCCTATCACGGCCGTGTACGCCTGATCCGATTTTCCGATTCGACATTGGTAAAGGACTACCCCAGCTACAGCAGCTGCCATTCGGCGGAATTGCTTCCCGATGGTGCCATCGTCACCGCGAACAGCAACCATGGCATCCTGAGACTGCATCACAGTGCGGACAAACACGACGACCTGCCGTTGCCGTACGCACATGGCGTCACCTGGGACAAACAACGTCAGTGTTTATGGGTGCTCGGCGACCTGCTGTACCGCTTCGGTTACGCGGAAGGCAAGCTGACGCTGGAAAAGACCTACGAACTGCCTGAGTCACCCACCGGACACGACCTGTTCCCCTTGCGAAGTGACGGAAAGTTGTTGGTGAGCAACAACGATGGGCTGTATTTGTTTGACATCGCAACCGAAGCCTTCCAACTCCTGTCCAATCTCAAGTGGATCAAGAGCGCCAGCCAGCACGTTGATGGCTCCATCTGGATCAGCGACCCACAACGAACCGAAGTCGGCACCTCCTGGCAAAGTGACTCCGTTATCCTCGTGAACCCAACTGAGCCCAAGCAACGACACATCATCTCTGGTTCAAAGTTTTACAAAGCACGCTGGTGGCAAGCCGTCAATTTCAGCTACTGAACACGCTTCACCAAGCAGCCTGTCCTGATACGTGCCATCAGTTGCTTGGCATCAAGCACGTGCCATCGAGTACAAGCCATCGGTCAGTCATCCTCGGACAGAAGTTCGAATAGCCGGTTGTCACGAACGGCTCGAGACCGCCCTCCAAGCAGGTCATTGAAGCGCAACGCAGGTGCATGATACTGAATGCAGAACCAGGCTAGACGCCGCGATCCCTTTCACCATCGTTTCCAACCAGAGCGAACGAACGGATGAAGAACGTGACCGTTGTGATAATACCGAAAAGCCCAAACCACCAAGCGACGTCCCAACGACCGCCTTTGCCATTCACAAACCAACCGAACGAACAAAAAGGAATCGCAATCGCCGAAAATGCGATCAAAGCGGAAACACGACCGCGCATCCAAAGCCACGTGAGAAAGCCCAAGAGCAGGCCGACGACAGCGAAACCAAGGCTCAAAGACCCTGTGGCGGGCCAGTAGTCGACTGGGTTCCGCGGCGGATAGATCGCAACCAGCGCAAAACCAATCGCACCTCCGACCAGAGGCGGAGCCAACAGGGTAAAGCGTAGAAGTTGCTTGCGAAGAGGAAACAACAGCGACATCCGACGGAAGATTTACATGACACCGCCGTCGCGATGCCGGTCCAGTTAGAACGACCTATTATTCTACGAGCAGCGGAAGGCTTGGACAAACAACAACGGTGCGTCGAAGGCCGAACACAAAAACCGTGCCGGAGGCCCAACGCCAAAAACCCGCCGAAGTCCTAAAACAGAAACCGCGGCGAAGTCCCAGCAAGTAAACCATGTCAGGCCGCGACGGGCGCTGTGGCTGAATCATGGAGCATCATCGAAACTCCCCTCGACCCGCGCATGGAATGTCTCGAAATCAAGCAAGCCGGAATCGGCCCAAGCCTCCAACTGATCGAAAACGGAGAGGTAGTCACTCTCTGGAGCAATGTTGATTGCGACGAGGCTACCGTTAGCCCGTTCGAATGTGACACCGCCAGGCTGATAAATTTTTCGAAGCAATTCGCCTTGCTGTTCAGCACCAATGTCGCTGGGAAACATCAAACGAAGTGTGCGGTGGCCGCTGGATTCAACGACCTCGTCGATCGTGAGTATTCCCTCGGCATCGGGTGTTGCCCGGACAACATCGTGATAATTGAGTCCGTAAGCCCATAAGGGCACGTTGGCGATGCGATACAGCGAGATGCCAACCTGATCCGCCCAAAACGTCTCGCCACCAATGGAGGCATAATTCGGAAGGGGGACATAAACTTGAACGCCGGAGTCAGAGGTCACAGAGTTACCACCCAACGGAAGGTTGTCACGACACCGTCCTGAACGAAGCGAACGATGTCCTGAACTGAATTTGATTGTATAACGAGAGCGAGGCCTGTACTACATCGAAGGTGCGCCCGGAGATCCTCAGCGTAAACACCATGTTGTACGACCGGCGAATCCGCCACTCATCTCGAAATTCAGGTAGCCATGACAACCGAAATACCAAGTGATCTGGTGCCATTCGTTCAAAGAATGGTCTCTGAGAAGAGATTCCTAAATGAGTCCGACGTTCTGGCCGAAGGTCTGCGTATGTTGCAGTCACGCGAGTCGCTGCGCGCCGAAGTCAAGAAAGGGTTTGACCAGCTTGATGCGGGACAGGGAATTCCAGCCGAAGACGTATACCGCCGGGCGGAAGCGCGAATCAGTGAGATCGAGACTGGAAACGTTTGATGGCGAAAGTCATTTACGCACCCGACGCAGACGACGATCTCTTTGGCATCGTCGATTTCATCGCGCGGGACAAGCGCTGCTCGCAAATGGATACTGAAGATTCGTGAGACGTGCGGTACAATCGCAACGCAACCGAACATGGGCGAAGAGCGGCCGGGATTCCGCGTGCACGGATGCCGTTCATTTAGCGTCGGCAGTTACGTGATATTCTTCCGCGTGATCGAGGAAGGCATCGAAGTCTCGCGCGTGATTCACGGAAGCCACGACATGCGGAACATCTAGGTCGTACAACGGTAGATTTGTACGACACCGCCCTAAACGAAGCGAACGATGTCAGAACTGGGAAAATTGCACCAAGGCCAGCCCGCGTGGCCAAACGCGGAAGGTGTGCCGATGGTCTCAGCGTAAAACCCATGTTAGGCGACCGGCTATTTCAGGTAACGGTCAATGTCCATGGCACCATGAAACACGCCAAGTATCTCGATTCGATCATCGTTAACGATAAGATATGGAATCCGATAGTGGCCGTACAGAAGCTCGCGGACTTCTCGATCAGTGATCGGTTCGTATCGCTGACCGATCCGAGGATGTTCGCGAAGCACCTGGATTTTGTCATAGATGCCAGTGGCAACGTTCGACGCCGCAGTCGCGGAGTCAGCCGCGATGTAGTCATGGATTTGTTCGAGGCAATCTGCTGCCTCCATTGTCCATGCTATTTGCGCCACGATTCGACCTTTCGCTTGATGTCATCGTTGGTAACGGTGCGGCCGTTGGCCGAGTCGTCCAGTCCACGCTGGATCATGCGGGCATAAGCCAGTTCGCGGAGGATTTCATCGAAACTACTGTCATCGGGTTGGCGGGCGATGATGTCCGCCATCGTGTCTTTTGCTATCGACATTGGATTCTCGATTGATCTAGGTCGCCTAACGGAAGGTTTTTACGACACCGCCCTGAACGAAGAGAACGATGTTTCAACTACGGAAATTGTACCAATGCCAGCCCGCTTTGCGAAAGAGCGAAGGTGTGCCGAAGGCCTAGCGTAAAAACCATGTTGTCAGACCCGCGAACTACCAGAAAGCTAACCATTCGGTGAAGCTTGCAAGCCGTCCGCGCATCAGGCGTCATTCGTGAGGTAA